>NZ_MKJY01000567.1 GCF_001942465.1 Actinomadura sp. CNU-125
GCGCGTGCTGGGCGATCTGCCGGACCAGCGTCCGGCGGTAGGCGTCCGGCATCCAGTCGCGGGGCTCGATCCGGTCGGCCCGCGCGATCGTCGCGTCGAACCCCTCCCGCAACCGCTCCTCCGGCTCCACGGGGATGGTCGTCATCGTCCCTCCGAGACTTCGATCATATTTACTTACCGTTCGGTCGGTAATACCGTGACATGGGATGGCGGCCCCGCGCAACCGGCCACAGCGCCCGAACTTCGCCGGGCGGTGCGGCGGCCGCCGCGAAGGACTCACCTCGATGGACCCACGGAAGGAGGCAGCGTGAGCGCGCTGCTGGAGAGCTATGCCGCCGGACGGTGGTTCCGGGCCACCGACGACGGGGACCCCCTGCTGGACGCCGCGACGGGCGAGGAGGTCGCGCGCTTCTCGCGCCGGGGACCGGACATCGCGGCGATGGTCCGGTACGGCCGGGAGGTCGGCGGCCCCTCGCTGCGGGCACTGACCTTCCACGAGCGGGCCGCGCTGTTGAAGGCGCTGGCCAAGCACCTGACCGAGCGCAAGGAGGAGCTGTACGCGCTGTCGGTGCGGACCGGCGCCACCGCACGCGACACCGCGGTCGACGTCGACGGCGGCATCGGCACGCTGTTCAGCTACGCGAGCAAGGGCGTGCGGGAACTGCCGAACGACACGATCGTTCTGGACGGCGGCGTGGAGCCGCTCGGCAAGGGCGGCACCTTCGTCGGCCGGCACCTCTACGCGTCCCGACCGGGTGTCGCGGTCCAGATCAACGCCTTCAACTTCCCCGTCTGGGGGATGCTGGAGAAGCGCCTTCCTCGCGGGGCTGCCGTCGATCGTCAAGCCCGCGAGCCAGACCGCCTACCTCACCGAACTCGCCGTCCGGCAGATCATCGCGTCCGGCATCCTGCCCGACGGCGCCCTGCAACTGCTCTCCGCGAGCCCGGAAGGGCTGCTCGATGCGCTGACCGTCCAGGACTGCGTCGCCTTCACCGGCTCCGCGCACACCGCCGGGATCCTGCGCCGCCACCCGAACGTGCTGGACGGCGGCGTCCGCCTCGGCGTCGAGGCCGACTCCCTCAACTGCTCGATCCTCGGCCCCGACGTCCGTCCGGACGACCCGGAGTTCGACCTGTTCGTCAAGGGCGTCGTCACCGAGATGACCGTCAAGGCCGGGCAGAAATGCACCGCGATCCGCCGGGTCATCGTCCCCGAGACGATGGCCGACCAGGTGATCGAGGCGCTCGCCGCTCGGCTCGCGAAGGTCACCGTCGGCGACCCCCGCAACCCCGACGTGCGGATGGGCCCCTTGGCCGGCCTCGACCAGCGCGACCAGGTACGCAAGGCCGTCGAGGCGCTGCGGGCCGGCGCCGAGGTCGCGGTCGGAGACCCCGCGGGTGCTGCACTGCTCGACGGCGACGCCGAGCGCGGCGCCTTCATGACGCCGCTCGTGCTGCGCGCGCGGGCCGGCGCCACCGAACCGCACGATGTGGAGCCGTTCGGCCCGGTCAGCACCGTCCTGACCTACCGCGGCCTCGATGAGGCGGTCGCGCTCGCCGCGCGCGGCAAGGGCAGCCTCGCCGCGTCCGTCGCCACCCATGACCCGGACGTGGCGCGGTCGGTGGTGCTGGGTCTCGCGCCGTGGCACGGCCGGGTCCTGGTCCTGGACCGCGACGACGCGAAGGAGTCCACCGGGCACGGCTCGCCGCTGCCCGTCCTGGTGCACGGCGGGCCGGGACGCGCCGGTGGCGGTGAGGAACTCGGCGGTGTCCGCGCCGTGCTCCATCACATGCAGCGCACCGCCGTCCAGGCGTCCCCCGATCTGCTCACGGCCGCCACCGGGCAGTGGACGGCGGGCGCCGCCCGTACCGAATCCGGCGTCCATCCCTTCCGCAAGTCCCTGGCGGACCTGCGGATCGGCGACACGATCGCCTCACAGCCGCGGACGGTGACACTGGCGGACATCGAGCACTTCGCCGAGTTCACCGGCGACACCTTCTACGCCCACACCGACCCCGAGGCCGCCGCCCGCAACCCGCTGTTCGGCGGCATCGTCGCCCACGGCTACCTGGTGGTCTCCCTGGCCGCCGGACTGTTCGTCGACCCCGCGCCCGGGCCCGTCCTGGCCAACTTCGGTGTCGACGCGCTGCGCTTCCTCACACCGGTCAAGGCGGGTGACGCCATCGCGGTGACGCTGACGGTGAAGCAGATCACCCCGCGAACCGGCGCCGACTACGGCGAGGTCCGCTGGGACGCCGTCGTGACCAACCAGGACGGCCGGGCCGCCGCGACTTACGACGTGCTCACCCTCGTGGCCAAGACCTGGCCCGAAACCCCGGCGACGGAGGCCTGACATGGACACCGTCACCGACGAGAACGCGCCGGTGCTCCTCGAACGGGACGGGGGCGTGGCGGTCGTGACGCTGAACCGTCCGGACCGCCGCAACGCGCTCGACGCACGGACCAAGACGGCGCTGCGGCGCGCGCTGGAAGACGCGGCGTCCGACGCGGGTGTCCGCGCCGTGCTGCTGACCGGCGCGGGCGGTGCCTTCTGCGTCGGGCAGGACCTCGCCGAGCACGCGGCCGCGCTGCGCGACGATCCAGAGCATGCGTTCGACACCGTCCAGGACGACTATGCGCCGATCGTCCGGCTCCCGGCCACGATGGGCAAGCCGGTCGTCGCGGCCGTGGCCGGCACGTGCGTCGGCGCCGGCCTGGCCCTCGCACTGGCCTGCGACCTGCGGGTTTTCGCCGAGGACGCCGTCCTGGGAACGGCGTTCACCGGGATCGGGCTGACCTGTGACTCGGGGTTGTCGTGGACGCTGCCGCGGGCGGTCGGCGAGTCCCGGGCCAGGGAGTTGGTCCTGCTCGGCGAGACCTTCACCGCGGCGGAGGCCGTCGCGTGGGGCGTCTCGGGCCGGGTGGTACCGCGGCAGGAGGTGGCGGCCGCGGGCCGCGCGCTCGCCGCTCGGCTCGCCGTCGGTCCGACCGCCGCCTACGCCGAGTCCAAGCGGCTGATCGCCGACGCGTGGGAACAGGATCTCGACACGGCGCTCGCGTCCGAGGCGCGCGCCCAGGCGCGCCTCGGCCTGACCACCGACCACGCCGGGGCGGTCGAGGCGTTCCTCGGCAAGCGAAGGCCGGTCTTCGAAGGGCGCTGAGACCGAGGCCGGAATGCCCGGAGGGGCGGCCCCGGAAGTCGGGGCCGCCCCTCCGGCTCTCTCAGGGCCCGCACTGCGGAAGGCCCGCCCCGGCCGGTCGGGGTCAGGCGCGGGCGAGGTCGATCGCCGTCCACGCCATCGCGGTGGCGCCGTCCAGGACGGCCTTGTCGGCTGCCGAGGTGGCGCACGCCGCGGTGAACTCGGGCTGGTGGTTCACCGCGGGCAGGCAGTCCAGCCCGAGCATCGGGTGGATGGTGGGGACGACATGGGAGACGTTGCCCATGTCGGTGGCCGCGCCGGCCGGGGAGTCGCCGGACAGGTCCGGGAAGACGCGCCCGAGCGCCTCGGCGTTGGCCCGGTACAGCTCCAGCAAGGCGGGATCGGGCCGCAGGTCGGCATAGTCGAGGGAGACCGGCGTGGTCGTCAGCTCGCATCCGGTGGCCAGCGCACCGGCCTCGAAGCAGCGCTGCACGCGCCGCTTGAGCTCGGCGAGGCCCTCCATGGTGGACGACCGTACGATCCACCCTCCCCGGCTGGCGTCGGGGATGATGTTGGCCGCGGTGCCCGCCTCGGTGACGACGCCGGCGATGCGGTCGTCCGGGCCCGTCTGCTGGCGGAGCAGCCCGACCGCGACCTGCGCGACGGTCATCGCGTCGGCGGCGTTGACGCCGAGCTGCGGGTACGCGCCCGCGTGCGCCGGCTTGCCGCGGTAGGCGACCTGGAACTGGGAGACGGCCGAGCCCGGCATCGCGGCCATCTCGACGGCGGCGGGGTGCACCATCATCGCCGCGTCGACCCCGTCGAAGGCACCGCGCTCGAGCATGAGGATCTTGCCTCCGCCGCCCTCCTCCGCCGGTGTGCCGAGGACGGTCACCGTCAGGCCCAGGTCGTCGGCCAGTCCGGCGAGCGCCGCGCCGGCGCCGACCGCGGCGGCGGCGATGATGTTGTGGCCGCAGGCGTGGCCGATCTCGGGGAGGGCGTCGTACTCGGCGCAGATCCCGATGTGCAGCGGCCCCGTCCCGACGGTCGCGCGGACGGCGGTGGGCAGGTCGTAGCAGCCGTGCTCGACCTCGAATCCGGCGGCGGTCAGCGCCTCGGCGACCCACGCGCTCGCCCGCGTTTCCTCGAAGGCCAGTTCGGGGTGTGCGTGGATGCGGTGGGACAGCTCTACCAGGCGTTCGCTCCAGGCGCCGACGACGTCCGCGGCGTGCCGCTTCGCTGGCCGCTGCTGCGCGGTGGCCGTCACGCGTCCACCACCGGTGCGGTGTGGATCGAGACGGGACGGGTGGCCGCGTCGTAGGCGGCCCTGGATCCGGTGGCGCCCATCCCGCTGTCGCCCGCCGGTTCGTACAGCCGCTCGGGTCCGCCGCCCTGCCACTGGTTCACCCACACCACGCCGGCGGGGATCGCGCGGGCGGCGGCCATGTGCGCGGGATCGTTGGTGTAGACGGTGGCGGCGAGCCCGAACCGCGTCTTGGCGGCCTTCGCCACCCCCTCCCCGAAGGACGGCACCACCACCACCGGGGCGAGGGGGCCGAAGGTCTCCTCGTTCATGACGAGCATGGAGTCGTCGACGCCGGTGAGCACGGTCGCGGGATAGAAGAAGCCCCTGCCCTCGGGCCTCTTCCCCCCGGTGCGGACGGTCGCGCCGCGTTCGACGGCGTCGGCGACGTGCCGTTCGACGATGTCGCGCTGCCGCTGGTCGACCAGCGGGCCCAGCACCGTCGTCTCGTCGCGGCCGTCGCCGAGGACGTAGGTCCCGGCGGCGTCGACGAGGGCGTCGATGAACTCCTCGGCGATGTCCTGGTGCACGTAGATGCGCTCCATGGACGTGCAGATCTGGCCCGAGTTGGCGAACGCGCCGAACGCGACGGCCGCGGCGGTGGCCGCCGGGTCCACGTCGGCGTCGACGACCACGGGGTCCTTTCCACCGAGTTCGAGGATCGCGCGGTTCAGCCGTCCTCCGGTCTCGGCGCCGACCTGGCGGCCCGCCTCGACGGAGCCGGTGAAGTGGACGAGCCCGATCCGCTCGTCCGCGACCAGCGGCACGCCCGCACGGGAGTCCCCGTGCACGAGGTTCACGACGCCGGGCGGCAGGTCCGCGAGTTCGAGCAGGCGCACCGCCGACATAGGAGACCGCTCGGACGGCTTGATCACGACGGTGTTCCCGGCGGCGAGCAGCGGGCCGATCGCGCCGAGCGTCATCGGCACCGGGAAGTTCCACGGCACGATGACCGCGGTCACGCCGACCGGGTTGTGCAGGATGGTGGTGCTGCCGCCGTCCGGCGCTGGGACGGTCTCCTCGAACGGGTAGTCCAATGCCTCGGCGGCGGCCGCCTTGACCAGCTGCGCGGCGCCGCCGATGAAGCCCGTGCCGAGTGCGACGGGCTTGCCCATCTCGCGGCATTCGATCTCGGCGAGCTCGGTGGCGTGCTCGGCGACCGCGTCCGCCCACCGGGTCAGGCGCGCCACCCGCTCGGCTACGGGCAGCGCCGCCCAGGCGGGCTGCGCTCCGGCGGCCGCGTCCACCGCGAGGCGGACGTCCTCGGGCGAGCCGCTGGGACAACGAGCGACGACCTCCTCGGTCGCCGGGTCGACCACGTCGTGGAACGCGTCGCTGCGGGAATCCTCCCAGACGCCGCCGATCAGGTTCTGCAAAGTCTTCACTGGTGGTGCTCCTTGCGCGGGTGGGCGCGCCCGAGGGAACGGTCGGGGCCGGCGTCGTCGGGGTCAGTTGAGGCGGTCGGCCATGAGCTCGCCGGCCATGATCGTCGCCAGGTTGGTGTTGGCCCGCGGGACGGACGGGAAGATCGAGGCGTCCACCACGCGCAGGCCGCCGATGCCGCGGACGCGGCACGACGGGTCGAGCACCGCGGAGTCGTCGCCGGCCGCGCCCATCCGGCAGGTGCTGGTGCCGTGCTGGGCGTCCACTGCGGTGGCCAGCAGGAGATCGTCGAGTTCCGCGTCGTCGTCCAGCACCGCGAACAGGCGTTGATTGACGGCCTCCACCGATCCCTCGACGACGACGGCGGCCTCCGGGCCGCGCGCCAGATCGACCAGCGTGCGGACACCGTCGCGCAGGCGCGCCAGGTCGCGGGCGTCCGACAGCATCCGCTCCCGTACCTCGGGCTGCGCCTGCGGGTCGGCGGACGTCAGCGTCAGCACCCCGCGGGAGTGGTTCTGGTTGAGCCACACGCCGAAGCCGCCCACCGGGAAGCGCGTGTCGGCGCTCTCCATGGCGAGCACGTTCATGTTCATCGACACCAGCATCAGGTCGAAGGGCGTGCCGCCGGGCGCGCCGCTGCCGAAGCGGACGCAGACGTTGGTATGGCGGTCGTCCGCCGTCTTGACCGCGGCATCGGCGGTCAGCGGCAGCCCGACGACGACCATCGGGTGGTCCTGCATCCCTCGGCCCACCGGAAGGTCGGCCCGCACCTCGATGCCGAGGCGGCGCAGGTCCTCCGCCGGGCCGACGCCCGACCGCATCAGGATCGCGGGCGAGTGGATCACTCCGGCGCTGAGCACGATCTCGTCGGCGTACTCGGTCACCGCCGTCCCGGCGGTGATGACGCGGACGCCGACGGCCCGGTCGCCGTCGAACACGACCCGGTCGACCAGGGCGTCGCCCCGGACGGTGAGCCCGGGCAGGGACCGGGCCGGTTCGAGGTAGCCGTCGTTGACGGTGACCCGGCGCCCGGCCCGCGAATTGATCGGGTACGGCGAGACGCCCGCCGCCCCGGGAGCGTTGACGTCCGGCGCCCAGGCGTGCCCGGCTGCCTGCGCCGCCGCGGCGAGCGCGCCGTCCACGCCGCCCCAGCGCTCCCGCGGCATCCGGAAGATCGGGGTCGGGCCGCCGCGCCCGTGGTAGGCCTCGTCGCCGAACTCCTCGTCGTCCTCCAGCTTCGCGAAGTAGGGCAGGACGTCTTCAGGCGACCATCCGGTACATCCGGCGGCGGCCCAGTCCGCGAAGTCCTCCATCGGCGGGCGGATCGCGATCTGCCCGTTGATCGACGAGCTCCCGCCCGCGCCCCGGCCGCGCCAGTACGGTGCCTGCGGCTGCTTGTCCGTCCGGGACGAGGTGACGCCGTCCCACACCAGGCCGGATACGGCGGCCGGGTCCATCAGCGCGCGTGCCGGGTTCGGCGACCGCCACGCCTCCGGCATCTGCGCCGACCGGTAGTCGGGTCCGGCCTCCAGCAGCAGCACGCGCCTGCCCCGCTCGGCAGAACGGGCGGCGAGCGCGGCGCCCGCGGAGCCCGCGCCGACGACGATGATGTCCCAGCCCGTGTTTGCCACGGCGAACCTCCTGCGTTAGGCCAGGTGAGCGGCTTCGGGAAGGTCCGAACCGCCGATGGCGGTAGACTGCCCTTCACAATTAATTCAGTCAAGAGTGAAAGTTCATTTTTTTCTGATTGAATGGAGGTGGTCGTGTCCACCCCCGCCCGTGACGGCGACCCCACCGGCGGCGACGCCCTGATCGACGACTTCGGCCTGCGCATCGGCCGCGCGATGAGCTGGCCCCCCATGGCCGGGCGAACCGCCGGCGTCCTGATGCTCAGCGAGACGCCCATGACCATGGCGGATCTGCAGAACGCCCTCAACGCGAGCAAGGGCTCGATGTCGGAGATGACGCGCCTGCTGGTGGAGAGCGGCACCGTCCGGCGGTTCAAGCAACCGGGCTCCCGCCAGTACGTGTACGAGTGGTGCGAGGACGCGTGGGCGGGCTGCCTCCGGCACCAGCTTGACGCGACGACCGAACTACTGGCCCTCGCCGAGCGCGCGCACGCGCGAAGCGACAGCCTCCCTGAACGTCAGCGCGAACGCCTCCGTCAGATGCACGAGTTCTACATCTTCATGGTGAGCAGCCTCGAAGCGCTCCTCAGGGAGTACAAGGCGTCCCGCTGAACCGCGGCCCGGGTGAACCGCCTCCCGCCGCGCACTGGGGCACCGCCCCGACTTACTCGCCTCTGCGAGCCCAGTCCGCGCCCCGGCCGTGCGCCTCGTCGAACACCAGCCAGGTCCGGGTGGCGCGCACGCCCGGGATGTCCTGGATGCGCTCCAGCACCACGTGCCGGAGCGCCGTGTTGTCCGGCGCCCGAACCAGCACCAGCACGTCGTAGTCGCCGCCGACCATCGCGAAGTGCTCGACGTAGCGGATCTCCTGCAGCCGGGCCGATACCGCCCGCCAGGAGTTCTGCTCGATGGTGACCGAGACGTAGGCGCTGGTGCCGAGCCCGGCCCGGTGCGGCGCCAGTTCCGCGGTGAAGCCGGTGATCACGCCGTCGTCGGTGAGCCGGGTAAGGCGCGCATAGGCGTTGGCGCGGGAGATGTGGACGTTCTCGGCCAGCGCCCGCACCGAGATCCGGCCGTCCCGCAGCAGCTCGGCGACGATCGCGCGGTCCACTTCGTCCAGCCGGTCGGCAGAACGTCCCGGCCACCCCCCGCCAGGGTCCTCATCGGTCGACATATGGCCTTCCTGGTGTCTCGTAAGAAGCTATCTGTCGCTCATTATGGCCGATCTATTGAACAGATGGACCGCAAACTGGACGCTTGCCTTGTCAAACGTCCACCGAAAGCGAGGGTCGCCATGTCCATGCGGACAGACAGCCGGGTGACCGACGGCCTTCTTCCCGCGCCCGTCCCGGTCCGCTTCGTCGCCGAGGACGGCACGGCCGTCGAACCGCCCGCCGGATACCGGGCACCCGAAGACGAGCAACTCCTAGAGGCCTACCGCCGGATGGTCCTGGGACGCCGCTTCGACCGCCAGGCGACCGCCTTGACCAAACAGGGGCGGCTCGCCGTCTACCCCTCCAGCCGCGGCCAGGAGGCCTGCCAGATCGCCGGCGCCTCGCGCTCGGCGAGGACGACTGGCTGTTCCCCACCTACCGCGACTCGGTCGCGCTCGTCGCCAGGGGCATCGACCCGGCCGAGGTGCTCACCCTGCTGCGGGGCGACTGGCACTGCGGGTACGACCCCGCGGCCGTCCGCGTCGCGCCGCAGTGCACGCCGCTGGCGACCCAGACGATCCACGCGGTGGGGATGGCCGAAGCGCTCCGCCGCAAGGGTGAGGACGCCGTGGTGATGGCGTTCATCGGCGACGGCGGGACCAGTGAGGGCGACTTCCACGAGGCGCTCAACTACGCGGCCGTCCTCAACGCCCCTGTGGTGTTCCTCGTGCAGAACAACAAGTACGCGATCTCGGTCCCGCTGGCCAAGCAGACCGCCGCGCCGGCGCTCGCCTACAAGGGGATCGGGTACGGCGTCCGCTCCGAGCAGGTCGACGGCAACGACCTCGTGGCGACGCTGTCGGTCTTGATGGCGGCGATGGAGCACGCGCGGACCGGAAACGGACCGTTCCTAGTGGAGGCGCACACCTACCGCATGGACGCGCACACCAACGCCGACGATGCCACCCGGTACCGGCAAGCGGAGGAGGTCGAGGAGTGGGAGTCGGCCGATCCGCTCGCGCGGCTGGAGACCTACCTGCGCGGCCGGGGACTGCTCGAAGACGACGGCGTCGAGGCGGCGCGCGAGGACGCCGAGGCGTTCGCCGCCCGGGTCCGCGACGCGCTGAACGCCGACGCCGATCCCGAGGCCGACCCGTTGGAGATCTTCGATCACGTCTTCGCCGACCCCACGCCCCAGTTGTGCGAGCACGCGAGCGGGCCCTGCTCGCGTCCGAACTGACCGCCCCGGAGGACCGACGATGACCGCGATGACGATGGCGCAGGCGCTGAACACGGCGCTGCGGGACGCGTTGGCCGAAGACGCGCGGGTGCTCGTCTTCGGTGAGGACGTGGGGCCGCTGGGCGGCGTCTTCCGGATCACCGACGGGCTGACCGCCGAGTTCGGCGAGGACCGCTGCTTCGACACCCCCCTGGCGGAGGCCGGCATCGTCGGCCTGGCCGTCGGGATGGCGATGGGCGGGTTCCGCCCGGTCGTCGAGATGCAGTTCGACGCGTTCGCCTACCCGGCGTTCGAGCAGATCGCCTCGCACGTCGCCAAGATGCGCAACCGCACCCGCGGCGCGATGCCGCTGCCGATGGTGATCCGCATCCCCTTCGCCGGCGGGATCGGGGGCGTGGAGCACCACTGCGACTCCAGCGAGGCGTACTACGCGCACACCCCCGGCCTGAAGGTCGTCACCCCCGCCACCCCCGACGACGCCTACTGGCTGCTGCGCGACGCGATCGCCGACCCCGACCCGGTGGTCTTCATGGAGCCCAAACGCCTGTACTGGGCCAAGGACGACACCACCATCAGCGAGCGGCGCACCGGCGGCTTCGGGCAGGCGGCGGTGCGGCGCGCGGGAACCGACGCGACGCTCGTCGCCTACGGCCCCAGCGTCCCCGTCGCGCTCCAGGCCGCCGAGGCGGCCGCCGCCGACGGCATCGACCTCGAAGTCGTGGATCTGCGCACGATCGTCCCGTTCGACGACGACACCGTCACCGCGTCGGTGCGCAAGACCGGACGCTGCGTGGTCGTCCAGGAAGCCCAGGGGTTCGCCGGCGTGGGCGCGGAGATCGCGGCGCGCGTCCAGGAACGCTGCTTCCACTCCCTCGCCGCCCCGGTGCTGCGCGTCACCGGGTTCGACATCCCCTACCCGCCCCCCAAGCTGGAGCACGCGCACCTGCCCGACGTCGACCGCGTCCTGGACGCGGTGACCGGCTCCAGTTCGACGACCGGCCCGACATCCTGCACTCGGCCCGGGAGGCATCATGACGACGACCGCTCCCGCCCGGCAGGTGTTCCGCCTGCCCGACCTCGGCGAGGGCCTCACCGAGGCCGAGATCGTCGAATGGAAGGTCGCCGTCGGCGACACCGTCGAGATCGACCAGATCGTGGTGGAGGTCGAGACCGCCAAGGCCGCCGTCGAGGTCCCCGTCCCCTACGCCGGCATCGTGCTGAAACTGCACACCGAGGCCGGCACCGTCCTCGCGGTCGGCGAGCCGCTCATCGAAATCGGCGCGGCCGGCACCGAGGCCGACATCGCGCAGACGCCCGCCCCGGATGTGGATTCAGACGTCGACCCGGCCGCGGCCCGCTACCGCGAGGAGGAACAGGCCGGCTCGGGCAACGTCCTGATCGGCTACGGCACCGGTCACGGGTCCGGCCGGCGCAGGCGGCGCCGCGGCCCCGCGACCACCACGGAGCCGATATCCGTTCAATCAGCCGCCGAGCGTCAGGCTGATGAGGCACCGCCTATGGCGGCCGGGCCGGCACACGCGCCGCGCGTGATCTCTCCGCTCGTCCGCAGGATCGCCGCCGAGCACGGAATCGACCTCGCCGCCGTCGCCCCCACCGGCCCGCGCGGCGTGATCCTCCGCCGCGACGTCGAGCAGGCGATCGCCCGCCGGGCCGAACTCTCGGCCGCACCCGCCGCCGAACCGACGGCGACGCCCGTCCCGGCTCCGGCGGCCGTGGCGGACCGTATCCCGCTGCGCGGCCTGCGCCGGGCGGTGGCCGACAAGATGGCCCGCAGCCGCCGGGAGATCCCCGACGCGACGACCTGGGTGGATGTCGACGCCACCAGCCTGCTCACGGCCAAGGACGAGCTCCGGCAGACCCGCCCCGACCTCGGCATCGGGCTGCTCGCCCTGCTCGCCCGCATCTGCGTGGACGGCCTGCGCCGCTTCCCCGAGCTGAACTCCTCGGTCGACACCGACCGCGCCGAGATCATCCGGCACGGTCACGTCAACCTCGGCTTCGCCGCGCAGACCGACCGCGGCCTGGTCGTCCCGGTCGTCCGCGACGCCGACCGGATGACGACCGCCCAGCTCGCCGCCGAACTGGCCCGGCTCACCGGCCTCGCCCGCGCTGGAAAGCTGCCGCCCGAGTCGCTCACCGGCGGCACGTTCACCCTCAACAACTACGGCGTCTTCGGCGTGGACGGGTCCGCCCCGATCATCAACCACCCCGAGGCCGCCATCCTCGGCGTCGGCCGCATCATCGACCGTCCCTGGGTCACCGGTGGCGCGGTCACCGCACGCAAGGTCACCCAGCTGTCCCTCACCTTCGACCACCGGGTCTGCGACGGCGGCGCCGCCGGCGGGTTCCTGCGCCACGTGGCCGACTGCGTGGAAGCGCCCTCCGTCCTGCTCGCCAACGCGTGACGGCCCCCAACGACGAAAGCGAGACACCATGGTGCACGTGCGGCCGCCGCTCGTCCGGCTTCAGTCCTACGTGCCGGGACGCAAAGCGCCCGGGGCCACCCTGCTGGCCAGCAATGAGTGCCCCTACGGCCTGCTGCCCGGCGTCGCGGCGCGGGTCGCCGACATGACCACCGGACTGTCCCGCTACCCCGATATGGGTGCCGCCCGTCTGCTGGAGGCGCTCGCCACCCACCACGGCGTGACTCCCGACCGCATCGCCGTGGGGGCCGGGTCGTCCGAGGTGTGCGGGCAACTCCTGCACACGGTGGCGGGGCCGGGCACCGAGGTCGTCTACGGCTGGCGATCGTTCGAGGCGTACCCCATCCTCACCACGGTGGCGGGGGCGGCACCGATCCCGGTCCCGCTGCGCGACCACGTCCAGGACCTGGACGCGATGGCGGCGGCCATCACCGAACTGACCCGGCTGGTCTTCGTCTGCAACCCCAACAACCCGACCTCGACGGCCATCGACGAGGCCGCTCTGCGCGCCTTCATCGACCGGATGCCCGACCACGTCCTGGTCGTTGTCGACGAGGCCTACCGCGAGTACGCCGACCCGTCCGCGGTGCCGGACGCGCTGGAACTCTTCGGGGACCGGCCCAACGTCGTCGTCCTCAGGACCTTCTCGAAGGCTTACGGGCTGGCGGGCCTGCGCGTCGGCTACTGCGTCGGCGCACCGGAACTGATCGAGCAGGTCCGCAAGACACAAACCCCGTTCAGTGTCAGCGCGCTCGCCCAGGAGGCGGCCATCGCCGCGCTCGGAGAGCAGGAGGAGGTCGCCAGACGCGCCAGTCTCACAATCACAGAACGCCACCGCGTCACCCGGGAACTTCGCCGTCTCGGCTACGTCCTACCGGGCTCCCACGCGAACTTCGTCTGGTTGCCCCTCGGCGAAGACAGCACCGCCTTCACCGACCACTGCCTCGACAACGGCGTTATTCTTCGCGCCTTCCCCACAGAAGGCGTGCGGATCACCATCGGGCTGCCAGAGGAGAACTCCGCATTCCTCGCCCTCGCCGAAACCTGGCGGGCGAGAACCGCTGAGTGACCCGAGTAACGACGGCATTTCGCAAGCCGGTCCGATGCAAGACGAGCCCGGCTCGGCCAGCTGCAAACCGGCTTCGGCCGTATCAAGATGGGTGTAGCTCGAACTCAGGGGCGCGGTTGATCAGGCGGTGAGGGCGTATTTACGTAGAAGCTCACTCCGCCGCCCGACCCGGGACCATCCCCGCGTGCGCGGGGAGCACACTGCCCGGCCTGCGACTTTACAAGCGCAGGAGGCCACCGCGTCCGGACGGCGTGGTCGCGCTGGAATCCGTCGGCCGGGTCTTATCGGTGGGCCGCCAGCCAGCGGGTTGCAGCCGTGTCGACGCGCCTGATCTCGGTGTTGCCGCGGGACCGATACGGGGAGGCCGCGGAGCGGATTCCGGTGACGGCCGTGCGGGCGCGGGCGGAGTTCACTCCGTCGAGCAAGCCCAGCGCTTCGCTCCATGCTCCGCAGGCATGTTCGAGGTTGCCGCGTTCGGCGTGGTAGCCGCCCAGGTCGATCAGGTTCAGGGCGCGGACTCTCGGGTGCGTGACAGGGTCGAAGCGGTCGACCGATGCCTGCAGGTGCCCGGTCACGGCCGGGTCGTTCAGTTCTCGCAGGGTCTTGGCGGTGTGGGTGGCCAGCAGCGGCTCGGGGACGCCCATCGCCAGCGCCCACCAGGGACGGTCCGCGTCGGCGGTCGGACGGGCGATGCATCGTTCGGCCTCGCGCAGCGCGACGCGGGCTTCGTGGCCGTCGCCGGCTGCCGCGCGGGTACGGGCGACCGCGAGATGCAGCTGCCCAAGTGTCGCCGGATCGACGCGGCCTTTCCCCGCCGCGACGGCGGACTCCGCCAGGTCGACGCAGGCGCGGCCGTGGCCGAGGTCGATCGCCTGGTGCGCGCGGAGGCGGCGGATGAACGCCGCGTGGCCGGGCGCGGACTCGGCGGCCAGCCGTTCGGCGTACAGGTAATAGCGCTGCGCCAGGCCGGGACGTCCGGTGTCATGGGCGGTCCATCCGGCCAGGCGCGCCAGCTCGGCGACCGCGGCGTGCATCTCGGCGCGGGTGCGGTCGTCGGTGAACCGGCCGCGCAGGTAGGTGGTCGCGTCGGCCGCGAGGTACTCGGCAACGGCGGTGCGGCCGACGCCACCGCCGAGGCGTTCGTCCGCGGCGGCGAAGGTGTCGATGACCGACCGGACGGTGACGACCTCGGCTCGGCCGACGGCCCCGCGTCTGGCTGCGGTGCGGGCTCGCGCGGTGGCCTCGGCAGGGTCGATCACCGTGGCCAGAGGCAGGGAGAAAACGGCAAGGAAGCGGCGCCGTTGCACCTCGAGGCTCCCCTATCGTTCGGCGGATGAGTGCCGAGAATTCGACCCGGTCAGAGCTGGCGATGTTGTCCGGTCAGGCTATCGGCGTCGTGGACCTGGAAGCCATGCTGCCACCCGGCCGCTTGATCAGGGCGGATGAAGGTGAAGGGAAGGTGAGTCTCTGGCTGTCCTCGACCACGCCCTCGGCGGCGCTGTGGGCGGCCATCTATCGGCTCCGCGATCGAACGGGGCTTTGGCCTCTGCTGTTGAAGCCTCTCGCACATGACAGTGAACTCCGGCCCTGGGAATCGGGTGAGCTCTTTCCGGAGATGTTCAGTTCTCCCCACATTCATGATCATCAGAATCTGCTGGAGACCTGGTGGCAGGAGTACACCGATACCGGCTCGGACGACGATAAATTGTCTGAAGACGAACGGCTCGCTGTGACCGCGCCATACGGCCGGCGGTGGCCTGGCCCGGCACCGAGCATGACGTCACGGGGAGAGCCGGACTCATTCGCCATCGGGTATGCGGAACACCTGACCGACCGGCTTTCGTCTCTGCGCCTCGGCCTGGCCGCCGCCGAGCAGGGCTCGGACGCGCTGGTCTCAATAGGGTGGAGCGGACCGCTGAACCACACCAATGACACCGGAGAGATCGCCTCGGTCGTCCGGGGCTGGGAGGACCGCTTCGGCGCCCGGGTCGTCGGTGCCGGTTTCTCCGACCTCTATCTGAGTGTCTCGGCTCCGCCGTCGACAGACGAAGAAGCACTCCGACTCGCCGCCGAGCATTTCGCATTCTGCCCGGACAACATTTGGCAGAACACCAATCCAGCCACGCTCACCTCATATGCCAGGGGTCTCATCGGCCTGAACGCCTGGGAGTTCTGGTGGGACTGACCTGGCCGTCGCCGGTGCCGTCCGAACCGATGCTGCGAACTTGTTGTTGTAGGGCCTCCGTAGCGGGACCCGGCCCCCCTCAGTGGTCGTTGGGTTCGGTGCTCGGACGTCCGGCCAGAGCCAGCGGCGGTAGTACCTCCATCCGTGCGTGGAGATCGATCACCTGGCGGCTCGGGGTTCCGGGAGTGCGGCGCAGGTCGACGCGCAGGGCGTTGAGACGGTCGCGGCTGGTGGCGCGTAGGGCGTTGGGGGCGATGGTGTCGAGTACCGCTGTGGCGAGGGCGGCCGCGTCGTCGCCGCGTCCTTGGGCGGCTTCGGTGCGGGCCAGCACGATCGTGGCGGCCGCCCAGCCCGGACGTCCGTGCGGGATGTTCTGCAGCGATTCGTCAGCGTACCGGGCGGCTTGAGCGGCGTCCCCGGCCAGCAGGGCCGCTTCGGCCAGATGCATCTGGAGTTCGGCGCGGTCGAACCCGAAGCGGCCGGGAACGTCGCTGTCGGGTGCGGTGTCCATGGCGTCCAGCGCGCGTCCGGAGATGCGTGCGACCTCGGCGCGTGAACCGGGGCCGAGTGCGGCGGTAGGGCGCAGAAGGCCCCAACCGAGCATCTGCGCCTGCCACAGCGGTGACTCAGCCAGCGAGTACGCGTGCTGTGCCAGTTCGATCGCGACGGGATGGCGATCCCCGTAGTAGGCGGTCATGGCCCGGGCTCCGATGGCCCAGGAGGTCAGCCGGCGGTCTGCGGTGTCGCCGCCGATCCGGGCTGCGGTCGCGAGATGCACGTCCGCAGCAGCCTGGTCGCCGAGGTGGAAGGCCAGATTTCCAACGAGGGCCGACAGCCATCCGGCGATCCGGCGAAGCTCGCGGCGTTCGCCGTCCGCCTGCGGGTGCTGGAGCATGGCGTTGACCAGTGTCCGGCACCGGTGCACCTCCGCGGCCAGTACGCCTGGCTCGTATTGGGAGTACCGCAGGTCGTAGTGGGCCAGCGCGGCGGTCAGGTTGTCGCGGGTCTGCACGCCTCCGGACGGGCCTTCGACCTCCAGCGCCAGCTCGATGCTTTCGCGCAGGGCCGCGAGGTTCCCAGCCGCCATGAGGACTCCAATTCGTGGTCGCCGTCCCGGTCGCTTCTGCCAGGCACCGTACTGCGGACATCGGTCATCGGCGGGTGGGCTCGCCCAATCGGCCAGTCCGAGCTGGGTCGGGGTGGCGTCGTAAAGGCGGCACAGAGCCATGCCGTACTCCGGGCTGGGCGGGAACGCGCCGTGCTCCCAGCGGCACAGCATGGCGGGGTTCACCGGCGGGACGCCCAGCCCGTCCGCCCGGTACAGCTCGGCGATGCCGCGGATCGCGTCCGCTCGGGTCCAGCCGTACGCCCATCGCCACGCCTCGAGCGGCAGTACCTCGGGAAGCCGGGCCTGGATGTGCGCGGCGATCTTCTCGACCGGCCAGCGCCCGCGCTGGCCCCGGGCTCGGATGCCGCGGGCCTGCTCGGCGAGTTGCTTGCGGCGGGCTCTGCTGATCGTGTGCGGCAACGCCAACCTCCGGCGGGCTCGGCCTCACCCCGCTCCCGAGCGTAACCATCCGTAGCGCGGCGCTGCATCGCCGTGACCGGCAACGGCCGCGTCATTGCCGCGGTGCACGGTCGGCGGCAATAGGGCGGCGGCAATGGGACGGCCGCGACGGCGGCATTGATGCTCTCGCGGGTCGGGGCGGACGGTGAAGGCATCACTGGTTCGGGGACCAGCCGGTCCCCTGGGAGAGGAGAGCCGATGGACGGCACTACCAGTCTCCAGAACGGCGAGGCGACCGCGCCGGCGATGTTCCAGCCGCCCGCCGAGGAGACGTCGAGCGTCGAGCACCTGTTCGCGGGAGGGCCGCGACACATCGTCCAGACGCCGCTGGTCCGCAACACCTACAAGAAGAAGTCGGGTTCGTCGGACGGGGCCAGGACCTACGACACGACGTCCGTGTGATCTGCAAGCCGGCCAAGTCGAGGGGCCCCGCCCACGGGCCGGGCCCTCGATGCCCTGAGGACGAGAGGAGACGGTTGTGCTGACCCTGCGGATCGCCCCGGACGCCTCACCGGTGTGGAGCTGGGACGGGAACTCGTACGTAGCCGACGGCGGACGGGTGACGCCCTACGCGCATCCGATGGTGGAGCACCTCGCCGCCACCGACGGCACCCGTACCGTGATCACCGTCCGCGAGCGTGTGCCCGGCCGCGCGGCCGCGTCCCCGGCACCGGCGACGGTCACGGCGGACAGCCTCGATGAGATCGCCGCCCATGCCCGACGGTGGCCGGTCGACTACGTACTGATCGAGACCGCCCCACATCGACCGGTACGCGTCACCGTCGGCGCGGACCGCTCGACCCCCCTGTTCCTGGCTCACCGGGACGGCACCCTGCACGGCTCCTGGGACATGGCCGACCTGGCGCCGTTCGCGACCGGGATCAATCCCAAGGAAGCGACCCGCCTGCTGATCTACCAGCCCCGCTACACCACCGAAACCGCCTTCACCGGAATCCATCGGCTAACGGAGCGGGCCACCGCCACCTTCGGCGGTGACCTGATCATCAGCTATCCGGCCCCCGTGGTGCACGCCGAGCCACGCGAGCTGGCCGACGGAGCCGACGTGCTCACTGCGTTCATCGATGGGATCGACACGGCCCTGGACGCGCGCCCCCTGGAGCCCGCCGTGACCGTTTGCCACCTGACCGGCGGGCTGGACTCCGGCTCGATCGGCACGCGCGCGGCCAAGCGCTGGCCCGGGCAGCTCGATACGGCGACGCTGATCGTCATCGGCCCGGGGCGCGAGCAGCAGATCCGGCGCCGGGCCGAAATGCGCGACCGAGTGTCCTTCGGACCGCACGACCTGAGGGTCGACACCCGCGACCGTCTGATGTTCGGTGCGTCCTGCGCCCGGGTGCGCGGGGAGCTGGTCAGCCCCTACGACGAGCCGCTCTACCAGCATTTCGGTGAGCTGAACGCCCTGATCGCCGCGCTGGGCGCGCACACGGTGGTGACCGGGCTGGGCGGCGACGAGATGGTCGCGGTCGGGTCGGCCGAATCGGCGCAGGCCGCTGCCGACCGAACCGATGAATTCACCCTGGCCTGGCTCGGTCCTCGTGCCCGAGCCGCGATCGAGTACGGCGACGACGCCATCGCTCCCCCGGCCATGGCCGGGGGGATCACCCTCCTAGCGGCGGAGACGGTCGCGCCGCCCCTCCTGCGCGCGGGACTGTGGCCGGTGCACCCGTTCGCGCACCGAGCGCTGATCGAACTGGGCGACCAGCTCCCGTTCTACTGGCGCGAACTCAAGCAACTGCAACGTCGGCACCTCGGCACGTTCGGGCTCAGCCACGACGCCTGCAACCCCGAACGGCGCGAGAGCTTCGCCGAACTGGTCGAGGAATCTCTCATCGTCAACGGACTGCCCCTGTTGCGGCGCATCCTGAACGAAGGATCGCCGCTGATCGAAGCAGGACTGCTGGACCCCGACGGCCTCAAGGCCGCCGTCGCCGCACTGGAGACCGAGCTGTACCACGAGGAGCCGCATTCCAAGCTGGTCGAGGTCCTCACCCTCGACCGGGCCGTCAAGGCGTTCCTGTCCTGACTCCGAACCACGACGACAGATCGAGCCGCTCGGCCCGCCTCGCCATCATGTACAACCGGGCGTGCGTCCGCTGCTCCTCACGCACCAACGCGAAACCTTGCGTCCGGTTGTAGCGGGCCACCTGCTCGAAGTGGCAGTGCCGCCGAACCCATGGCACCTTGAGCCGAGCGGCCCGATCGACCGCCCACCACGCCATCAACGTGCCCGGCTTCCGCTCTCGACGGGCGGGATCGGTGACCGACCCCGACAGGTACAACGCGGCCTCGCCGCGCTCCTCGTCGGTCCACCCCCACGGCGGCCCCTGGTCCTGCACCAGCATCTGCCCGACGACACCATGCTCGTCGTCCGCCAAGACCCACACGTCCCCGTCCGGGTTGTCGCACTGGGCGACCAAGTCGTCCAACGCGCCCCGCCAACTCGGCAGGCCCCGCCGCTCCAACCAGGCACAGCGAGCCTCCACCATCCTGGCGACCTCAAGACGATCAGCACTCACCGCAAGACGCATCTCCATCACCGGCCCATTGTGCGTCGGCCGGCATCCGCCGCGCAGCCAACTCCGTAGGCGAACATCACCGTCCGCAACATCGGTAAGTGCAGGGCTGAACAAGGAGCGCTACGGCAACCCCTAGCTCCGATCCGCTCGTCCGCCCGATCACAACCGCGATCGTTTCGTGCGGCGCCGGGCAAGGAACGGAGTCGCACAGGTCAGCAGTAAGCACGCCCCGGCGGCCGTAGCCCATCGGCGGGCTGCGGCGTACGGGTGTGCGGGGTCGATGTAGACCTCGATCGTGTCAACGGGCGCGTGGCCTTCGTTGGGGACCCCTTCGTAGGCGTGCCCGTAGGACCGCGGCGGAGAGACGCAAGCGACGTCAAAGGTTCCCGTGACCGGAGCTGCGAACGACGCGATCACGACTTTCCGTCCGGGGGTGGGTCGCTCTGTTACCGGCTGGATCTGAAAATCGCGCTGGAAGACCTGGTCGGAGCCGTAGTCCTGGTTGAAGAAGCAGCGAACCCGGTAGTCTCCGGGGGCTCCTTTGACGACGTACCGCCCGCCTTCCTCAAGCTCCACGGTGTAGTCCCGGCCGTTCGGATCGAGGCCGTGATATCCGTCGGCAGTGAAGGCCGCTGCCGTTGCGAACATACCGCAGCCCACCGCCGCCACTGCGGACACGGCGGCCAGCCGCTTCCAGCCGCGACGTCGTCCGGGCCCGGCGTGGGAACCCGGCGGCGGGGGCAGCGGAGATGGGGCTGAGTCCATGGCGGTAATCCTCGGCCCATGAGCAGGCCGAGGAGATGAGCACTGATACTCACATCAGCATGGAGGAGTGCACGGATCGTGCAGTCGCTGCCGTCCTGTGCCACCCGAGCACCCGGTGCGCGCCGTACTCAGCTCGGGCACCAAGGGACCATCCCCGTGCAGGGGGATGGTCCCTTCGTAGTCAGCGACGGCGACCACAGCGTCGTCGCTTCACCGACGCCGCGGCGTCGTCAGTGCCATGTGCCAAGCCTCGCCTCATCGTGGGGCTAACTCGCTTTTCGTGCCGAAGCCAGTATCGGCCGCGGTGTGAACCCGCTGGCCACCGACCTCGACGTCACGTGACCGCCTAACAGGAATTCTGGTGGCCACCAGCGCGGAGGACGTCTTGTCTGTCCGCACCTTCCAGGAGGACGTTCCGCCCGGGAGCACGGAGGCCGGGTGTTTACCGCGGTAAACACCCGGCCTCCGGCGTGTTGACGGTCTAACGCTCCTGGAGCAGGGAGACCAGCGTCGGGATCTCAGTGGACGGGACGTTCCGCCGAATCAGATCCGCCAAGGACTCGAGCGAGTCCCATGGCACCGTTGCCGACCCGTTCGTCCGTCGGCTGGCGGCCCGCGAAACACGAGCCCCGTTGCCCTTGGCGTCTTTCGGCTCAGCGTTGGTCCGTTGTTCTGGAGCGGCGGTCGTCTCTCTGGTCTCCCCCAGCTCCTCCGCAGGTCTCGGAGTTGGAACCTGAGGCGGCGTATCGGCAGAGTCGGGCGTGGCCGCATTGGAGCCGGCGACCTGTTCCTTACTGCGCTGCCGAGACGCGGCGGCCTCTTGCCGTCGGGTCTCCTCCTGCCGCCGGGTTTCTTCCCAGGCTCCCTTTTGCTCGTCCGGAGGAAGCGCCGCGATGGACCGCGCGATGCGGACGGGCAGAGCCCCGGCGCGGACCTTCGTCTGGAGTTCCGAGTTGAGCTTCAGGAGAGCCCGCCGCTGGGACACCCAGGTCTTGTGGCGGCGGAACTGCTCCGCGGCGGCAGTCGCGCTTCCCAGCTCGGCGACCATCGCCTCGACCGCGTTCGCCTCTTCGATGGGGTCGAAGTTCTTGCGGTCCAGGTTCTCCCGGAGGAGAGCGTCCAGGAACACCGCGCGCGAATCGGCGAGCTCTTCCCTGTGCACCGCGTCCAAGCGGTCCACGTCCGCTTGGCGGGCCGCCCGGTAGCGGCGTTCGCCATTGACAAGGACATGGCTGGCGTCGCCGATCTCGTCCGCGTGCTCGGGCCACAGCTTCAGGTACGCGGTTCTGCTGACCACCACCACGGGCTGCAGCTGCTTGACCCGGATGCTCTCACCGAGATCGGCGAGCTCCTCCGAGCTGCCGAAGCTGTTCCGGGGATTGAGCGGCGTCGCAGCGATGTGCTCCGTCCGGAGCCGGACGAGGGTCGCGACGCTGTGGCCCGGGACATCCTCGACCTTCTCCTTCGCCAGCGAGGCGAGGCTGGTGCGGCGTCCCATCAACCTCTCCCGCCGTAGCCGAGTTCCAGGGCGAGACGGAAGAAGTCCTCACGGGCTTCCATCGCGACCCGGTTCTTGGGGTACTGGGTGACGACCTGTCCCTCGACCGACGCGCGGGTGTGAACCTTGTATCGACGGACCACCGCGTTGGCGCGGGGCCATCCCTGCGCGTCGATGTAGGAGAGGGTGTCGGTGAGGTCGGCTTGGCCGTCGCGCGGGTCCCATGCGTTCACCAGCACGCGGTATGGGAGACCGCGCGGCTCGATGACCTTCCGGATGGTGCGGGCCGTCGCGTCGAACGCGAGCGGCTCCGGGGGCATGGGGACGACGACGTCGTCCGCGACGTCCAGGCAGGCGGAGAGGATGTGCTCGTTCTCAAGGCTGCCGGGCGTGTCGATGAAGACGTGAACGTAGTCGCCCGAGTGGGTTCCCAGGGCGCTGTGGGTGACGGCTGCCAGGTTCATCGCCGTGGTGGTCTTGCCCACCCCGCCCTTCTGGTTGGCGATGACGTGGATCTTCGCGCCGAGCTTGGTGAGGTTCGAGATGCCCTCGATGTCGTCGTGCGACTGGGCGAAGTCGAAGGGCAGTGCGTCGTCGTCTACTCGGTCGGCCCACCAGACCGCAGAGCCCTGCGGGTCTGTGGACACGACGAGAACACTCGATTGCATGGTGCTCCGTATGCTTCCCGTAACGGTACTTCGGACGCCCAACATCATGGCAGAGCCGACAGGGCCAGGTCAGGACCACGAGTGTTTACCGCGGTAAACACTCGCCTCGGCGCTCCCAAGGGCGATTTGCCTGGACAACGGCGCTGAGGGGCGAGGGCAGAGCGCCTTCTGCGGTAGGCCGCGGCCGTGGGGTTCGGTGGCGACTGCTCGGGGCGAGCCGGAGTCGAGCGTCTTGCAACCTCTCCCCCGCTCTCGCCGATCGGCTCTCCGCTTCGCGGATCGAACCTTCTGCCGCGGTCACCTCGTGCGGTGCCGCCGCGAAGATCGGCCTTGAGTGTTTACCGCGGTAAACACTCAAGGCCTCCCGACGCCTGCTTGGCGGACGTGGTTGCGGTCTTCGTCTGGACGACAGCGACCGCGCACGTCCGCTCTCGCGTCCGGTTCATGTGGTCGCGGCGAGGTACTCGGTCCGGAGTTCCGCGGCCGTACGGACCGCGGGGATGGTTGCGACGTGCTCCCCGAGTGCGGCGGCGAGTGCACCGAAGTAGTGCAGCAGAGCCGCGTGCTGCAGATGGCTGGCGCGATAGCCGTCCAGGCAGGAATCCAGATCCTCCATCACGTCGAGGACCTCTGCGTCGCCGACGGCCGCGATGTCGACGGAGGCTCGTACCAGTGCCGCTGCCGCCGACCTGATGCGAGCACCGTTCTGGAGGGTCCAAGCGCGTTCGGCGTCCGCAGGGTCGGTGGCGGCATGGCGGATACGTGCGGCCACCGCCACGCGGAGCCGGTCCCGTCTTTGGTCGGCGGCCTGCGGACTGGACAAACCCATGTCTCCCGCGAGCGCGCTCCACGGAACGCGATGCTCGGGATCTTCCCGGCATGCCTCCAGAGCTTCCAGTTCGAGCGCGTCGAGTTGAGCGCGCTGATCCCTGATCAGCAGCAGGGCGGCGCGTGCGTCCGCGACTCGGATGTGGCGGTGCACGCGCCGGTTCCGTACCGCGTAGACGATCACGTCCGCGGTGGTGTCCGACCATAGATGCAGGTCGTCGTCGCCTGCAGCCAGGCGCCGAGCATGTATCTCGTCCACCTTCTCCTGCACCTGGACGGACGTCGGCGGCGGGCCCATCGGATTACGCGCGGCCATCGAGGTGGCCTCCCTTCTACGGCTTCAACATGATGTTGACGTAGAAGGAGGGCAACTCGGCCGTCCGGCGGGGTCAGGCTTCGCCGGCCACCGAGAGGAGCCCGGCGAGTTGCAGGTTGACCAGCTTCAGCGCGTCCTCGGTCTCATCGAGGCTGGTCGAGCAGGTCCGAGTGCTGCTTCGTCGTGGCACGGAGTTCTTGGAAGCGGCGGTAGAGCTGTTCCACGTCTGGTCCGTGGGCACCCGACGACTGTGCGGTGGCGATGTCGTGCGCGAGGCTTTCCAGGTCGTCTCGCGCCTTGGTGGTGAACGCCGCGATGATCATCTCGCGCATCTCGTCCTGGTCCGGGATGGGGACCCGCACGAGGCTGCTGTCGCCGCCCATGCGGCTCACCAGTTCGCGGAGCGAGGCCAGGCGGTCGGTATGCGCGCGATGGACGAAGTAGACGCCTCCGCTCGGACGAACGCGAAGCGCGTCCATGCTCTCGACGTAGGCCCGGATCAACGCCCGCAGCCGGTCGGACGTGAAGAAGACGCAGCGGTGGTCGTAGGACTCGCGCAGCTTCGCCAGCACTGCGTGGACGGTGCTTCGTTCGTCCGGCGACAGTTGGGCGATGGCCGCGTGGTCGGGAGTGATCTGCAAACTCCCCGCGCCGGGTCCGGCGGCCCCGCTGGAGTCACGGGCGAACACGAGCTCGGCCAGATCGGTGTCGTAGGTCAGTCTGGCCTGCTGCTCGTCGCGCACTTCCCGAACCAGGTGCCTCACGATGCGCCGACTGTCTCGCCGCACATGCCGCAGCATCAGCGTGGCCTCGTGGGCCGTCCCGTCGGTCGCGCGCCGCGCGCGCTTTCCTCCGGCGATGACGGGCCGCTGACCGTCCAAGGGGTACGTCAGCCGGATGGCCTTGCGGCCGGTGATCTGTTCGAAGGCGTCGACGGGCCGGATGGGCGGAGGGAGGAACGCGGAGTCCAGGCCGAGTTCGAGGAACCAGCGCTCCAAGTCGTCGCGGGTGACGCGTCCGTCGAACACGCTGTAGAGCACCAGGTGTCCGAGCAGCGGCGCCCCCTCCCCCTCCAGCGCCGCCGTGTAGGCATCGAACCCTGCCTGCACGGCATCGGACGAGGGCGCTCCGCCACCGGCCGTTCCGGTCTTGGGCGACGCAGCGCCGATGGTCCCCTGGTCGGTCATAAGAGTTCCTCCGCCTTGAACGCTGAACAAAAACGCTCGTTTTTGAACCTTAGCAATCGTGTGCCCCAGGCCCTCCGTGAGTGTTTACCGCGGTAAACACTCACGGCCGATCCTCGAGGCGGCACCGCCCGAGGCGACCGCGGCAGAGGGTTCGATCCGTCGTGTGTGCCTGCGCCTCTTCGCGTCCCGTCCATGTCAGATGAGATGGAACATCTCCCGCGTGCTCCCTGGATCGGCGAGGTCGGTGATGACTCGCAGGTTGTCGGCGAGGGCGTCCAGGACGGGTCCGGGGGAGTGGTCGACGGCGACGCCGAACACTCGGAAGCCAAGGGCCGCCTTGCGTTCGTGCCAGGTGCGCATCCAGTCTTCGGTGACGTCGCATTGCCCGTCGGTGATGAAGACGATGTCGCCGTTGCGGTGTCCGGAGTCTGCGTGCCCGTCCGACAGGATGTCGGCGGCGGCGTCCAGCGGGGCTTGATAGTCGGTGCACCGCCGTAGAAGCGTTCGGCGAGGTCGATCACGTCGGCGATGTCGACCGGGTCGGCGGCGGGAAAGCGGAACACCGCAGTCTGTCCCTCGCTGGAGAACAGGATGGCGGCGAAGTCGCGGCGCGGACGAGCGGCTCGGGCCTGATCCAGGAGGGCGAGCGCACACGCCTTGGCCCAGGCTTCACGGGTGACGCTCTCGGCTCCCGTCCGGCGCATCGAGCCCGAGCAGTCGACACAGGCGACGATGGCTCCCTTGGCGGGGTTGTCGTCGCCGCGTGTCTCGTAGATCATCAGCCGGTTCTCGGCCAGGCGGGCGGCGAAGGACGCGCGAAGCGCGGGCACACCGAGGGCGGCGAGCTCGGACGGGATCAGGCGGGAGACGTCGTCGCCGAGGGTGATACCGACCAGTTCCCCGGCAGCGTGCTCGACTTTGCGGGCGCGTTCGGCACCAGCCATGACTCGGAAACGGCCGATGAGATCGGCGAACCGTCCGAGGCGTCCTCCACGGAGGCGTTCGGCCAGGCGGGCACGGGCGGTGAAGTCCATGCGCTGCAGCTGCCCGGGGCTCACTCCCCAGGCGGCCATCAGCGCCTTCTCCGCCCGGACTCGTTCGGCGGCGTCGACAGCGGCGGCTCGTAGCGCGGTCCGTATGGCGGGGGAGGCGTGGGCCATGGCCATGCGAGACCGTTCCTCGGCCTCTGCGGCCTCCTGCTCGGCCAGTTGCGCCCCGTCGATCGCTTCGGTGACGGCTTGAGCCGCTGCCTCGGGGACGGTTCCGTCCTCGCTGGTCTGCGAAGCCGCTTCCTGGAGCGTCCACTCGACCCGCTGTGCGGCCTCGGCCACCGTCTCCCGGATGCGGGCGGCGGTCTGGACGGCACGATGCGCTTCCTCGGCGTCCTCCAGCAGCCGGGTCAGGCGGTCGCGCTGGGAAACGACGGCCAAGGCCGAGGCGTGGGTGTCACCGGCGGTCTCGCGGCGCAGCTCCGCGAATTCGGGTGCGGACATCAAGCTCGCGGCGACCTGGCGGTTCAGCGCCCGGGACGGCTCGACTTCCGCGGCCTCGCGCAGCCGCGGCGCGGTCTTGTAGGCGGCGGTCCAGACGTCGGCCAGCAGATCCGTCGCGTAGTGGTGGTGTTCGGAGAGTGCTTCTGCCACGTCCTGGAGCGCCTTCGCAGAATCAAAGACCTCGCGCCACTCCATCTGGTCGAACCGGTCGGCCTCGATCGCCCGGGAGGCCAGTGCGGGCGGCGCGGCTAGCCCCAGCCATCGCCCGGCCCGCGAGGCCAGGTCCTTCAACGCCGTCTTCACCCGGCCCCTAGCGGGCTTGGGCTTGCCGCCGCCCGGAGAAACGCCGGCCGCTTCGCCGGATGCACGGTCGGTATGGCGATCGCTTGCCATCGTGAAACGTCCTTGTCTGCCGGTCGCGCGGGTCAGATGGCGCCCGACACCATGCTGGCGTCCACGCCCAGGGCCTCGACCATGACGCGGGCGTGAACCGCCTTGCGCCGGGCGATCACACGATCGAGGGCGGCGGTCGAGCGTCCGGAGTCCAGCGCGTCCTTGCGCATCTCTTCGAGGCGTTTCCCGGCCTTGGCCAGCTTCTTGTTCGCCTCCTTGATCGCCCATTCGCTGAGCGCGTCCTTGGACTGTCCGGCCTTGGAGTCGAGCTGCGCCTCCAGCTCGTCGATCGCGTCAGACCAGTCGAGCGCCTCGCCGGCGTCGGGATTGACCAGCGAGAGAACCTCGCGTTCGACGCTCGGCCGTTCGGTGGGGGAGTCCCACAGGACGTTGGCCAGGACCGCCAGGTCGGACTCGTCGGCCTCGGTGCGTCCGGCCAGGAACGCGCTGGCCTGCACCAGCCGGACGGACGCCTTCCACCGTCGGTCGGAGACCACCAGTTCGGCACGTCGCAGAGACGCCCGCAGCTGGCAGACTGCGTCGACCACGCCGTCGCCGATCCCGATGGCGGGCACGTGGGTGCGTACGGCGGTCTGCAGCGCGTCCAGCTTGACCGTGGTCGGATCCGCTCCCACGTCCGTCTGGACGGCGGACCTGATGAGGGACGCGAAGTTCGCCGGGTCGGTCAGGTAGCCGACCTCGAGCCGGACCAGCAGTCGGTCGTAGACCGCCGCGGTCTCCTCGCCATCGCCCAGCTCGTTGCTGGCGGTGACGGCACTGATCAGCGGGCAGGGGATCGGGGCGCCGCCGTTCTCGGGGTGGTAGAGCCGCTCGTTGAGGAAGGCGAGCGTCTCGTTCAGCGCACCGGCCGAGCACTTGAAGATCTCGTCGATGAACGCGATGTGCGCCTGCGTGGCACGGCCGTCGAACACCTGCGTGTACCGGCCCTGAACGAGCTCAGCAACATCGATCGGCCCGAACATCCGCTTGGGGTCGGTGAACCTGCTCAGCAGAATCTCCCAGTAGCTGGCACCGGTCACCCGCCCCGTCAGCTCCCGCGCCAACTCGCTCTTGGCCGTCCCGGGCGGCCCCAGCAACAGGCTGTGCTGCCCGGCGAGCATCCCGGCGACCAGAGACCGCACGACCGTCTCGCGTTCATAGAACCGATCGGACAGCTCGGCCACGATGGCCCTCATGCGCGTGCTCGTCGCATCAGGATTCAGGGAATCGCCGTCCGGATCATGCACGTGCGTCGACACAGTCGTCATGCCTTCCTCGTCAAAGAAGGAGAAGCTAAAACGTACGTTTTGAACGTACTCCGAGCGGGAGAGCAACTCCACCGATCTCTGAAGAACAGGCGAAAGTGGCCCGGCAACACCTCGAGGAACGAGGAACCCCGTACTCCCGGTCGGCTCCTCCCATGGACTGACCGACCGCACGACCGGCGGTGCCCGGATTCTGGCGTATCGGCCAGTCGAGCATCCGGGGACCGCCGGAACGATACCGATGAAGACACAGTCAGACGTGCCGGTACCTACTGGCGTAACGGTCGTTAGGGTGACGGCCGGAAGAACGTCGCCGTGGTGGTGACCGCGTCCGCCCCGGCCTCGGGACTGACGCTCCTGCGTGTGGAGAGGGCCGGCATATGGCGTGGCAGAAAGACCATCTGGCCTACCCGGCAGTCGTGCAGGCGTTCTTGCATGGCGATCCGCAGGACCACCAAGGGGGTCCTCTCGATGTCCGGGCCGTGATGGCGTCCTTGCCCCAGCGGGCCAAGGATACGTTCGAGTATGACCATGTTCCCTGGGGACGGTTTTCACGCGGCCCCGAGACCCGGGCGGACCTGGAGCACCTGCGAGACGACGACGCCGAGACCGCCCGCCGTGCACTCCGCGGCTTGCAGGGCGAGTTGGCCACCAGCGCACGGTCGGCGTGCGCCCTGACCGTGCCCTTCCTGCTGCGCATCGGGGCCGATACGCACGCCCATCTCCGCGCCGACATCCTGGTCCTAGCATCGGAAATCGCCCGCCAGACGAGGGGCCCTGCCATGTGCACACGCATGGAACTGCTGCGCGTCGCCTACGCGGACGATAAATGGATCATCGAACCCAGCGTCTACCCGGGGCACTGGTCGATCCAGGCCGCCCGGGACTCGATCACCGCGGACGCTGACCTCGTCATCCCCCTACTCGCCGCCCCCGACCCACAAGTGCGCTGTGCGGCCGCCTACATACTGGCCGCCGCATCGGGCGCGAGGACGACATCAAGCGTGCCTTGCATGCGCGCATGAGCACCGAGAACGACCCAACGGTGCGCGCTGGCCTGGTCCTCGCCACCGCGCAGCTGGCCCGCGAGCACGGCGACGCCGATGGCGAGGCATGGACCCGGACGCTGTGGTCAGACTCCAAGGCGCCGCCCGAGGTGAGGGTGAGCGCCGCCTTGGGGTGGCTGTGCCTGACCGATGCGGCCATGCCGGACGACTTGCCCGCCATCGTGGACGAGTGCGCCACCGACACCACAGCTCGGCTGATGGCGCCGCTGCCGTGGATGCGCGCGGTTGACGACGGACGTAACGCGGGACTGCAACGCTGCATCCAAACGCTGATTCACCCTGACGCCCCGGTGCCAGCATCGAGCGCGCCGACGGCATCCACCTGAGACCAGCCCCACAACGGCGGCCAACGTGCTGGTGCGGTCTCGGAGGAGAGCAGGCCCGACTGTCGAGAGCCGATCGATTTCCAACACCCGATGCTGGCCGGGCCAGTCGGATCAAGGCCACGTGCGATCGGATCGCGTTGCGCGGACCTCTGAAGAGGATGGCGGAGTCCGACAACACCCCTGCCGAGTCCGATGAAGCTCCCGGTGGGGATCCTGTGGTGCCTGCTTCGCCGCCTCCTCAGCCCGGGCCCGCTGGGCCGCCGCTGTCCGGAGCAGGTGGGGCGGCGGCGCCTGATCCGGCAGGGGTGTCATTGGCTGGGTTGGTTCACCCGTTGCGGCGGCCCGGGTGGTGTTGATATCAGGTGATTTTGGAGTTCGCGGTGGCGGAACTGGTAGGCGATGCCGGCGGTGCGGATCAGACCGGCGTCGGTGTAGCACCAGTTCAGGAAGCGGCCGAGGCGTAGTGGGAGGCGCCGTTTCATGCAGATCAGCAGCATGAGATAACGCGCTGACGCCAGTCCGGCGGGCCTGACCGTGAACCCACTGAAAGCCCAGATAATAGCCCCGCCCGCAAGCCCGTACGCGAGCCCATCTGTGAGCCCGTCGTACGTGAGCCCGAACGTGAGCCCGAACGTGAGCCCGCCCGCGAGGCCGTACGCGAGCCCATCTGTGAGCCCGCTTGTGAGCCCGCCCGCGAGCCCGAACGTGAGCCCAAACGTGAGTCCGAACATGAGCCCGTCGTCGGCGAGCCCGCCCGCGAGCCCGAACATGAGCCCAAACGTGAGTCCGAACATGAGCCCGCCCGTGAGCCATCTGGTGAGGTCTTGACGGATAAGGTCGCGGGAATCTGTCCTGGCGCTGGTGTCGGAGGGGTCGAGCCCGACCGTGAGCGCGACCGTGAGCGCGACCGCGAGCCCACCCGTGAGCGCGACCGTGAGCCCGAACATGAGCCCATCCGCGAAGTCCGCGAGCACGGGCGCGAGCCTGCTCGCAAACTCCGGGAACATGTCCGCGAACCCGTCAGTGCGCCAGTCCTCGAAGGCTTCCATAAGTAGGGGCACGAGCCCGCCCGTGAGCGCGTCCGCGAGCACGGTCGCGAGTCCGAGCGCGGGTCCTGCCACGAGCCCGATCGCGAGCCATTTGGTGATTCTTCGGCGGCCGGGGCGGGTTTTGAACCGGGACAGGTCCAGGCGTGTGGGGGCGGGCCGCGGGCGTGCCCAGGCAAAGATCCCGGGGATCAGGGCGAAGATCTCGGCGCACCAGACGGCAGTCGGCGCTGGATCGTCGCCGTCTGTGGTGACTATGGCCAGCATCGTAGTGATCGGTAGAGCGGTGAGGAGGACGGCGAGGAGGGAGGTGAGGACGCGGGGGCGGTTTCCGGCGATGGGCCAGAGTTCGTGCAGGACGATGTCGGTGTTGGTGTCGAGGTGGCGGGCCAGGACGGTCAGCCATGTGTGGACCTGGTCGGGCCGGTAGCGGTGAGGGTTGCGGTTGTTGAGGGTGGTGTTGGCGACGGAAGCGGGAATGAACTGTTGCAGCAGGTGGTGGTGGATGGCGTCGGGATCGTCGTATCCAGTGAGGTCGGCGGGGTCGCGGATGTAGTCGCCGGTGTCGGCCGATCGCTGCTGGTAGACGGTGACGGCCAGGGTCAGTCGCCAGGGGGTGTTCAGGGCTCGGGCCAGGGGGTGGGCCGGCTGCTGGAGGGCGTGCAGGACGGGGTGCCAGCGCGGGATCTGGTCGGGACCGGCGTGGGAGGCGATGAAGCGTGCGGCCTGGTCGGCGGTGACGGGGGACAGGTCGACGCGGACGGCGTCGCGGGCCTGGGCTTGGCCGCCGGTCAGGGCCTGATACTGGCCGGTGCGGCAGGTCAGGATCACTGGAGCCTTGTCGCGGCCGTGCCGGTAGCGGTTGAGCTTGGCCAGTGTGCGGCCGGCGGCGGAGTTGTAGCCGGGCCGGTCGGTGCGGTCCATCTCATCGAGCCCGTCGATGACCGGCAGCACCATGGCGTCGCGCACCAGTGCCCGGGCCGTGACGGAGCGCAATCCGACGTCCGGATCAGGTGGTCGACCAGCATTTCCTGCAGTTCTGGCCCAAGGTCCCGCTTGCCGGTCCGGGGGTCTTTTCGCCCGGTCCCCGGGTCCCAGGCGGTGGCCGAGATCCGCACCGGCACCGGCTCGTCGGGTTTGCGCACATCCAGTAGTCCCAGGATCAGCTCGATCGCCAGGACGGTCTTGCCTGCCCCGGGCACCCCAGTGATGATCAGTCGCTGCGGACAAAGGTCCAAGAAGTAGCCGACCACATCGTTGAGCGTGCCGGTGTCGGCGGCACCGTCCACTTCGTGCTGGACCGTCAGGGCGAACCCCACATCGATCGTGCGGGCGTCATCGCCCAGCAGCTGCCCGAGTTGCTGGGCCTCCCTTTCCCGCACCAGCCCGGCCAGGTCGTTGGCCCGGGTCTTGGTGTCGGTCTCACCCAGACGCAGTGTCCGGTAGGCCAGCACTCCCGACGAGGCCGAGACCCCGAGTGAGACCAGCGCGATGAACGCACTCAGGCCATCGGTGTCGCCACCGAACACCTTCGTGTTCTTCGCCGCCAGGACGAACACCGCTGCCGCGGTGACCAGAAAGGCCCCACTCGCGATCCCCCAGAGACGACCCGATCGGCGTTCACCCATGACCCGGCAGAATGCACCCACCTACGGTGGGACGGCGCACACCAACCGCCGGTTCGGAGCTTGAGGAACATCTCTGCGAGATCGTGCGCTAAGCCTCTGCTGCTCCTGGCGGGAGCTTGCAACCTCAGGGGCTCTTGCCAAGATTCTGGTGGTGACGGAGAGTTCCATTTCAGGCGAGCAGGATGCGTTTACGGAGGAGCGCAAAGCTGTCGAAGTCCCCCTCGTCGTGGGCCCAGCGCCAGCCCAGGGCCCATCGACCGTAGCGTTCGGCGAGGGCGTGAGACATGGCATCCCCCCAGAGCTTGCCCTCGCCGTCGCCCCAGGCGCTCATCTGGGGATCGGCGTAGGAGACCTCGGGACGGCGAGGCACACACCGGCCCAGTCCGAGCGCCCCCACAACCTGCGCGGCCGTCGAGGGGTCGAACGGGTGACGGGAGGGATCGGCCTCATCCCAGGTCAGGAAGTAAGGAGCCAGATCAACGATCACCGCGCAAGCCTGCCACGCCTCCCAGCACCCGATAAGAGGTTTTTCGTCGGCACTGGAGGCCGGGGGACACGAATAGGAACAGAACACCGCACTCCATCGGAGTTCTGTTCGCGGAGGGGCAGCCTGCGGGCGAGCACGACGCTGTGCCGAGGCCCGAGAACGTCGAGTGGTGTGGGCGGTGCGGCGCGTTTCCGTGCCCCCTCCTGCGCAAAGCGGTATTCTTCGTGGGCCGATTCCATTCTCCAGGCCGCCGCGCCCGATGAGCTGAGTGCCTGATGACCACATCGACGAACGATTCTGCAGCGATCCCGTCCGTCGTGCGCATGTTCTACGTTGATGACTCCGGTGCGCATGCCACGGGATACGTCGTCTACTCCTGGGTCGAGCTCGCCGTGCACCACTGGAAGTCCGGGCTGCGCTGCTGGCTGGACCTGCGCAAGCGGATGTACGCCGAATTCAGGATCCCGCCGGCCGTCAGCTGCACGCGACCAAGCTCGCCGGGGGACGCGGGGAGCCGTCGACCGATCCGGCCGTCAACGCCTCCAAGCGCGATCGGCGGAGGGTCGTGCAGCTCGCGCTGGAGACCATCGGGTCGATGGCGGGGGTTCGGGTGGGGACCGTTTACCGGGTGACCGGCGCGACCGGGCGTGCGTACGCGCGTGAACGCGACGACCTGTACGCGCGGCTGGTGGATCACCTCGACATGCGGCTGGGGACGGTCGACGAGCTGGGCATGATCTTCATGGACGGCGACGGGACCGCCCACGGCTATTACAGCGCGCACCGGGGTATGAAGCTCGCGCACCGCAGCATCATCGAAGACCCGCTCTTCCAGCACTCGCATCGGTCGCAGCTCGTGCAGATGGCCGATCTCGTCGCCTGGACGTCCTACCAGGCGCTGCTGCGGCATCCGGGCAAGTCCTACGCCTGGGAGTGGTACGACACCTACCTCAGGAGCGCCGACATCAACGGTGGCCCGGTGCCCTGCTGATCGACGCATCGATCGGGGTTCGAAAAGAAGCTAGACCCGCTGATCCACTTGTGTGGGGCGGGTCCGCATTTCACACGGTAGCACATTCGTCGCTCTACGTCCCGGACGGACGGAGGTCACGCGGTGCGGCGGTCTTCGAGGGCCCGCTTGCGGCGCCACTGTGCCGCGACGGCCGCGTTCTCCTCGGGGGCGCCGTTGAGGTCGTCCTCGGCGATCGCGTCTCGTGATTATGTGAACTGTCAAGCTGTCGCAGGGCGGTAAGTGTCGCAGGGGGAGCGCACGCGAGGGTGGCAGGTGCGGATCGCTGCTCCTCGGCGGTGGCCAGGCATTTCGGATGCGCTGCCCTGTCGGTGTTGATGGCTTGAGCTCAACTCCGGACGGCTCCGCGCCCAACGGGTCCCCCGCCGGGTCGCGGGCGATGGTGTTGACGGCGTCTCGGGCGTTGATGCCGGAGCCGATGGGGGTGGCGGGGCCGGGGCCGGTCCAATCTCCGTAGCCGATGGGGTGGAGGCGGGGTTCAGCGTGGGTACCGGTCAGGCGGATGTGCCGTCGCCGTCACGGAGCCGGAGCAGGGCGAGGTGGCGCAGGGCGGAAGCCGGTGCCCAAATGATGGGGTCGCAGTCCAGGCGGGTGCCGTCGGGCCGGGCGATGCCGGTGGTGGTGAGCCGGTCGAACATGGGGTGGGCGTGGAGGTCTCCGCGTTCGCGTGCAGCGCGGACGGGCGGGACGGCGACGATGTCGCCGAGGTCGGCCACACCTCCGTCGTCGTCGGCTCCGGAGAGGATGGCCGCGCGTCGGCGGGTGGCGATTTTGAACAGGGCGCGGCCGTCCACGTGGACTAGGAGAAGACGTGGTGGGCGCGGGGTAGCCCAGGACGTCTTGATGTCGAGGTCGGCGGACAGGTCGGCGACGACGTGCGTCGCGTCGGGGTAGCCGTCGGTGGCGGGCATGGGACGGCCGGGCAGGGAGCTGTACTGGGCGGGCGGGAACAGGCGGAGCGAGGGCCGGGTGTGCCTCCATGCGCCGCCGGGCTCGTCGTGCGCGTCGAGGATCGCGAAGTCCAGGCCGGCCCGGCGCAGGTAGGAAACCGGCGGCCAGACCGGCCCGGGCGCGCCGATCACCACGACGTCGACCAGGCCGGGTTGCGGGGAGGCGGAGGTCAACCTCGCGCTCCCTGCGATTCAGCCGACCGGGAGTCGATACGGCGGCGCAGCCAGAGGGAGACGTAGACCAAGGCGACCAGGACCGGCACTTCGATGAGGGGGCCGACGACGCCGGACAGGGCCTGCCCGGATGTGACGCCGAAGGTGCCGATGGCGACGGCGATGGCCAGTTCGAAGTTGTTGCCTGCGGCGGTGAAGGCGAGGGTGGCGGTGCGGTCGTAGGGCAGGCCGATGCCGCGTCCGAGGGCGTAGGAGCCGCCCCACATGACCGCGAAGTACACCAGCAGCGGCAGTGCGATGCGTGCCACGTCGGCCGGCTGGGAGGTGATCGTTTCGCCTTGCAGGGCGAACAGGATCACGATGGTGAACAGTAGTCCGTACAGGGCGGTGGGGCCGATGCGCGGCAGGAAGCGGTTCTCGTACCAGTCGCGGCCCCTGGTCTTCTCTCCATAGCGGCGGGTGAGGTAACCGGCCAGCAGGGGGACGCCGAGGAAGACGAGCACGTTGATGATGATCTTGCCGGTGGAGAAGTGCAGGTCGTCGGTGGCCAGGCCGAGCCATCCGGGGAGGATCTGGAGGTAGAACCAGCCGAGGCCGCCGAAGGCGATGACCTGGAAGATCGAGTTGAGGGCGACCAGGACGGCGGCGGCCTCGCGGTCGCCGCAGGCGAGGTCGTTCCAGATGATGACCATCGCGATGCAGCGGGCGAGCCCGACGATGATGAGGCCGGTGCGGTACTCGGGCAGGTCGGGCAGGAAGGTCCAGGCGAGCGCGAACATCAGCGCGGGGCCGATGATCCAGTTGAGGACGATCGAGGAGGCCATCAGGCGGCGGTCGCCGGTGACGGTGGCGAGGCGGTCGTAGCGGACCTTGGCCAGCACCGGGTACATCATCACCAGCAGCCCGAGCGCGATCGGGAGGGAGATGCCGCCGACTTCGACCTTGGACAGTGCGTCGTCCATGCCGGGGACGGCACGGCCGAGGAGGAGCCCGGCCGCCATCGCGGCGATGATCCACACCGGCAGGAAGCGGTCGAGAGTGGACAGCTTGCCGACGAGCCCCGCTTCGGAAGCCGGGGCTTGCGTGGTGGGCGAGGACGTCACGGGCATGGCCTCTTCCGGGTCTGGGCGCGGGCGGCCTCGGCGGCGCCGGCCAGCTCGTCCAGCCGGGCGGACGCGGCCCGCAGGGGTTCGGGCCGGAGCCGGTAGTAGGTGAACCGGCCGCACGGCTCGGTCTCCACCAGTCCGGTGTCGCGCAGGACACGCAGGTGGTTGGAAATGTTGGTTTGCCGGGCTCCGGTCTCCTCGACCAGGTGGCACACGCACAGCGCCTCGACCGCCAGCAGTTGCACTATCCGGGCGCGCAGCGGGTCGGCCAGGGCCCGCAACACATCAGCGTCTGTTGATATCAGCACAGACTGATGATATCTGTTGCGCCCGAATGCCCGTGTTCGTGCCGCTTGACCGGGTAATTTTCCTCAACATACATTGAGTCAATGGATGCTGAGCGATCTCGCCTGGTGCGGCGGGCGGCCGTGCACGCCGCGCTGGCCGAACCGGTCCGGCTGGCGATGGTGGACGCCCTGGCGCTGCAGGACGTCTCGCCGAAGGAGCTCGGCGCGCGGCTCGGCCTGCCGTCCAACTTGCTGGCGCATCACCTCGGGGTGCTGGAGCGGGCGGGCCTGGTGGTCCGGGGGCGTTCCGAGGCCGATCGCCGCCGCAGCTACGTCCGCCTGGTCTCCGAGACGCTGGACGGTTTGGTGCCTGCGGCCGTGCAGGACCTGGCCCGGCCGCCCCGCGTGGTGTTCGTGTGCACGCACAACTCCGCGCGATCCCAGCTCGCCGCCGCGCTGTGGGCGCGGCGCAGCCCGGTGCCCGCGGCGTCGGCGGGGACGCGGCCGAGCCCGCACGTGCACCCCCGGACGGTCACGACCGCGCGGGCTCACGGGCTCGACCTTCCGGCCGGGGGCACCGCGCACGTCCGGGACGTCCTGGAGCCCGGCGACCTCGTCGTCGCCGTGTGCGACAACGCCCACGAGCACCTGGACCGGCGGTCGGCCGGAACGAGCATGGACCGTCTGCACTGGTCGGTCCCGGATCCGGTGCGCGCCGACACCGACGCGGCCTTCGAGGAGGCGCTGGCCCTCATCCGGCATCGCGTGGGGCGGCTCGCCACGGCCGTGGACACGCCTGCTCCGGGGAGATCGGCGTGAACGGGACCGGTGAGCGGGCGGTGTTCGAGCGGATCGCGGCGCGGCTTGCCGTCCGGTTCCACGGGCTCGCCTCCGCCGAGACGATCGGGCGGCTGGTCGCCGATTCCTACGAGCGGCTGCGGGCGCCTCGCGCGTCGAGGCCCATCTGGTCGTGCTCACCGAACGGTTCGCCGCCGTGCGGCTGGCCGCGCTCACCCAGGCTGAGGGCCGCCGCGGCAAACCGGTGCCGGAGGTGCTGTTCGTCTGTTCCGGGAACGCAGGCCGCTCCCAGATGGCCGCGGTCCGTGGCGCCGGGCGTCTCCACGCCCGCAGCGCGGGGACCGCGCCCGCCGCCGACCTCGAACTCGTCATCGTCGAGGCGATGCAGGAGATCGGGGTGGATCTGTCTCCGAAGTTCCCTAAGCCGCTGACCGACGAACTGGTCGCGGCGGCCGACCTGGTGGTCACTCTCGGCTGCGGGGGCCGTGCCCGGTGCTGCCAGATATCCGCTACCTCGACTGGGGCGTGCCCGATCCGGCCGGACGGCCCCTGCCCGAAGTCCGCCCTATCCGCGACGAGCTCGATCTTCTCGTCACCGACCTGCTCACCACCATCCGGCACAAGGAGAACGCGTGACCCACAACCCGGCGACGACCGGCAATGGCGCCCCCGGAACGTCCGGCAAGCCGAGCGTGCTGTTCGTGTGCGTGCACAACGCCGGACGCTCGCAGATGGCCGCCGCCTACCTCACCCACCTGGCCGGGGACGCCGTCGAGGTGCGGTCGCCGGGTCCGAGCCGGCCGACCGGGTGAACCCGGCCGTGGTGGCGGCGATGGCCGAGGAGGGCATCGACGTTTCCGCCGAGTCGCCCAAGATCCTGACGATCGACGCGGTGCGGGCGTCCGACGTGGTCATCACCATGGGCTGCGGCGACACCTGCCCGGTCTTCCCCGGCAAGCGCTACCTCGACTGGAAACTCGACGACCCCGCCGGGCAGGGTGTGGAGGCGATCCGGCCTATCCGGGACGAGATCCGCGCCCGGATCGAGACGCTGATCGGCGAACTGGCCGACCTCTGAGCGCCCGGGAGCCCCGCGCCGCGGCCCTTCCCGGTACTCATTGATTGCGCGCCGCACGTTCGGGCGCCCCCGCGGTCAGCCGGACGGCTCGGGCTTCGGCGGCGGGCAGCAGGTGTGCAGGTACGTGCGCAGTTCGGTGAGGGAGGCGTCGACTGCGGCGGAGTCGACGCGGTAGCGGACCTGCTTGCCGACCTTGCGGGAGGTGAGCAGGCCGCCGCGGCGCAGGATCGCCAGCTGCTGGGACGCGGCCGGCTGGGAGATGGCCAGGCGCTCGGCGACGGCGCCGACGGTGATCTCGACGCCGCCGGTGAACAGTTCCAGCATCTGCTGCCGCTGCTCGCTGGCCAGCGCCTTGAGGAACTGGCGTGCTCCCGGGCCGAGCGGCGCGGTGCCGTCGCATCCGGCCGGGGGTCCGTCCCGGTCGCCGTCGTGGGCCGGCGTGTCCGGTTCTGCCGCCCCTCGGGCCGCAGGCTGTGTGGTCACCCGGTTCCTCCCGTCCTCCGGCCCGGACGCCGCCTCCCCACCCTACGCGACACATCGTCATATTGACATATAAGAAAGTGGCGATATGTTGCGGGCATGAGCACGCACACCGCATCGCTGATCGTCATCGGCGGCGGGCAGGCAGGGCTGGCAACGGCCCGCGTCGCCCGGGACCTGGGTTTGGCTCCGATCGTCTTGGAGGCGGCCGACCGGGCCGAAGGGTCCTGGCCGCACTACTACGAGAGCCTCACCCTGTTCTCCCCGGCCCGCCGCAGCGCACTGCCCGGCGCCGATTTCCCGGGCGATCCCGACGGCTACCCGACACGGGACGAGGTGGTGGCGTATCTGTCCGGTTATGCGAAACGGCTGGACGCCGACGTCCGCACCGGCCATCGCGTCGAACGAGTCGACCGGGGCGCCTCGACGCAGGGCGGGGACGGGTTCCGGATCGCCGTATCCGGCGGGGAGGAGTTGACTGCACCGCTGGTGGTCGCGGCGACGGGGGCGTTCAGCCGACCGCACCGTCCCGCACTCTCGGGCCTGGACACCTTCGACGGGACGGTGCTGCACTCGTCGGACTATCGGCGTCCCGAGCCGCTGGCGGGCAAGCGGGTGGTGATCGTGGGCGGCGGCAACTCGGCGGTGCAGATCGCCATCGAGCTCGCCGGGGTCGCCGACGTCACCCTGGCGACCCGCCACCCGCTGCGGTTCATGCCGCAGCGGATCGCCGGACGGGACGTGCACATCTGGCTGCAGCGCACCGGCCTGGACACCGCAGGCTGGGCCAAACCGCTGCTGACCGGCGGCAAGGGCACCCCGGTCATGGACACCGGCACCTACCGCGACGCCATCGCGACCGGCAATCCCGACCGCCGCCCGATGTTCACCCGGCTCGACGGCGACCAAGTGATCTGGGGCGACGGCACGCGCGAGCACGTCGACGTGGTGCTTCTGGCCACCGGCTACCGGCCCGGCGTCGACTATCTCACCGGCCTGGGCGCCCTGGACGACGGCGGGCTGCCGCGCCACCGCGGCGGCGTCTCGACCACCCACCCGGGCCTGGGATACGTCGGGCTGGAATGGCAGCGCTCGTTCGCCTCGGCCACCCTGCGCGGCGTCGGCGCCGACGCCCGCCACGTCCTCACCCGGCTGCTCAAGCAATCCCAGACCGGAGACAAGAAGCCGACGCAGGCCGCGAACTGAGCCCCCTGCATGGTTCGGCGAGGCCTCGCGGGGGTCAACTGCCGACGAGGACGGGCAGCGCGAACAGCCCCGACAGGCGGGTCACCTGCTCGCCGACGACCCGGTAGTACACCCACGTCCCGCGCCGCTCGCCCTCGATCAGACCGGCGTTGCGCAGCACCTTCAGGTGGTGGGAGATCGTCGGCCCCGACAACTCGAACGGCCCGGTCAGATCGCAGACGCACGCCTCACCGTCCTCGGCCGAGGCGATCATGTTCAGCAGCCGCAGCCGGACCGGATCGGCCAGCGCCTTGAACACCCCGGCGAGTTCGGCGGCCTCGTCCTCGCTCATGGCCGGGCCGCTCAGCGGCGCGCAGCACGCTCGAGCACCGTCGTCCGCAGAACCCCGCAACTTAGACATACATCTAATTTGACACCTGTCTAGGCAAGGTCGCAAACTAGATGCCTGTTTAGACGTACTTCGAATCAGCTGCCCCGCCATCGACGAAGGAGTCAACGATGAGCACCGACACCGGCCCGCAGGACGCCGCCACCGGGCCGAACGGCTGTTGCGGCGTGAGCGCCTGCTGCACCGACGCCGAGCAGCCCCTGGAGTCGGGCGTCACCGCCCACCAGGCCAAGACCGATGCCGGTTGCGGCTGCGTCACCGGAAAGGACGACGGGCAGGGCCTGCCGGTCGTGGTGATCGGGGCCGGGCCGGTCGGGCTGGCCACCGCCGCGCACCTGGCCGAACGCGGCCTCGACTTCCTCGTCCTCGAAGCGGGCGACCAAGTCGGCGCGGCCGTCCGCCAGTGGGGCCACGTCCGGCTGTTCTCGCCCTGGCGCTACGACACCGACGCCGCCGCCCGCCGCCTCCTCCAGGCCACCGGCTGGGTTCTTCCCGACCCCGACCATCTGCCCACGGGCGCCGAACTCGTCGACGGCTACCTCGTGCCGCTGTCGCGGGTGTCCGCACTGGACGGACGCGTCCGCACCCGCACCCGCGTCCTCGCCGTCACCCGCCGCGGCGTCGACGCCACCCGGACGATCGGCCGCGACGAGCGTCCGCTGCTGGTGCGCGTCCGCGAGGCCGACGGGACGGTCCGCGACATCGACGCCCGCGCCGTCATCGACGCGTCCGGCACCTGGGGCAACGCCAACCC
>NZ_MKJY01000568.1 GCF_001942465.1 Actinomadura sp. CNU-125
CGGTGCCGCCCAGCGGGACGAGCGCGCAGCCGCCCCGGCAGCGCGGCGAGGACGAGCGCGAACCCGTGCGCGGCGGTCGCGGCGGCCCGGCCGTCACGGCGGGGTCGCGCCACGGCAGCCGGTGCAGCCCGTCCACGACGCGGCCCGCGCCGGGGATCGGATGCACGCCGGAGCCGAGCGCCGCCGCGAGCAGTTCGACGGCGGCGATGCCGCCGAGCGCGGTGAGCAGCAGCGCGGCGGTCAGTCCCGCGGCCGCGCGGCGCGGCCGGAACTCGCGGACCGCCAGCCGCCGTGCCCGCCTCTCGTTCTGAGCTTCCCGAATCAGGTCCTTGACCAGCGTCTCGGTCATACCCACCCCCGTGAGCCACGTCGGACTTCCCTACTCACTGTGAATGATCGACACGGGGAGTGAAACACGCCATGCCGACATTGCACACGTCAGGGAAGATCACTGCACGAGCTTCAGCGGAAGATGACCGTCCGGTCGCCGTTGAGCAGGACGCGGTGCTCCGAATGCCACCGGACGGCCCGGGCGAGCGCGAGGCACTCGACGTCGCGTCCCACGGCGACGAGTTCCTCGGGGCTGTGGGTGTGGTCGACGCGCGCGACCTCCTGCTCGATGATCGGGCCCTCGTCCAGGTCGGCGGTGACGTAGTGGGCGGTCGCGCCGATCACCTTGACGCCGCGCGCGTGCGCCTGGTGGTAGGGACGGGCGCCCTTGAAGCTCGGCAGGAACGAGTGGTGGATGTTGATGATCTGGCCGGGCAGCTTGGCGCAGAAGTCGTCGGACAGGATCTGCATGTAGCGGGCGAGGACGACCAGGTCGGCGCGGTAGTGCTCGACCAGGGCGAGGATCTCGGCCTCCTGCGCGGGCTTGCCCCCGGACCCGGCGGGCAGGTGGTGGTAGTCGATCCCGTACGACTGGGTGAGCGGCCGCAGGTCGGGGTGGTTGGAGGCGACCGCGACGACGTCGATGTCCAGCAGCCCGGACCGGTGCCGGTACAGCAGGTCGTTGAGGCAGTGCCCGCCCTTCGACACCATGATCAGCACGCGCGGCCGCTCGGCGAGGTCGTGCAGCCGCCAGTCCAGGCCCAGCTCGGGCACCAGCGACGCGAACGCGCCGCGCAGCTCGTCGGCGTCGGTGTCGGCGAGGGCCGCGAACTGGACCCGCATGAAGAACGTGCCCCGCTCGGGGTCGCCGAACTGCTGGCTCTCCACGATGTTGCACCCGCGCTCGGCGAGCAGCCCGGACACCGCGGCGACGATTCCGGGCCGGTCGGGGCACGACAGGGTCAGGACGTATTGCTTCACGATCTATCGGTCTCTCTCGCCGCGGTCTGCTTTTCCGGTCCCCGAGCTTACGCCGCGGCGGGCCCCCGCCGGACGCGATACCCGCAGGTCGGGGACGCGTCCGGCCGTTCCGGGCGGAGTGTGACTACCAGCGAGTAGTTTATTGCCGCGATTTGGGGTTACTTTGCCTCCCATGCGGCGAATCCTGCTCGTGGCGGCGGCGGTCTCCCTTCTCCTGGCCGGCTGCTCGGACGACGGAGGCGGCGGCGCCCCGGGCGGGGACGGGCGTCCGGCGAAGGTGGACGGCGTCCCGACCGGCGCGGGCACGCACAAGCAGAAGCTCAAGGTCGACGCGTTCGGGCACCGCGAGTACCTGCTGCACGTCCCGCCGAAGGTCGCCGAGGGCGAGTGGCAGGACGGCAGGCCGGCCGAGCCGCCCGCGCTCGTCCTCGCCCTGCACGGCGGGCTGGCGGACATGAACCGGGCCGAGGAACGGACGGGCTTCAGCGACCTCGCCGACGACGAGGGGTTCCTCGTCGCCTACCCCAACGGGTTCATGACCACGTGGAACGCGGGCGACTGCTGCGGCGCCGCGAAGATTGGCGGGATAGACGACGTCGAGTTCCTGGCGGAGCTGATCATCAAGCTGACGGATGCGGGCCTCGCCGACCCGGACCGGGTGTTCGTGACCGGTTTCTCCAACGGCGCCGGGATGGCGTACAAGTTCGCGTGCCGCAAGCCGGACATGGTCGCGGGGATCGGCGCGGTCGAGGGGGCGCTCGTCACCGAGTGCGATCCGAAAAAGCCGGTGTCGGCGATGATCGTGCACGGGACCGCGGACTCCAACGTCCCGTTCGAGGGCGGCGGCGACCGCGACTTCAACGACAAGCGGCCGTTCCCGCCGGTGTCGAAGGCGGTCGACTTCTGGCGGAACGTCGCCGGGCTGCCCGAGTTGCGCGAGGACGTCCCGGGCCTCGGCGAGAACGGGAACTGCAAGAGCACCGGCAAGGGGAGCGACGGGTTCGCCGTCGCGTTCTGCACGATCGCCGGCGGGAAGCACGAGTGGCCGTCCGGCGCGAGCGAGCGGCTGTGGGAGTTCTTCGCGGACCATCCGCGCAAGGGCTGACCGGTCCCGAAACGGACGTGAGAGGTTTTCACATTCGTCGCCGATGCGGCAGTATGGGCAGTATGAACCTCCGGGACCGCTATGACACCGCGACGGCCGGGTTCGAGGCGCCGTTCGCCGTCGTCGACCTCGCGGCCTTGCGCGCCAACGCCGCCGACCTCGTCCGCCGCGCCGCCGGGAAACCGATCCGGGTGGCGAGCAAGTCGGTCCGCTGCCGCGCCCTCCTGGAGGACGTCCTCGCGACGGACGGCTTCGCCGGTGTCATGGCGTTCACACTCCCCGAGGCGCTGTGGCTCGCCGCCGAAGGCGTCTGCGACGACATCCTCGTCGCCTACCCCACCGCCGACCGCACCGCGATCGCCGAACTCGCCGCGAGCGACACCGCCGCACGCACCGTCACGCTCATGGTCGACTGCCCCGAGCACCTCGACATGATCGAGCAGGCCGCGGGCGACCGCCGGATCCGCGTCTGCGTCGACATCGACGCGTCGTACCGTCCGCTCGGCGGGCGGGTCCGGATCGGCGCGCTGCGCTCCCCGCTGCGCACCGCCGCCGACGTCGCCGCGTTCGCCGAGCAGATCCTCAAGCGCCCCGGCCTCGACCTCGTCGGGCTGATGGCCTACGAGTCGCAGATCGCGGCGTCGGCGACCCGGCCGCCCGGCGCCCCGCGCTCGGCCGCGTCATCACCGCCATGCAGCAGCGGTCCCGGCTGGAGCTCGCGCGGCGCCGCGCGGCGATCGTCCGCGCCGTCCGCAACCTCACCGACCTGGAGTTCGTCAACGGCGGCGGGACCGGCAGCGTCGAGAAGACCGTCGCCGAACGCGCCGTCACCGAGGTCGCCGCCGGATCCGGGCTGTACCACCCGCACCTGTTCGACCAGTACTCCAACTTCACCGGACGGCCCGCCGCGCTGTTCGCCCTGCCCGTGGTGCGGCGCCCCGGCCCCGGCGTCGCCACCTGCCTCGGCGGCGGCTACCTGGCGTCCGGGCCCGGCGACGCGATCCGGCTGCCCGCCCCCTACCTGCCGACCGGCCTGAGCTACGACGCCAACGAGGGCGCCGGGGAGGTGCAGACGCCGCTGCTCGGCGGCGCCGCCGACGGGCTGGCCATCGGCGACCGCGTCTGGTTCCGGCACACCAAGGCCGGGGAACTGTGCGAACGGTTCGACGCGGTGCACCTGATCGACGGCGACCGGTTCGTCCGCACCGTCCCGACCTACCGGGGCGAGGGCCGCACGTTCCTCTGAGAACCGGTTAGGTTGGCGGGTATGAGCGACGCACCCGTCATCAGTGTGCGCGGCGAGGCGGTGCTGGAGGTCGAACCCGAGATCGCCCGGCTGTCGGTGCACGTCCAGTCGCAGGAGAGCGACCGCCGCCGCGCTCGACGCGCTCGTCGAACGCAACGAACGCTGCCTGGAGCTGATCCGCTCCTACGGCCACGCCGTCGAACGGCTCGACACCGGCGGCCTGTCGATCACCCCGCTGCTGAAGTACCGGCGCCGCGAAGGCGACATCCGAGCCTACCAGGGCACCGTGTGGATCAGGCCCGTGATCGGCGACTTCGCGGTCCTCGGCGAACTCGTCACCCGCCTCGGCGACCTCGAACGCACCTCCGTGCACGGCCCCGAGTGGGACCTGCGGCCGGGCAGCGACGTCTACGCGCGCGCCGCGCGGCAGGCCGCGCAGGAGGCCGTCGCCCGCGCCCGCAGCTACGCCGAAGCCCTCGGCGCCCGCCTCACCGGCCTGGTCGAACTGTCCGACGAGGGCCTCGGCCGCACCGACGAGCCCGTCCCGGTCCGGCTGGCCGCCGCGTACGGGGCGGCCGAGTCCGGCGGCGAACCCGAGCCGATCGACCTCGAACCCGCGCTGCGGACCGTCCGCGCCGCCGTGGAGGCCCGCTTCACCGCCACCGCCCCCGACCTGGACGCGTGACGCACGTGAAGATCGCCATCATCGGCGCGGGCAGCGGCTACATGCCCGGCGTCGTCCGCGGCCTGCTGCACCGCGCGACGACCTCGCGGGCACCGAACTCGCCTGCCACGACATCGACGCCGCGCAACTGGACGTCATGACGCGCCTCGCCCGCGCCATGTTCGCCGCGCGCGGCGCGTCCTTCACCGTCACCTCGCACACCGACCTGAAAGCGGCCCTCGACGGCGCCTCGTACGTCTTCACGACGTTCCGTCCCGGCGGGCTCGCCGCCCGGCACCTCGACGAGTCGATCCCGCTGAAGCACGGCGTCGTCGGCCAGGAGACCGCCGGGCCCGGCGGGTTCCTGATGGCGCTGCGCTCCGTGCCGGTCCTGCTGGACATCGCCGCCGCCGCACCGCCGGACGCGTGGATCGTCAACTACACGAACCCGACGAACATCGTCACCGACGCCGTCGTCCGGAACACCGGCGCCCGCATCATCGGCCTGTGCGACCAGTTCGTCGGCGACACCGAGATGTGGGCCGGCCTCCTCGGCCTGCCCACCGACCGCCTCGAAGCCGACTGGATCGGGCTGAACCACGCGACGTGGGCGTCGCGCCTCCGCCTCGACGGTGCCGAACTCGACGTGCCGTCCCTCCTCGACGACCTGGAGATCCCCGGAGGCGGGGCCACGCCGTGGCGCGACCCGTCCCGGATGGCGGAGCTCGCGAAAAGCTTCGGCTTCCTCCCGAACTCCTACGCGAAGTACTACTTCTTCCACGACGACGTCGTCCGCGAACTCCGCGACAAGGGCACCACCCGCGCGCAGGACATCCTCGCGATGCTCCCCGCCTACCGCGCGCAGGTCGCCGCCGAATCCCGCGCGGCCGACCCCGACCCGTCCCGCGAGCGCGGCGGCGGCGAACACGGCGAGTTCGCCGTCGACGTCATCTGCGCCCTGCACCGCGACGAGGGCCGCCGCACGATCGTCAACACCCGCAACAACGGCGCGATCGCCTCCCTCGACGACGACGCGATCGTCGAGTCCCCGCGATCGTCGGCCGGTCCGGGCCCGTCCCGCTCACGATGGGCGCGCTGCCCGCGCCGTCCGGGGCCTCACGCAGGCGATCCACGCCTACGAGCGGCTCGCGTCCGACGCGTCCGTCACCGGCGACCGCCGCACCGCCTTGCAGGCCCTCATGGCGCACCCGTTCGTCCGGTCCAAGCACACGGCGGAGCGGATCCTCGACGAGGGGCTGGCCGCGCACCGCGAGCACCTTCCCCAGTTCTGAGAAAGGCGCCGGCCGCGGGATGCGGACCGGCGCCTCGGGGGGATCGGAGATCACCGGCGCTTGCGGCTCCGGCGCCACAGGACGAACGCGGTCAGCGCGACCGCCGCACCGACCCCGGCCAGCACGACACGCTGGTCGATCTGCCCCGGTTCGCCGTCCTCGCCCTCGGCGGGACGGACGAGCGAGCCCATCGCCTGCGCGACGATCCCGGCCTCCTCCTTCAGCCGCTCGGTCCCCCGCTGCGCGACGTTCCTGGGGTTGAGCCGGTCCGCGAGCGCGTCGATGTTCTGCGCGAGCTCCGCACGGGTGCGCTCGATCTCCCGCTCCACCGCCTCCGGGTCGCGGCTCCTGTCAGCCATGCCGTGTGTCCTCACCGTGTCGGTCGACGCATGATCCGAACAGTCTTGCAGGTCTCGCCCTCGAACGCCCGACACACCCACCCGGTACGGTTGGAGGCATTTCCCGAGCGAAAGGCGGAACACGTGTCCGAGCGGCTGCAGCCGGGGGACGTCGCCCCCGATTTCGAGCTCCCCGACGCCGACGAGAACCCGGTGTCGCTGGCGTCGCTGCGCGGCAAGCGCGTGATCCTCTACTTCTACCCCGCCGCGATGACGCCCGGCTGCACGAAGGAGTCCGTCGACTTCCAGGGCAGCCTCGGAGAACTCGAACCCGCGGGCGTCACCGTCGTCGGCGTCTCCCCCGACAAGCCCGCCAAGCTCGCGAAGTTCCGCGAGAAGGAGGGCCTGACGTTCCCGCTGCTCTCCGACCCGGAGAACGAGGTCCTGAAGGCGTACGGCGCCTACGGCGAGAAGAAGCTGTACGGCAAGGTCGTCGTCGGCGTGATCCGCTCGACGTTCGTCATCGACGCCGAAGGCAAGATCGAGCAGGCGTACTACAACGTGAAGGCCACCGGCCACGTGGAACGCCTCCGCCGCGACCTGAAGGTCTGACCCGCCGGACGGCTCCCGGCTAGGTCGCCGCGTAGGCGAACAGCAGTCCCAGCCAGAACCACCCGACGATGATCGTCGCGCGCTGCACGAGGCCCGCGCGCGCCGAGTCGGTCTCCCACGCCTGCCCGAACGCCACGAACCCGGCGGCGAGGAGCGCGGCCGTCACGCCCGAGTACCACTTCCAGGCGGCGCCCGGCAGGACGAACGCCGCGACGACGGCGCGACCGGCAGGGAGCCGAACACCACCGCGCCCGCCCAGTCGTGCAGCCGGTGGCGCACGGACGTGTCGTCCGGCGTCCCGTCCGGGGTCCCCGGGGGATAGCCGCGCATGGCGTCCATGGGGAAGACGCCGGACGCCACGAGCGAGGCGCCGAACACCGCGATCGCGCCCGCGAGGACGGCACCGTCCAGCGCGTCCCCGACGGCGACCGCGCCCACCGCGATCGCCGCGCCGCACACCACGAAGTTCGCGGTCTGCAGCCATCCGCGCGGGCCCAGCGCCAGCGCGCTGACCGGGTGCCGCACCGGCCGGTAGCCCGGGCGCGTCCAGCCGTCCAGGAGGAACGTCGCGACGAACCCCCACGTGCCCGCCGCGCCCGTCCACAACGCCGCCGTCACGTCGCCTCCCGCAGGTTTTCGTCCATGCGTGTGAATTCTAGGCCGATCGGACTAGAATCAGTCCATGGGTTCAAATGCCGAACCGGGCGAGCGGAAGCGGCGGTCGTTCATCGAAGAGGCCCGGCGCGAGCAGATCACGAAGGCGGCCGCCCAGGTGACCGCCGAGGTCGGCTACGCGAACACGTCCCTGTCGCGCATCGCCGAGAAGGCCGGCATCAGCAAAAGCGTGATCACCTACCACTTCAGCGGCAAGGACGAGATCCTGCGCCTGGTCACGACGCAACTGTTCGAGCGGGCCTGGCAGCACATGCAGGCCCGGATCGAGACCGAAGCGACGGCCACGGGCCAGATACGGGCATGGATCGGGGCCCAACTGGAGTACTTCGGCGCACACCGCACCGAGTTCCTGGCCATGAGCGAGATCGTGGCCGGCCACCGGAACCCGGACGGAACGCCCGCCTACTCCGACGATCTCGCCGAAGAGGTCGACGGGCTCACCGAGATCCTCGCCCGGGGCCAGCGGGACGGCGAGTTCCGCGAGTTCGACCCGCGCGGGGTCGCGACCATCATCCTGCGCAGCGCCGACGGCGTCCTCGGCGCCTGGGCGTACGACGACGGCGTCGACCTGCCGGGCCAGACCGCCGTGCTGCTCGACTTCATCGACCACGCGATCCGCAGCGGACCATGACGGACGAGCCGGCGCCGATCGCGCTCGTCGCGGGCTCGGCGGCCTGAACCGGGCGACCGCCGCCCGCGTCGCCGAACGGCTCACGCGGATCGCCCAGGCCACCCCGGACGACGCCACATGACCGCGTCCGATCAGAGGTGGCGGCGGCTGCACGTCCGGATGACGTGGGTCCGCGCGGAACGTACTGTCGCTCCTGCCCACCGCGATCTCCGTCCGGGCGTTCGGCGTCGACCCCGGCTCGGGCGGGACGTGGCCCCTGTTCGGCATCGCCGCGTTCGGCCTGATCGGCGCGGGCGCCGACGCGCTGCGCTGGACGTTCACCCGCTACCGGATCACCCGTCGCACATCGAGCTCAGGACCGGTGTCGTCGCTCGATCCGGCGCGACCGCGTCCGCAGCGTCGACGCCGAAGCCCGGCTGCGCCACCGGCTCGCCAGCCTGCGCGTGGTGAAGATCGCGCCGGGCAGCAGTCCGCCTTGGCACTCGACGCGGTCTCCGTCGCGGACGCACGTGCGCTGCGGCACCTGCTCCACCACGGCCCTGCGACGGTCCGCCGTCAGCACGATCGTGATCCGGGAGTCGGTGCTGCAACGCCGCCTCGGCCTGCGGAGCGTCTCGACGATGACCGCGGCGGGCGAGGGCGGCTACGCCACTCCCGACATCGGCCGGGACGCGGCCCTGGCCTTCGCCGCCCAAGCCGCCCCAGGCCTCCTCGCCCCCTTCCTCACGACCCCGCCGCGACCCGAAGGTCCACCCGAGGGAGTCACCCCTGGTCGTAGCGGTGCATGACCCAGCACTGCGAGGCCCGCAACACCGCCTTGGCCCAGGGGTTGGTCAGGTTCCAGAAGGCATGGAGCCAGGCGGTAGAGACAGTGCGGGCGTAGTAATCAACGTCGAGCGGATCCGCGTCGCACCAGGCCCCCAGCTCAGAGCCGATCGCCTCGGCGTCACGCGCCTTGTGCCCGGAGGCGATCAGGCAGACGACGAAGTCGCACGCGTTGACGAACCGGGCGCCTCGGCTGGCCGCCGCCCAGTCAACGAGCACCGCCGATGGCCCGACCCGCACATTGGTCGGGTTGACGTCGGTGTGCAGCACCGTCGGACCGGCCAACCGATCCAGCTCCCGGCCGGCAGGGGCATAACTCGACCAACGCTTCTCGAATGGGATCAGCGGCACGTCCTCCGGGCACGCAAGCCGGTCGAGGCCGTCAAGTGTTTCCAGCAACAGCGGGATGTCGGGCGAGCCGATCATGTAGTTCGCCCGCGTCCCGTCGACCCACTCGAACGCCAGCAGCCGCCACCCGTCCGCTTGCACGGCGTCCAGCAGTTCGGGCGCGACGGCGGTTACGTACGGCGCGACAGCCTGTTCGCGGGCGAGTTGCACCCCGGCGCGGGTGCCGTCCGGTGCGGCCTTGACAAACAGCCGGTCCCCCGACCCGGTGGTGAACGCGGCGACGAGCGGCGTCCGGCGCCCTTCGTCGATCGTCTCCACCTTGGCCGGGGAACCGATCCGCTCGACCACGGCTTCACGCAGGCCGGACGGCAGGCCCTCCCAGTCGACGCGTGCGGTGCGAGTGAACTCGGCCATGGGTGAGAGCCTGCCAGGTGATCAGTCCCGCGCGCCCCGGACGTCACGGGGGGCGGTGCGTTCGTGCCGGTGCACTTGCCCGCGGGCATCGCGCGCATGCAGGGGTCGGGCGGGCAGCAGCCGTAGCCGGGGCCGTTCCAGAACACCGGGTCGACCGGGTAGCCGGTGGCCTCCAGGGTGGGCAGGGTCGCCTCGATCTCCTCGGGGGCCATGCTCTGGCCGGGCGCGGGCGGGACGTGGTGCAGGTACCCGCCGAACGCCCGGTCGCAGAACTCGGCGTAGTCCTGAGAATGCAGCAGGAAGGCGTGCCAGCCGTGGTCGACCGCCTCGGTCATCCCGACCCGCAGGGTCGGGTTGTCGGCGCACGCCTGGAGCCAGATGAGGGTCTGCTCCATCACCTGCTCGGCATAGGGCAGGGTGACCTGACGGTCCTTGGCGACGTAGGCGGCGAGCTTGTCGAACAGGCCCGGGGCGTGGTCGAGCAACTCCCGGGGACTGCGGGATACGGCGGTCGTGACCGCCGATTCGACGATGAGGGTCATGGACTTCCTCCTTGTGATGGTTCAAGCACGGTTCGTCCGCGCTCGCGGCTCCAGGCGCGGGGCCTGAGGTCTCGTCAGCGGGGCCGGTCGGTGACGCGCAGGATGCGGCGCAGGTGGGTACGCCACGCGCCACGCACGGCCAGCAGCGCCTGTTCGCGGGTGGGGAAGCCGTCCTCCCCGCGATCGAACGTGAGGCGTTCGTCGTTGGTGGTGAACGCCTCCCAAGCGCCGTCGCGCGACTGGCGAACGTAGCCGAGGTGAATGCGCCCCAGCCACAACGAGTCCACGCCCGCCACGGGCCGGGGCTCAACCCAGTAGTCCTCGCCGAGATCGTCGGATACGGTGACGGCTCGCTGCCTCCAGGCGTCCCGCGCACGGACGAGCGCAGCCTCAGCCGTCGGATACCGGCCTCCGGTTCCCGCGCCGTTCGGAAGTGGGACGTCGTCACGTCCGACGACCGCCCATCGCCCATGTTCCCGCCGCAGTGCGCGGCCGACGACTTGGTTGCCCCACCACAGACCACGCTCGCCATCGCCTCGAACCATCTCGACCTGGAAGGCGTCACTGAGCACCGGAAGGCTCACCCACCAGCGGTCCGGCAGGGCATTCATTGCCTCGCACGAGCAGTCCTGCGGCTGCGACGACTTGACGGCCGCGCCCATTCGGCGGGCAATCTTGACTGCGGCTTCCTCGGCGTCGATGGGCAACCACCGTCCCGCGACCGGCCCCGTTCGCCACCGGTAGGTCTGGCCGTCCCAGGAAACGAACCAGGGTCCCAGTTCGCGGTAGGCGACGCGCACGTGCGGCAAGTCCCTGACGTCCCGGTCGAGGGACACCGTCATCTGGGGCGCGCACCGGCGGAGCGCGGCGTGCAGCTGTGCGTCCCGCCCGAACATCTCGATGCTCTCCATCTCTCCTCACGGGGGTTGCGGCCGTGGCCGCCGGACGACGGCCACGGAGAACGGGGCAGGTCAAGAGGCGGCGAGGCCGCCGAACACGGTGCGCAGCCATCCCCGGCGCGGCGCGCGGCGGTGCCGTTCCCTCAGGGGACGAACGGGTGCCGCGGTCGGCTGGACGACACGCGCAAGGTCAGGGACGGTCGCGTCCGGCACGGCGGCGGGCCGGACGCGCGTGTACCTCGGCGCGGGCATCGGCACGGCGGGCCGCACACCCAGGCCGTCCAGGCGGCGGACCAGTTCGCCGGGCGTCGACGCCTCGACGAGACGGTCGGCCCCCGTCCGGTCGCGTGCGAGCGCCCACCAGCGACCGGTAGACCCGCCCAGCCATGCCGACGTCCCGGGGAACCGGCGCGCCACTTCGGCCGCCACGCGGCCGGGATCGGCTTCGACGGCCGCTCGCGCCGCCGTCACCGCGAAACCTCCCCGGCTTCCTGGGGTTCCCGGCCGGCCACCAGGCGGCCGAGAATCCACGCCACGGCGTTCATGATCTGGTCGACCTCGGCGATCGGCTCGTGGCCGGGGCCGAAGAACCACATCCGGCCACCATCGTCGTTGCGCTCGCGGCAGGTGACGGTGACGGTCGCCGGGCTCGCGTCAGGGCACCAGCCGGGAATCTGCGGGTCGTCCACGCGCAAACCGCGCGCGGTCAGCTCGACCTCAAGCCGCCTGGCGGACAGCTGCGCCGCGAGTGCTGCGAGGCATTGCTGCGGAGTCGTACGATTCGTCATGGGTCGGAACCACCTTCCGGCCAAGGCTCCGGGTTCCCCCACTGTTCCCGCAGTGGGCCGGAGCCGCCTTGTCGACCTCAACGATCGCGGCCGTGGTTCCGCCCAATGTTCCAAGTTCGGAACATCGAAGGTGTTGCGCCGGAGCCGTCCGAGCGCCTACGCGCGCGATTAGACGCACATGCGGTTGAGCAGTCCTCGCAAAGGTTCGGGGACGGTGCGCCGGGCGTCCGCGAGGTGCACCGCGACGGCCCGTGCCGATGGATGGAACCGCGTCATCTGGGGTGCGCACCGCTCGGCTGCCAGCACCCGCGATAGCGCCCGACCGTAGTCGCCGAGTTCCACTCGGACCCGGGCCATGTCGATCTGGTGATGCGCACGACGTTCGGCCGCCATACCGTTCAGCACTCGCGCGGGGATCCGCTCGTCCCGCCGCGCGGCCTCGTCCAAGTCCCCGAGCTCGAGCGCGATAGCGGCACCGTGGATGGCGAGGTTGCCCGGGTTGTAGTCGGTGCCGTGCTCGTCCAGCACCGGGCTACCGGCCGCGCGGCTGACCTCGGTCGCCTGCTCGTAGTGGTCCCACGCATCGGTACTTCTGCGCCCGCGGGCCGACACGACGGCCGCGCGCAGGTGCAGGGAGCCCAGAACCTCGGCGGCGTCCGGGCGTACCTTGTCGACCTTGCGGATCGACTGGTCGAGCAGCCGGATGGCGGGGCCGTAGGCGGCGATGCCCATCATCAGCAGCGAGCGCCGGTGCGAGATCATCAGCGGTAGATGCGGGTCCTGTGAGTGCGCGGCGGACACGGCCGCCCGCTCCATGATCTGCCCGGAAAGGTCGTTATACCCCAGGCGGCGGGTGAGGGACGCGGCCAGGTTGTGCGTCCGGTTGAGCAAGCTCCACGGGCGCGCGCCCCCGACCTCGTACACATACCAGGTCAGCTCTTCGATGATGGCCGGTAGCCGCGCGGCAAGCTGCCGGTGGCGCGCGGCGTGGCGTAGCGCCAGCGCGTCGTCGATGGCCGACGCGAGCTGGTCGAGCGTGCGCGGCGGGGCGTCGAACTCCGGGCCGACGTCGACGTAGGCCATAGCGCGGCGCAGGTCCGAAATCGAGGCGTGGACCTGATCGTCGGCCCGCGAACATCCGCGGTAGGGCTGCCCGTAGAGCTCGGCCGGGTCCACGCCCAGCGCCGCCGCGGTCGCGGTGACGAACGCGGGGGTCGCCACCTTGCGTCCCGTCTCCACTTGGGCGAGATGCGAACGGCTGTAGGCGACGCGCTGGGCAAGGCCGATCTGGGTCAAACCCCGCAGCTTGCGGGTGCGTGCGATCCGCTGACCAACGGTCTCGGGGGTACCGTCTGTGGACATAGGCCCCGCCCTTCCTGGTGGTGACACCGCACCCTCAGGCTACGGCGCGGCGCCCGTCCGGGTTCGCATTCCGGCCGCCGGGTAGATCCGCGCTACGCGCGTGAAACTCGCGTTTCCTCGTCCATCCACTCCAGGTGATGGACGGCACCGCTTTCCGCGCACGGGATCGCGGCCCTGTTTCCCCGTCCGGCCGACTACCGGGCAGCGTTTACTTCCTGGAGGGTTCCTCGGTGCGGGCGGGGGGATTCGAACCCCCACGGTGTCTCCACCAACAGGACCTAAACCTGTCGCGTATGCCAGGTTTCGCCACGCCCGCGCGCCCCTGCTGGGGGGCGCGCTCAGTTTAGCGGTTCGGGTGTTCAGACCGATATCGACTTGTCCGCCGCACGGGGCTCGGCGGGTGCGGGCGCGGGGCGTCCGCGGAGCATGACGGCGACGAGGACGGCGGTGCCGGCGACGGTGATCGCGGAGAGGGCGAACGCGGTGCCGATGCCGGTCGAGAAGGCGTCGTGGGCCTGTTCGGCGATGCGGGGGCCGAGGTGCGCGGCGACCGCCGGGGACGACTCGGCCTGCTCGGCCACGCGGGCGGGGACGCCGGGGAGGTCGAGGTCGGCGCGGTAGGCGGACTGCAGGACGCTGCCGAGGACGGCGATGCCGAGCGCGCCGCCGAGTTCGCGGGCGAGGTCGTTCACGGCCGAGCCGACGCCCTGCTTGGCGGGCGGGAGCGCGTCGGTGATCGCGGCGGTCGCGGGGGTCATCGCGAGGCCCATCCCGGCACCGAGCGGGATCAGGGCGGTGAGCAGGAGCCAGTACGAGCTGTCGGCGTCGAGGAACGAGAGGGTCGCCATGGCGGCGCTCACCAGGATCAGGCCGGTGACGACGACCCGGCGGTGGCCCAGCCGGGCGGCGAGGCGGGGCGCCAGGACCCGGGCGGACGGCATCAGCGTGGCGGCCATCGGGAGCAGGCTCGCCGCGGCGAGCAGCGGGCCGTTGCCCTGCACGATCTGCAGGTACTGCAGGACGATGAAGACGAACCCGAAGAACGCGAAGAACTGGACGGTGATCGAGAGGGTGGCCGCGGAGAACGCGGGGATGCGGAACAGCCGGGGGTCCAGGAGCGGGTTCGGGCGGCGCAGTTCCCACCGGACGAACGCGGCGAGCAGGACGATCGCGAGCGCGAAGCCGCCGAGGGTGCGGGCGCTCGTCCAGCCCTCCATCGGCGCCTCGATGATCGAGTAGACACCGACGCCGAGGCCCGCGACGGTGATCAGCGCTCCGGCGATGTCGAGGCGCGGGGCGTCCGGTTCGGCCGATTCGGGGACCACGGCGAGGGTCGCGGCGAGCGCGACGGCGGCGAGCACGACGTTCATCCAGAACACCGCCTCCCACGACCAGACCTCCAGGAGGCTGCCGGAGACCAGCAGCCCGAAGATCGCGCTGGCCCCCGCGACGCCCGCCCACGCCCCGACCGCGCGGGCCCGCTGGTGGGCGGGGAAGGTCGAGGTGATCGTGGAGAGGGTGGCGGGCATGACCAGGGCGGCGCCGACGCCGAGGACGCCGCGCATCGCGACGAGCCAGGCGGGGTCGCTCGCGAACGCGGCGGCGGCCGAGCCGGCGCCGAAGATCAGCAGTCCGGCGGCGAGGACGCGGCGGCGTCCGTAGCGGTCGCCGACGGCGCCGCCGAGCAGCAGCAGGGCCGCGAAGACGAGCGCGTAGGCGTCGATGATCCAGGCCAGCTCGGTCTGCGTGGCGCGCAGGTCGCGGGCCAGGGACGGCAGGGCGGTGTTGAGGGACGCCACCGCCGACACGACGGTGGCGAGGGAGAGCATCACGGCGGGCAGCACGGCCCTGTGCGGTTCCTTGGCGCTCATCACGGTCTCCTTCGTTGCGATGCCTCGACCATCGCGCCCGGAGAACCTATATTTCAACCATGATGAATAAATCCCGGGGGCGGCGGCGCGGCTCCCCCGACACCCGGGAGGAGATCCTCGCGGTGGCCCGCCGCCGGTTCCTCGCCGACGGCTACGCCAAGGTGACGATGCGGTCCGTCGCCGCCGAGGCGGGCGTCGACGCCGCGCTGATCAGCTACTTCTTCGGATCGAAGAAGGGCCTGTTCGGCGCGGTGCTCGGCCTGCTGGCCAACCCGCCCGAGGTGCTCGCGGGCGCACTGCCCGGCGACCCCGCCGGCCTGTGCGAACGGATCCTGCGGGCGCAGCTCGCCGCCTGGGACGACCCGGTCGGCGGCCCGCAGCTCGCGCTGATGGTGCGCACGGCCGTCCAGGAGCCGGAACTGTCCAGGCTGCTCAAGGACGTCGTGTGGCACGAGATGATCGAACGGATCGCGGCGCACGTCGGCGGGCCGGGCGCGGCCGGACGCGCCGCCTCGTTCGGCACCCAGCTCGCCGGGGTGGTGTTCGCCCGCTACATCCTCGGCGTCGATCCGATCGCCTCGATGCCGACCGATGAATTCGTCGCCCGGCACGTCCCGCCGATGCGCCTCGCCCTCTTTCCCCCGCGTCATCTGAAATAGGGGGCCTGCGCGCGGCGGGCGGGTGTCTTATGTTGGAAATGGTCTGTGACGCCGTGTTCGACGACTCGCTGGGGGCGCCGTGAGCGCGACCTTCACTCATCGCGTACTGCCGTACGACGGGGTGAACGAGTTCCTCGGCGGCGCCGTCCCGTTCCTCGGCGAAGGGCTGGCGGCGGGCGACCGCGTCCAGGTCGTCTGCGGGGTCGGGCTCGAACACCTGCTGCGCGACGCCCTCGGGCACGACGGCGCGCGCGTCGAGTTCACCGAAGCGGCCCGCTGGTACGCGCACCCCTCGCGGACCCTCTCCGACTGCCTCAGCGACGCCGAGGCCATGAACGGCGAGGGACGCCGCCTGCGGCTCCTCGGCGAACCCGTGTGGGCCCGCCGCGGGCCGCTGGAAGTCCTCGAATGGCAGCGCGTCGAGGCGATCCTGAACATCGCGTTCCGCGAGACCGGCGCGGCGATCATGTGCCCGTACGCCGCGACGCTCCCGCCCGGCGTCGTCGCGGCGGGCCGCCGGACGCACCCCGAGACCGTCCGGGGCGCGCGGGCCGTGCCCAACCCCGGGTTCGTCGACCCCCGCGCGTTCAGCGCCGGGTGCGACCGCGAACCGCTGCCGCCGCCGCCCGTCCACGCGGACGAACTGAAGATCGACCGTCCGGACCTGTACTGGCTGCGCGCCTACGTCGCCGAGTACGCGCGCCGCACCCCGCTCCCCGGCGAGGACCTGCAGCGCCTGCTCGTCGCCGTCACCGAACTCGTCACGAACGCCGAACGGCACGGCGCGCCCCCCATCATGCTGCGGATGTGGACGGACGGGACGGGCGGCGACCCCGCGTTCGTCTGCGAGGTGTCCGACGCGGGCCGCTGGCCGCCGGACGCGGGCTTCGGGCTCGTCCCGCCCCGGCGGTCCGAGGCCGGCACCAGCGGACGGTTCGGGCTGTGGGCCGTCCGGCTGCTGTGCTCGCTCGTCCAGATCCGGACGGGCGCGGCCGGAACGGTCGTGCGGCTGCGCCTGGACCTTCCCGGAATCGGCGACGGAGGGTGATCGAGTCCGTGCATCGAGCTTCCAATCCGCCGCCGACGGCGTACTCTGGACGCATCCACGACGACCCCGATGGGCAGGCCATGGAGACACCCTGGTTCGCCAAGCGACCCGTGAGCGACATCCGGCCGGGCGATCACGGCTGGCTGGCCTACACCGGCTTCGAAGAGCGCGATCGGGTCATCGGCACGTTCGTGCGCGAGGGGCTGGCCACGAACGAGAAGGTCCTGTACGTCACCGACGCGCCCGCCGACCGGCTGCCCGGCCTCGGCGACGGCGTCGACGTGGCGGCCGTCCAGCGCACCGGCCAGCTGCGCGTGATCTCGCGGCGGGACGCGTGCCTGAACCGCGGCGGCGGATTCGAGCCGACGATGCTGCTCGACACGATCGCCCGCGAGATGGAGAACACCCACGGCGACGTGTTCCGCGCGATGCGGCTCACCACCGACTACAGCTGGCTGCTGAACGATCCCGGCATCGCCGACCTGCCGCGCGTCCTCGGCTGCGAGCACCGCGTCGGCGACGCCGTCTCGCCCAGCACCAGGGCGATGGCGGTGTGCCAGATCGACCGGCACGCCTGCCCGCCCGAGCAGCTCGCCGCGCTCCGCGACACCCACGAGGTGCTCGTCGAGGTCGACCCCGAGTACGAGGACAACGTGCTGCGGATCGTCCGCACCTTCGAACCGGACGGCCTGCGCATCGAAGGCGAGCTCGACGCCGCGCGGCACACGGCGTTCGACGAGAAGCTGTCGCTGGTCAGCCGGGGCCCGGACGGGCGGCGCCGCGGCGTCCGCCTCGACATGTCCCGGCTGCGGTTCATCGACCTGCGCGGCCTGCACCTGCTGGTGCGGCACGCCGTCGCGCTCGACGGCGACGACGAGCTGATCCTCGACGGGCTCCAGCCCGAAGTCGAGAACGTGATCGAGATGGTCGGCTGGCACCGGCTGCCGGGCCTGACCCGCGGCCGCCGGACCGAGACGGAGGACCTCGCCTGATGACGCTTGAACACAGGGCGTTCGTGTACGCGGGCACCGAGCACTACCTCAAGGTCGCCGTCCCGTTCCTGGAGGCGGGACTGGAGGCCGGGCAGACGGTCGTCGCCGTGGCGCGCGAACCCCATCTGACGGCCCTGCGCGACACGCTCGCCGAACACGGCGACGCGATCGCCTTCCGGGACTCCGCGAAGTTCTACCGACATCCCGTCCACACCCTGCGGGACTACCAGGAGATCGTGAAGAACAGCGCGCCGCGCAGCGTGTGCGCGCTCGCCGAACCGGTGTGGGACGGCTGGGACGAGCGGCAGACGCGCGAGTGGATCCGCTACGAATCGCTGATCAACGTCGTGTTCGGCGGCACCGACGCGCGCGCGCTCTGCCCATACAACGAGACGTCGCTGCCCGCCGAGGTCGTCCGGCAGGCCAGCCGCACGCACCCGATCATCGTGCGCGACGGCCGCTCGACGTCCAACCGGCAGTACGTGCCGCCCGAGCCGTTCGGCGCCGAATGCGACCGCGCCCGCGCCTTCGACCGTCCCGCCGACGCCGACCGGATGGTCATCGACGGCACCGACCTGCACGCGATGCGGACGTTCGTCGAGCACCGCGCCGACGTCCACGGCCTCGGCCGCACGCAGACGCTGAACCTCGTCACCGCCGTCAACGAACTCGCCGCGAACGCCCTCCAGCACGGCACCCCGCCCGCGGGCCTCCAGGTGTGGGCCGACGGCGACGACCTGGTGTGCGAGGTCGGCGACAACGGCTGCTGGCGCCCCGTCCCCAGCTCCCTCACTGGCTTCATCCCGCCCGACTCCGCACTGCAGTCGGGCTTCGGCCTCTGGACCGTCCGGCTGCTCGTCGACCTGATGGAGCTACGAACCGACTGGGACGGCACCTTCGTCCGAATCCGCACCCGCCGCTGACCCGTCGCCCCCGGGCGGCCCCAGTCTCCGCATGCCCCGACCGGCCCCCGGCATGACACGCCGAACCGGCGGGTCAGCGGGCCGGCGGCCGCACAGCAACCGCCGCTTCCGGGGGCCGACAGGCACCCCAGGGACGGCGGAAGCACGCCGAACCCAACAACCGCAGGCAACGGACGCCGCACAACGACCGCCGTTTCCCGGGGCCGACAGGCCACCCCGGGGACGGCGGAAGCACGCCGAACCCAACAACCACAAGCAGCGGACAACCGCACGGCAACCGCCGTTTCCCGGGGCCCACGGGCACCCCGGGGACGGCGGAAGCACGCCGAACCCAACAACCGCAGGCAACGGACGCCCCTTCAGCGGCCACCGTTTCCGGGAGCCGTCGGCACCGCCAGGACCAACTCGCCGAGCCGGCGGCCGTTCGGGGTGGGGGTCAGGTCAGGCCGGCGGCGGCCAGGGCGTTCGGGAGGATGTCGGCGAGGGCGCGGAACGCGCGGCCGCGGTGGCTGATCGCGTCCTTCTCCTCCGCCGACAGTTCCGCCGTCGTACGGGGCTCGCCCTCCGGGACGAAGACCGGGTCGTAGCCGAACCCGCCGGTGCCGCGCGGGGCGCGCGCGATCGTCCCCCGCATCCGGCCCTCGACGCAGTGCTCCACGCCGCCGGGCAGGACGAGCGCCGCCGCGCACACGAACGCGCCGCCGCGCCGCTCGTCCGGGACGTCGGCGATCTGGTCGAGCACCAGCCGCAGGTTCGCGGCGTCCTTGTCGCCGGACGCGTCGCCGAACCCGCCCGACCAGCGGGCCGACAGCACGCCGGGCATGCCGTTCAGCTCGTCGACGCACAGGCCGGAGTCGTCGGCGACGGCGGGCAGGCCGGTGTGCAGGCAGATCGCGCGGGCCTTCAGCAGCGCGTTGCCCTCGAACGTCGGCTCGGTTTCGGGGACCTCGGGGGCGTCCGGGAACTCGGCGAGGCCCGCGACGTCGATGCCGTCCAGGATGCGGTGCAGTTCGGCGATCTTGCCCTGGTTGCGGGTGGCGAGCACGATGCGGGTCATCGGCCGAGCGCCTCCAGTTGCAGGCGGGTCAGCTCGGCGCAGCCGCCCGCCGCGAGGTCGAGCAGCGCGTCCAGCTCGGCGCGGTCGAACGGGGCGCCCTCGGCGGTGCCCTGCACCTCGACGAACTTGCCCTCGCCGGTGCAGACGACGTTCATGTCGGTTTCGGCGGCCGAGTCCTCCTCGTAGCAGAGGTCGAGGCGCGCCTCCCCGGCGACGACGCCGACGCTGATGGCCGCGATCGAGGTGGTGAGGGGGTCGCGCTTGACGAGCCCGCGCTCGCGCATCCAGCTCACCGCGTCGGCCAGCGCGACGTAGGCGCCGGTGATCGCGGCGGTGCGGGTGCCGCCGTCGGCCTGGAGGACGTCGCAGTCGAGCCGCACGGTGTTCTCGCCGAGCGCCTTGTAGTCGATGCACGCGCGGATGGACCGGCCGATCAGCCGGGAGATCTCGTGGGTGCGGCCCCCGATCTTCCCCTTGACGGCCTCGCGGTCGTTGCGGGTGTTGGTCGCGCGGGGCAGCATCGCGTACTCGGCGGTGACCCAGCCGAGGCCGCTGTCGCGCCGCCACCGCGGCACCGATGTCTCCACGGACGCGGCGCACAGCACCCGTGTGCCGCCGAACTCGACCAGCACCGACCCTTCCGCGTGGTCGAGCCAGCCGCGCTGCAGGCGGACGGGACGGAGCCGGTCGGGCGCACGATCATCGGGGCGAGACATGCGAACCACCTTAACGCCGACGCGGGACCGCACTGTGACAGGTCGTAGTCACGAACCCGGACCGACCCGATCACGGCCCGGAGTCGCACCACCCGATGTGGAGGCGACTGTCCCGGTGACGCACCGCCGATGTGCCCGGTGACGTGCCGGACGGTGTGTCCGGGGCGAGGCGTGCGCTTCGGGCCTTTCGGCCGCACCGTCCGACTGGCCGGAGCCGAACGTGCTGCGCGTCGTGGGTCAGAGGTCGTAGCGGGTGCCTACTCGGGCCAGTTCGATCTCGCCTCCGTAGCCGGCCGTCCTGGCTTCCTTGAGGGAGACGTCGGCGTCGTTCCACGGGACCAGGTGCGTGAGGACGAGCCGTCCGACGTCGGCGCGCGCGGCGTGTTCGGCGGCCTCGCGGGCGGTCAGGTGGAGTTCGGACGGCAGGGCGGGGCCCTCCAGGAACGACGCCTCGCACAGGAACAGGTCGGCGTCGCGGGCCAGGTCGACGAGGGTGTCGGACGGGCCGGTGTCGCCCGAGTAGGCGAGGGCCTTGCCGCCGTACTCGATGCGGAACGCGTACGCCTCGACGGGGTGCGGCATGATCTCGGTCGTCACCCGGAACGGGCCGATCTCGAACGGGCCGCGCCGCAGTGTGCGGAAGTCGAAGGTGTCGGACATGCCGGGGTCGGGGTCGAGGTCGTAGGCGCGCGCCATCCGGACGGCCGTGCCCTCGGGCCCGTGCACGGGCAGGCGCGGCGGCGCGCCGCTCGGCCGGTACGTCCGCGCCACCCAGTAGCCGCACAGGTCGAGGCAGTGGTCGGCGTGCAGGTGCGAGATGCACACGGCGTCGATCTCGTACATGGAGTGGAAGCGCTGCAGTGAGCCGAGCGCACCGTTGCCGAGGTCGAGGAGCATGGCGAACCCCTCGGCCTCGATGAGATAACTGGACGCGGGACTGTCCGGCCCAGGGAAACTGCCGGAGCAGCCGATCACAGTGACCCGCACGCTCGATCCTCCTTCTGCGTCCCCCGAAGAATCAGGTGGTCATCCGGTCGTCAGGACCCGGCCGAGATCGCTTTCCACCGTGCCGATCTCCGGTCCGAGGAACCGGCGGCCGAGTTCGGCGAACACCGCCGGGTCGCCGGTCACCCGGAAGCGGTGCGGCGGCGGGGGCGTCCCCTCCGCGCGGGCCAGTCCCCGGTCCTGGAGCACTCGGTACACGTCCTTGGCGGTCTCGTCGGCGCTTGAGACCAGTGTGACCCCGTCTCCGACCACATACGAGATGACACCGGCAAGAAGGGGGTAATGCGTGCAGCCCAGGATGAGGGTGTCGCATCCGGCGTCCACGATCGGTTCGAGGTACTCGCGGGCCGCGTCGAGCAGTTCGTCCCCGGCCGTCACGCCCGCCTCGACGAACTCGACGAAGCGGGGGCAGGCGGCGGCGACGAGCTCGATGTGCGGAGCGGCGGCGAACGAGTCCTCGTAGGCGCGGCTCTGCACGGTGGCGCGCGTCGCGATCAGCCCGACGCGTCCGTTGCGGGTGGCGCGGGCGGCGCGGCGGGTGGCGGGGTTGATCACCTCGACGACCGGGACGTCGTAGCGTTCGCGGGCGTCGCGCAGCATCGCCGAGCTGGCGCTGTTGCAGGCGATCACCAGCATCTTCACGCCCTCGTCGACGAGGCTGTCGAGCATCTCCAGCGCGAACGCGCGGACCTCGGCGATGGGGCGCGGTCCGTACGGCTGCCGGGCCGAGTCGCCCAGGTAGACGATCGGTTCGTTCGGCAGCTGGTCGAGGATCGCGCGGGCCACGGTGAGCCCGCCGAAACCGCTGTCGAAGACCCCGATCGGGGCGTCCAGCGGAAACTCCCCGAGCGGGTCCGGGGGCGCCTCCGGCGGAAGGAGCGCAGGGTCGTCCCCGCTCGGCGAACCGGCATCTGACATGGTCATCAAGGCTAGGCGACGTAAGGACCGACCGGGTCGTCATGCGTTGGACATCACACCGTCACACGGCGGAAAACACGCCTGCACATGGGCGGGCGTCCGGTCTCGTGGAATTTTCCTCACGAAACGCCGAAGGTTTCGCGGGTCAATTCGTCAGCTTCTCGGCCTGAGTGACCGAGCTTGCAGTTCCTCGCCACCACTGGGTGTGATGGCTCAGGCCGCGTCGTCGGCAGCGTGACTCACTGCCCAGCCCGCCGCACCGCGTGCGGCGATGTTGCGGGCTGCGTTCACGTCGGCGTGCTCAGCGAAGCCGCACGACGTGCACCGGAAACTCGCCTGGTCAGGGCGATTGCTCTTATCGATGTGACCACACGCCGAACACCCGCGGGAGGTGTTGCGGGGATCGACGTGCACCACTGCCACACCGGCTCGGCGCGCCTTGTAGGCGATGTGGCCGCCGAGCCGGGCGAAACTCCATGAGTGCAGGGTGACCCGCTGGGGCTTGCGGAGCCGGGCCCTCTCGCGGATGCCGCCCAGATCTTCCAGGGCGATGCCGGCGAGGCCGTCGACGTGCCAGGAGCGCAGCAGGGTTTCGAAGGCGTAGGGCTCGGCGAAGCTGCCGTGGCCGCGGAGGTCTTCGACGATGCGGGACATCTGGGTGGTGGTGGCGATGTAGGCGCAGAGCATGCCGCCGGGGATGAGGGCTTCGGCGACGGCGTCGATGCATTCCCAGGGGGCGAGCATGTCGAGGACGGCGCGGTCGATCTCGGTTTCGGCGAGGTCGTGTTCGAGGGAGCCGACGGTGAGGCGCCAGGCGGGGTGGGGGCCGCCGAAGAAGCGTTCGACGTTGCCGCGGGCGATGTCGGCGAAGTCGGGGCGTCGTTCGTAGGAGGAGAGGAGGCCGTGTTCGCCGACGGCGCGCAGGAGGAAGCAGCTGAGGGCGCCGGATCCGGCGCGGCTTCGATGACGCGGGCGCCGGGGAAGATGTCGGCTTGGGCGACGATCTGGGCGGCGTCTTTGGGGTAGACGACGGCGGCGCCGCGGGGCATGCGGAGGGTGTGGTCGGTGAGGAGGGGGCGGAAGACGAGGTATTCGACGCCGCCGGTGGAGCGGAAGACGGAGCCTTCGGGGCTGCCGATGATGGTGTCGTGGGGGATGGCGCCCTTGTGGGAGTGGTATTCCTTGCCGGGCTGGAGGGTGATGGTGTTGATGCGGCCTTTGGGGTCGGTGAGCTGAACCTGGTCTCCGGGACGGAAGGGGCCGTGGGGGATGCGGCCGGTGGTGGTGCGGGGTCCGTCGTTGGACTGGGGTTCGCTCATGGGGGTCAAGGCTAGCGCCGGGCGGGGTGCGGTTCGGTCCGTCCGGTGGGCGGTCGGTCGGTGCTTGCCGGGTGGTGCGGGGGGTCAGATTCCGGTGAAGGTGCGGTCGACGTCGCTGACGGTGAGGACGCCGTAGACGCGGCCGTCGGGTTCGAGGAGGAGGTATTCGGGGGCGGGGGCGCGGCGGAGGGCTTCGATGAGGGCTTCGCCGCGGAGGTCGGCGGGGAGGGTGAGGTCGGGTTCGAGGCCGCGGGTGAGGTCGCCGACGGTGACCCAGGGGCGGCGGTGTTCGGGGGTTTGGGTGACGGCTTTCTCGCTGACGAGGCCGCGGGGTGCGCCGTCGTGGTCGACGACGACGAGTGCGCCGGCGTGGTCGGTGTGGGCGCGGCGGACGGCTTCGGCGAGGGGGGTGTCGGGGGTGACGAGGGTGGCGCGGCGGGCGAGGCGGCGGGCGGACAGCAGGGGGATGCGGTCGCGACGTGTTCGGCGTTATGGCTTGGGTGGCGCCGACCCAGATGAAGGAGGCGACGAGGGCGGACCAGAGGAGGGCGAGCCAGCCGAAGCCGGTGCCGCCGCCGGTGGTTTCGTCGGAGGCGGGGTAGGCGGCGAGGTAGGCGCCGGCGAGGAGGGCGGCGATGGCGACGGGCGCGGCCGACCCAGCCGGCGATGATGGCGCCGCTGCGGCTGTGGCCGGTGGCTTTCCAGACGGCGGCGCGGACGAGGCGGCCGCCGTCGAGGGGGAGGCCGGGCAGGAGGTTGAAGACGCCGACGAGGAGGTTGGCGAAGGTGAGGGCGTCGATGAGGAGGAGGGCGGTGGGCGGGAGGGGGAGGGTGGCGTGGGCGAGGAGGCCGAGTCCGGCGAGGACGAGGTTGACGAGGGGGCCGGCGAAGGCGATGAGGAATTCGCGTCCGGGGGTGGGGGCTTCGCGTTCGATGGAGGTTTCGCCGCCGAGGATGTGGAGGGTGACGGAGCGGACGGGGAGTCCGAGGACGCGGGCGGTGACGGCGTGGCTGAGTTCGTGGACGAAGACGGAGCCGTAGAGGAGTACGGCGTAGGCGAAGGCGACGGCGTAGCTGGTGGGGCGTTCGACGACGTCGTTGACTTGTCCTTCGAACATGACGGTGACGAGGACGGCGACCAGGAACCAGCTGGGCGAGACGAAGACGGGGACGCCGAAGGGGCGGCCGAAGTAGAGGCCGGGCCGGTTGGTGCGGCCGTCGTCGTGGCCGGTGGCCGGGGTCTTGCCCGGGTTCGGGGGTGCGCTGTGGGTCACGTCACCGATGCTACGGCCCCGGTCGGCCGGTCGTGCCTGCGGCCGTGCGGGAGGTCGTGCGGGCGCTTGTGGGCGGGGGCGTGGGCGGGGCCGTGTGCGAGCCCGTGTGCGGGCCGTGTGCCGGGGGCGTGTGCGGGGTGGCGGTGCGGGGTTTTCGTCGGGGTGGTCGCCGACGTCTGCTGTGCCATGACGACGACCGAGGCCGGTGGTGGCCGGCGCCCAGGCACGCCCAGTGTTCCTTCTTCTCGCCCGGCGGGGGACGGCGGTGCGGGGACGGACGCGGGGAAGGGGTGCCGGGGTGGTGGGGTCGTTGTCGCCGTCCCGGGCGGGCGATTTCATGACGTGTCCGCTGCTGTACCGGTTCCGGGTGATCGACCGGATTCCGGAGCGGCCGAGTGCGGCGGCGGTGCGGGGGACGCTGGTGCACGCGGTGCTGGAGCGGCTGTTCGATCTGCCGACGGGCGGGCGGACGCCGGAGGCGGCGCTGGCGATGCTGGGGCCGGAGTGGGAGCGGCTGCTGGAGGCGGAGCCGGAGCTGGCGGGGCTGTTCGAGGAGGGTTCGGCCGGGGACGCCGAGCGGGACGAGTGGCTGGCGCAGGCGCGGCGGATGGTGGAGCGGTATTTCACGCTGGAGGATCCGCGGCGGCTGGAGCCGGCGGAGCGGGAGCTGTTCGTCGAGACGGTGCTGGATTCGGGGTTGAAGCTGCGGGGGTACATCGACCGGGTGGACGTGGCGCCGACCGGTGACGTGCGGATCGTGGATTACAAGACGGGGACGGCGCCGCGGGCGGATTTCGAGGCGCGGGCGTTGTTCCAGATGAAGTTTTACGCGCTGGTGTTGTGGCGGTTGCGGGGGCGGGTGCCGCGGTTGCTGCAGTTGATGTATCTGGGGAACGGGGAGGTACTGCGGTACGAGCCGGACGAGGCGGATCTGCGGGCGACGCAGCGGAAGGTGGAGGCGTTGTGGCAGGCGATCCGGCGGGCGATGGACAGCGGGGAGTGGCGGTCGCGGCGGGGGCGGTTGTGCGACTGGTGCGATCATCGGGTGCGGTGCCCGGAGTTCGGGGGCACTCCCCCGCCGTTGCCGGTGGTGCGGGTCGGGCGTCCCGCGGCGGCGGAGCCGGTGGGCGGCGGTGGTCCTGCGGGGCCGGGGGACGCGGCGCGGGAGCGGGACGATCTGTAGGTCGTGGGGGGTGGGGCGGGGTGCCGGGTCTCCTTCTTGGGGAGGACGGCAGATCGGCGTTCAGGAGGGCTCACGACCTGGCGTGACGTCCTAGGGTGAGAATCGTGTCACCCCGCATCCGTGGTCTTCTCGCTTTCCGCGCCTGGCTGCAGTCGCGCCCGCTGGCGGCCGATGCGCTGCTGGCGGTCGGGTTGCTGCTGGTGGGGCTGCCTCAGCTGTTCCTCGATGACGTGGGGACGGGCGGTCTGGAGTCGCGGTTCCGGTCGCCGGACGTGCCGGGCGGTGTGCTGGTGGCGGTCATCGCGCTGGCGTTGGCGTTCCGGCGGCGTGCTCCGTTGCCGGTGCTGCTGTTCGTGGTGGCGGGCGGGGCGGTGTTGTCGGCGTTGAGGTATCCGCCGTCGGTGCCGGACGTGGTGGCGTTCCTGGTGGCGGTGTACAGCGTGGCGGCGCATCGGGGGCTGGCGCAGAGTGCGCTCGGCGGGTTGCTGGCGTGCACGTATTTCGTGGTGATGTTGTTGCTGCTGCCGGTGTCGACGTCGCCGATGGTGTTCCTGACCGATTGCGCGCTGGTGATCGGGGTGTGGATGCTGGGGCGGAATCTGCGGTTGCGGCGGGCGTATTTCGCGGAGCTGGAGAGCCGGGCGGCGCGGCTGGAGCGGGCGCGGGGGACGGACGCGCGGGCGGCGCGGATCGAGGAGCGTTCGCGGATCGCGCGGGAGCTGCACGATGTGGTGGCGCATCATGTGAGCGTGATGACGGTGCAGGCGGGGGCGGCGCGGCGGATCATCGACCGGGACGCGGGCAGTGCGCGGGACGCGATGTCGACGATCGAGGAGGTCGGGCGGACGGCGTTGAGCGAGATGCGGCGGATCGTGGGGGTGCTGCGGACGGAGCGGGACATGGATCGGGCGGGGGGCGAGCTGGCTCCGCAGCCGGGGTTGGGTGATCTGGGCGAGTTGCTGGATCATGTGCGGGAGACGGGGTTGTCGGTGCAGTTGTGGATCGAGGGCGAGGCGCGGACGCCGTCGCCGGGGGTGGACGTGGCGGCGTTCCGGTTGATCCAGGAGGCGTTGACGAACACGTTGAAGCATGCGGGGGCGCAGGCGCGGGCGTGGGTGCGGCTGTACTACACCGACGATCATCTGACGGTGGAGATCGAGGACGACGGGCCGGGGACGGCGACGATCATGGCGGGGGACGAGGCGCGTCCGGGGCATGGGCTGGTCGGGATGTACGAGCGTGTGGCGCTGTACGGTGGCGAGTTGCGGATCGGGCCGCGGGTCGGGGGCGGGTTCGGGGTTCGGGCCCGTTTCCCGCTGGAGGCGTAGGTTGTCGGGCATGAGCGGTGCGAGTCGAGGAGCGGGAACGATGGACGGGGCGGCGCGATGAGCGCGGTGCGGGTGCTGCTGGTCGACGACCAGCCGCTGCTGCGGACGGGTTTCCGGCTGATTCTGGAGGCGGAGCCGGACATCGCGGTGGTGGGCGAGGCGGGGGACGGTGCGGCTGCGGTGGAGTTGACGCGGTCGCTGCTGCCGGACGTGGTGCTGATGGACATCCGGATGCCGGGTGTGGACGGGATCGAGGCGACGCGGCGGATCATCCGGGACGGTGCGGCGTCGCATGATCCGAAGGTGCTGATCCTGACGACGTTCGATCTGGACGAGTACGTGATCGAGGCGGTGCGGTCGGGGGCGAGCGGGTTCTTGCTGAAGGATTCGCCGCCGGAGGATCTGGTGCAGGCGATCCGGATCGTGGCGGCGGGTGACGCGATCGTGGCGCCGAGCGTGACGCGGCGGCTGCTGGACAAGTTCGCGACGCGGCTGCCGGCGGCGCGGGATTCGGCGCCGCCGCCGGGGCTGGACACGCTGACCGAGCGGGAGCGGGAGGTGCTGGGTCATGTGGCGCGGGGGCAGTCGAACGCGGAGATCGCGGCTGAGCTGGTGGTGAGCGAGACGACGGTGAAGACGCATGTGGGGAACGTGCTGGCGAAGTTGGGGTTGCGGGATCGGGTGCAGGCGGTGGTGTACGCGTACGAGACGGGGTTGAGCCGGCCGGGTCAGAGCTGAGCCGTCCGCTTCTCTCCTGCGGCCGTGCGGGTGGTCGCGCGAGGTCAGGGGGGCCGTGTGCGGGGCGGGCCGTGGGCCTGCGGTGTTCGTGGCGGCGTCGGGGTCGTCTCGGGGTCGACCCTGTCTTCGGGGTGCGGAAGTCCTACTCCGGGAGGACGAGCGGGTGCGGGCGCGTCCTGCGGTGGGTGGACGGCCGATTCCATTCCCTGGGTGCATCTTCGGGGGGTTCGGGGCTTCTAGGGTTTCGGTAACGGATCGCCCGGTGGAGCGGCGGTCCGTGTTCATCCGCTGGTCTCACCCCTTCAGGAGTTCTCGTGACGAACACCGCCCCATCGACCGCCGATGCGCGTTCCGCGCCGGGGACGGCCCCCGGGACGGGCGATTTCGCCGCGCGGGCGGAGCAGATATCGAAGGTGTACGGGCGCGGTGACGCCCGGGTCGTGGCGCTGGACGCGGTGTCGGCGGGGATCCCGCGGGGGCGGTTCACGGCGATCATGGGCCCGTCTGGGTCGGGGAAGTCGACGCTGATGCACTGCATGGCGGGGCTGGACTCGGTGGATTCGGGTTCGGTGTTCGTGGGCGATACCGATCTGACGCGGCTGAAGGACAAGCAGCTGACGCGGCTGCGCCGCGACAAGATCGGGTTCGTGTTCCAGGCGTTCAATCTGGTGCCGACGCTGTCGGCGCTGGAGAACATCACGCTGCCGATGGACATCGCGGGGCGCAAGCCGGACGCGGCGTTGCTGGATCAGGTGATCGACACGGTGGGGTTGCGGCCGCGGCTGAAGCACCGGCCGTCGGAGCTGTCGGGGGGTCAGCAGCAGCGGGTGGCGTGCGCGCGGGCGCTGGCGTCCCGCCCGGAGATCATTTTCGCGGACGAGCCGACGGGGAACCTGGATTCGCGGTCGGGTGCGGAGGTGCTGTCGTTCCTGCGGGAGTCGGTGCGGGAGATGGGGCAGACGATCGTGATGGTGACGCACGATCCGTCGGCGGCGGCGTACGCCGACCAGGTGCTGTTCCTGTCGGACGGGCGGATCGTGGACACGATGGCGGACCCGACGGCGGACCGGGTGCTGGAGCGGATGAAGGGCTTCGACGCGCCCGCCGCTCCCCCGGTGCCCGCGGGGTCGGGCGTCGGCGCGGGTGAGGACGGCGGGGAGGGCCCGGCCCGATGATGGCGAGGGTCACGCTCCGCAATCTCGCGGCGCACAAGATCAGGCTGGTGCTGACGGCCGTCGCGGTGATCCTCGGCGTCGCGTTCGTGGCCGGCACGCTGATCTTCACCGACAGCATGAACCGGCAGTTCGACGACATGTTCAGCCGGATCGGGCAGAACGTGGCGGTGAGCGTGCGGGCGACGGACGAGGGCGGCGGGGGCCGTCCGGTGCCGGCGGCGGTCGTGGAGTCGGTCGAGAAGATCGACGGGGCCGAGAACGTCGTCGGGAACGTCAGCGGCTTCGCGGGGGTGCTGGGCCGCGACGGGGAGCTGGCCGGGCCGCCCGCCGGGCAGGGCCCGCCGAAACTCGGCGTGAACTGGGCCGACGACACCGGGTTCTCGATGGCGTCGGGACGGGCGCCGCGCGGACCGGCGGAGGTGGCGCTGGACGCCGACACGGCGAAGGACGCCGGGTTCGGCGTGGGCGACACCGTGCAGGTCGTCACGTCGGGGCCGGTGCGGAAGATGACGCTGGTCGGGCTGATCGACACCGGCGACCTGATGGGCGCGTCGGTCACCGCGTTCGACACGGCGACGGCGCAGAAGCTGCTGCTGCGGCCCGGGTACTTCACCGACCTGCAGATGGAGTCGGCGGGGGTGTCGGAGGCGGAGTTGCGCGACCGGGTCGCGGCGGTGCTGCCGGACGGGTTCGAGGCGATCACCGGGGAGCGGCTGCGGGAGGAGACGAAGTCCGACGTCGCGCAGATCATGGGGTTCTTCCGGACGTTCCTGCTGGTGTTCGCGCTGATCTCGGTGTTCGTCGGGGCGTTCATCATCTTCAACACGTTCTCGATGCTGGTGGCGCAGCGGACGCGGGAGCTGGCGCTGCTGCGGGCGGTCGGCGCGGCGCGGCCGCAGGTGACGCGGGCGGTGCTGGGCGAGGCCGTCGCGGTCGGGGTCGTCGGCTCGACGCTGGGCCTGGCGGCGGGTGCCGGTTTGGCGGTGACGCTGCAGGGCGCCGCCGGGTTCGACGCGTCGCTGGTGTTCACGCCGACGCCGGTGATCTGGTCGTACGCGGTGGGCGTCGTCGTGACGGTGGTGTCGGCGTACTTCCCGGCGCGGCGCGCGGCGAAGATCCCGCCGGTGGCGGCGATGCGCGACGACGTGGCGCTGCCGCAGCGGTCGCTGCGGATCCGGGTGGCGCTGGGGTCGCTGCTGACGGCGGCGGGCGCGGCGCTGATCGCCGCGGGGCTCGCGGGGTCGGGGAGCGGCGCGGTGGCGCTGGTCGCGGCGGCGCGTTCGCGGTGTTCATCGGGGTGACGATGCTCGCGCCGGTGATCAGCGTGCCGGTGGTGACGGTGCTGGGCGCGCCGTTCGCGCGGCTGCTGGGGGCGCCGGGGCGGCTGGCGCGCCGCAACGCGCTGCGGAACCCGCGGCGGACGGCGGCGACGGCGGCCGCGCTGATGATCGGCCTGGCGTTGATCACGGTGGTGAACGTGCTGGGGTCCACGATGCGGGCGTCGGTCGACCGGCAGGTCGACGAGCAGTTCGGCGCGGACTACATCGTGCAGGCGGCCGGGGGCGCCGCCGCGGGCGCGTCCGTCGGCACGGACGTCGCCGCGAAGGTCGAGCGGGTGCCGGGCGTGCGGGACGCCTCGATGATCTACGGCGGGCGCGCCGTGATCGACGGGGAGGAGGTCCGGTACGTGTCGGGCGACGCGGGGGTCGTCGCGGCGGCCGTCCGGCTGGAGACGGTCGCGGGGAAGGCCGAGTTCGGCGCGGACGGGATCCTCGTCGGCGAGGACAACGCGAAGGAGCACGGCTGGCAGGTGGGGTCGCCGGTGCCGGTGCGGTTCCCCGACGGGAAGACGGCGCGGTTGCGGGTCACCGGGATCTACACGGAGAACGCGATGGTGGGCGGGCAGATCGTCGACCCGCGCGTGTATCTGGCGCACACCGTGAAGCCGCAGGTCGACCTGGTGGTGGTGACGGCGGCGGACGCCGGGGCGGCCACCACGGACGCGATCGAGGGCGCGCTGGCCGCGTATCCGAACCTGGAGGTGTCGGATCAGGCGGCGTTGAAGGAGGAGGCGCGGCAGCAGGTCGACATGATGGTGAACGGGCTGACCACGCTGCTGCTGATGTCGGTGATCATCGCGGCGGTGGGGGTGGTGAACACGCTGGCGCTGTCGGTGATCGAGCGGACCCGGGAGATCGGGCTGCTGCGGGCGATCGGGCTCGGCCGCCGGCAGTTGCGCCGGATGATCCGCGTGGAGTCGATCGTGATCGCGGTGTTCGGTGCCGTGCTGGGCATCGGGATCGGGGTGGCGTTCGGTGCGGCGCTGCAGAACGCCCTCGCCGACCAGGGGCTGACGGTGCTGTCGGTGCCGGTGGTGACGCTGTGCGTGTACGTGCTGATCGCGGCGGTGATCGGTGTGCTGGCGGCGTTGTGGCCGGCGTGGCGGGCGGGGCGGATGGACGTCCTGAAGGCGATCTCCACCGAGTAGCGGCCCTCCCCCGGGCGGTGCGGAGGCGCCGCCCGGGGCGCGGCTTCGAAGGCCCGGAACGCGGAACACGCGAAAGACCCGGCTCCTCCCTTGCGGGAGGGGCCGGGTCTTTCGTATGCGGGCACCTTCGGGAACACCCCGCAGGAACGCCCCGCAGGAGCGCCCCGCGGGGGGCGCCCCGCCGGATCAGGCGTCGGTCTTGCCGACGGGCCCGTCGGCCTTGGCGGCGCTCTCGGGCTCGGCTCCGGGCGCGACGGTGGCGCGGGCGACCGCGTCGGTGGCGCTGACCGTGGTGTTCTCCGGGAAGTGGCAGGCGGTCTGGTGGCCGGGGCTGAGTTCGACCAGCGGCGGTTCGACCTGCTTGCAGATGTCCTGCGCCTTCCAGCAGCGGGTGTGGAAGCGGCAGGCGGGCGGCGGGTCCAGCGGGCTGGGCACGTCGCCCTGCAGCCGGATCCGCTCGCGGTCTCCGCGCCGGGACGGGTCGGGGACCGGCACCGCCGACAGCAGCGCGTTGGTGTAGGGGTGCATGGGCCGCTCGTACAGGTCGTCGCGGTCCGCGATCTCGACGATCTTGCCGAGGTACATGACGGCGACCCGGTCGGAGATGTGCCGCACCACCGACAGGTCGTGCGCGATGACGACGTAGGTGAGGTCGAGTTCGTCCTGCAGGTCTTCGAGCAGGTTGACGACCTGGGCCTGCACGGACACGTCGAGCGCCGACACCGGCTCGTCCGCGATGATCATCTTGGGCTTGAGGGCCAGGGTGCGGGCGATCCCGATGCGCTGCCGCTGCCCGCCGGAGAATTCGTGCGGGTAGCGGTTGTAGTGCTCGGGGTTGAGGCCGACGAGTTCCAGGATCTCCTGGACGGCCTTCTTGACGCCCTGCTTGGCCTGGATGTTCTGCAGCCGGAACGGGGCCCCGACGATCGCGCCGACGGTCTTGCGGGGGTTCAGCGACGAGTACGGGTCCTGGAAGATCATCTGGAGGTCGCGGCGGAGCGGCCGCAGCTTCCCCTGGGACATCCCGGTGATGTCCTGCCCCTCGAAGGTGATCTTGCCGAAGCTGGGGTCCAGCAGCCGCATGATCATCCGGCCGGTGGTGGACTTGCCGCAGCCCGACTCCCCCACCAGGCCGAGCGTCTCGCCCTTGCGGACCGAGAACGACACGCCGTCGACGGCCTTGACCGCCGCGACCTGCCGGCGCAGCAGCCCCGCCGTGACGGGGAAGTGCTTGCCGAGGCCGTCGACGTCGAGCAGCACCTCGCCGTCGCGCACCTTCGGCGCGTCCTCGCGGGGCTTCTCCTTGCGCACGGGGACGCCCCCGTCCGCCGGGACCTTCGCCGCCGTGCCGTCCGCCGTGCCCTTCGCCGCCGGGGCCTCTCCGCCCGGCGCCTTGCTCTCAGAAGTGCTCACAGTCTCGTTCCCCGCGCTCGTCACAGCTTCGGCCGGATCTCGTCGTTCCAGAGTTCCCGGCGCTTGGCGGCCGGCAGGTGGCAGGCCGCCAGGTGGCCGGGCTCGACTTCGGCCAGCTCGGGCCGGACGGTCGTGCTCTTGCCGTCGGTCTGGTCACTGTAAGGGCAGCGCGGGTTGAACGCGCACCCCGACGGGACGTTGATCAGGCTGGGCGGCGACCCGGTGATCGGCATCAGCCGCTCCGAGCGCTCGCGGTCCAGCCGCGGCATGGAACCGAGCAGCCCCCACGTGTAGGGGTGCATGGGGTTGTGGAACGCGTCGTCGACGGAGGCGTACTCGACGCAGCGGCCGCCGTACATGACCAGGATGTCGTCCGACAGTTCCGCGACCACCCCGAGGTCGTGGGTGATCATGATGACGGCGGAGTTGAACTCCTGCTGCAGGTCCTGGATGAGGTCGAGGATCTGCGCCTGGACGGTCACGTCGAGCGCCGTCGTGGGCTCGTCGGCGATCAGCAGCTCCGGGTCGCACGACAGCGCCATCGCGATCATCGCGCGCTGCCGCATGCCGCCGGAGAACTGGTGCGGGTAGTCGTCGATCCGCTTGTCGGGCTTGGGGATGCCGACCCGGCCCAGCATGTCGACCGCGTGCTTGCGCGCGACCTGCTTGGACACGTCGTTGTGCACCCGGTACGCCTCGACGATCTGCTGCCCCACCGTGTAGAAGGGGTGCATCGACGACAGCGGGTCCTGGAAGATCATCGCCATCTTGCGGCCGCGGAGGCGGCGCACCTCGCCCTGCGAGGAGCCGACGAGCTCCGTGCCGTCCAGCCAGATCTCCCCGGACACGTTCGCGTTGCGGCGGTTGTGCAGGCCGAGGATGCCGAGGCTGGTGACGCTCTTGCCGGACCCGGACTCCCCGACGATGCCGAGGGTGCGGCCCTGCTCCAGCTTGAACGACAGGCCGTCGACGGACTTGACGACGCCGTCGTCGGTCGGGAAGTGGATCTTCAGGTCGCGGACCTCGAGGAACGCCTCGGGAGCACCGTCCGCGGCGGCGGGGGGCGTCTTCTCGGTCATCAGCCCAGCCTCACTCTCGGGTCGACGATGGCGTACAGGAGGTCGACGATCAGGTTGATCACGACGATGGACGTGGCGGTCACGAGCGTGCGCCGAGGACCATCGGCAGGTCGCTGCTGTTGATGGAGCTGATGGCGAGCTGCCCGAGCCCGTGGATCCCGAAGGTGTTCTCGGTCAGCACCGCGCCGCCGAGCAGCAGCCCGAGGTCCAGGCCGAACACGGTCATGATCGGGGTCAGGGTGGCGCGGAGCGCGTGCCTGGTGACGACGGTCTTCTCCGGCAGCCCCTTGGCGCGGGCCGTGCGGATGTAGTCCTCGTTCATCGTTTCCAGCATGCCCGCTCTGGTGAGCCGCGCGTACATCGCGGCGTACAGGAACGCGAGCGTCACCCACGGCAGCACCAGCGACTGGAACCAGCTCACCGGATCCTCGGTGATCGGCCGGTAACTGCCGCCGCCCGGGAAGATCTCCAGGGTGTAGGAGAACAGGGCGAGCGACACCAGTCCGGTGAAGTAGATGGGCAGCGACACTCCCGCCAGGGCGATCATCATCGCGCCGCGGTCCCACTTGGTGCCGCGGCGCAGCGCCGACACGACGCCGGTGGTGATGCCGACGGCCAGCCAGATGACGGACGCGCCGACCGCGAGCGACAACGTCGCGGGCGCGCGGTCGAACAGCGTGGGCAGCACCTGCTGGCTGGAGTTGAAGGAGTAGCCGAGGCAGGGCGCGGAGCAGTGCTCGGTGGTCGGCCCGAGGTCGAGTTCCTTGCCGCCGACGATCCCCTTGAGGAAGTCGGCGTACTGGACCACGATCGGCTCGTCCAGCTTGAGACGCTCCTTCGTGTCCTGGATCGCCTCGGCGGTCGGGGCCTTGCCGACGTAGGCGGCCGCGAGCTGGTCGGTGGTCTGACCGGCCAGCTTCGGCAGACCGAAGAAGATGCCGAAGGTCACCAGCGTGACCAGCAGCAGCATGAGAACGGCCCCGATGAGGCGCCGGATGATGTATGCGAACACTATGCGCGGCCCCACCCGCCGGCCGGGCGGACCTGTGGGTCCGGCCCCGGCCGGCGGGCGTCGCCTTCACCTGCCTTCGGATGAATCGGCGAGCGAGCGGTTGATCACTCCACGCCCATGTTGAGGTAGTCGTACATGCCGCCGTAGCCACCGGTGATGCCGACGTTGGTGACGTTGCCCGGCCGGTACAGCAGCGCCTTGGCGTAGATGAGCGGGACGATGCTCGCGTTCTCCATCACCATCTTGTCGACCTCGCCGTAGATCTTGGTACGGGCGGCCTTGTCGGTGTTGGAGATGGCGTCGTCGAGCGCGTCGTTGATCTTCTGGTCGTCCAGCTCGGACAGGTTCGTCCCGCCGGACGGCTTGATCGCCGAGCCGTGCACGATCTGCTGCAGGAACCCGTAGCCGGTCGCCAGTCCGGGGCCCACGCCATGAGGATCATGCCGATGCCGTGCTCGTGGACGTAGTCCGGCACGCCGACGTACTTGTTGAAGTAGTCACCGGCCGGGTACTGCACGATGCTGACGTTGATCCCGACCTTCTTCAGCGCCTGCTGGATGGCCTGCGCCATCGCGACTTCCTTGTCCCGGTCGGACCGGGCGGAAATCTTGGTGGTGAAGCCGTCGGGCTGGCCGCACTCCTTCAGCTCCTGCTTGGCCTTGGCGATGGTGGCCTCGTCGAGACCGCCGCTCTCGGCCTGCTTCTGCGGGTACAGGTCGAACTTCTGGTACGACTCGAGGTTCGTCGGCTGCACCGTCGTGGCGACGTCACCGCCGGCGAGCGGGCCGCCGTAGGCGGTCTGCGCGGCGACCTTGTCCGTCGCGTACTGCACGGCGCGGCGGCAGTGGACGTTGTCGAGCGGCTTCACGTGCTGGTTCAGCGCCATGTACCGCAGGTAACCCTGGACGGGGTTGTCGACGTAGGGCTTCTGGTCGGCTGCGAGCACCTTCGGCTGCGCGGCCGCCTGGACGCCGACGCCGGCGATGTCCATCTCCAGGTCGCCGCTGAGCAGCCGCTGGTCGATGTCGTCACCGTTCTGCTTCAGCTCGACCGTGATCTTGTCCGGCAGAGCCTTGCGGATCGGGTCGGTGTTCTTGTCCCAGTGCGGGTTGCGCGACAGGGTCATCTGCTTGCCGCGCTGGTAGCTGTCGACCTTGTACGGGCCCGACGACACGATCGCCGTCTCGTACTTCAGGCCGGTGTCCTTGTCCTTCGGCACCGGCATGGTCTGCGACATCGCGACCAGGTAGTCGAACTCGGAGAACGGCTCGCTCAGGTTGAAAACGATCGTCTGATCGTCGGGAGTCTCGATGGACTCCAGGCCCTTCTCGGAGTCGTCCTCGTAGGGGCCCTTGTAGGGCTCCTCGTTGTCGACCAGGTACTGCTTGAAGTACTTCGGCCCGAGCTGCAGCTCCTTGGAGAAGTTGCTGCGCTCGACGGCGTACTTCACGTCCTTGGACGTCACGGTGGTGCCGTCGCTGAACTTCACGCCCGTGCGGAGCTTGTACGTCCAGGTCTTGCTGTCGTTGCTGGGCGTCCCGAGGCCGGTGGCCAGGTCGGGGACGACCTCCAGGCTCTCCTTGCCCGCGGCCGGCTTGAACGTCGTCAGCGCACGGCCGTAAAGGCGGGCGAAGTTCTGCGAGAAGGCGTAATAGGTGTTGCCCGGGTCCGGGGAGTCCCAGTCGTCGGAACTGGCGAGGCGGAGCGTGCCGCCCTTCTTGTCCGAGACGTTGACGACCTCGTTCACCGCGGCGTTGAAGCCGGGGCCTTCCCCCGAGCCGCCGGAGTCGCCGCCGCCGCAGGCCGCCAGGGCCCCGGCCGCGAGCACCCCGGCCGCGAGGGCCGAGATGGATCTCATCAATTTCATGTGCAGGCGCACCCCTTCACTTAGACGGGTCGGTTAACCCGAGGTCACTTGGCCCGGGGGTCGAGAGCGTCCCGCAGCCCGTCACCGAACAGGTTGAAGGCGAGGACGGTGATGAAGATGGCCATGCCCGGGATGATCATGTACATCGGGGCGGTCGCGTAGAGCGGGACGGCCAGGGTGAGCATGCCGCCCCACGACGGGGTCGGCGGGATGACGCCGACGCCGAGGAACGACAGGGCGGCCTCGAACAGGATGTTCGTCGGGATCAGCAGGGTGGAGTACACCAGGATCGGCGCGACGAGGTTCGGCAGGACCTCTTTGAAGAGGATGTATCCGTTGCGGGCGCCCATGCTGCGGGCGGCGTCGACGAACTCGCGCTCGCGCAGCGACAGCGTCTGCCCGCGGACGATCCGGCCGATGTAGGGCCAGTTGAAGAAGCCGATCACGAAGACGAGCACCGAGACCCGCAGCCCGTTGCCGCTCAGCCCGAACGAGCCGTCGCTGACGACGCCGACCAGGGCGATCGCGAACAGCAGCAGCGGGAAGGCCAGGAAGGCGTCCATGGCGCGGCTGATGAGGTAGTCGACCCAGCCGCCGAAGTACCCGGCGGTGATGCCGAGGATCGTGCCGAGGAACACCGACAGCAGCGTCGCCAGGAACGACACCAGCAGGGAGATGCGGGCGCCGTACACGATGCGGGCGAGCATGTCGCGGCCGGTGCCGGGCTCCACGCCCAGCAGGTGCTCGCCGCTGATGCCCGAGTGCCAGAAGCCGTCCCTGGGGCGGCTGTAGGTCGGGTCGATCAGGTTCTGGTGATAGGCCAGGGGATCCTGCACGAAGAACGGCCCGAAGATCGCGATGAGGATCAGCAGCAGAACCACGCCGCCGCCGGTGAGCGCGACCTTGTCCCGCTTGAGGCGCATCCACGCGATCTGGCCGAGGGAACGGCCCTGGATCTTCTTGCCCTGCATGCCCTGCAGGACCGATTCGGGCTGCGCCTCGCTATCGGAACCGGTCACCTCGATGGGTGCGGCCACGCTCTACCTCCTACCGTCCGGCCACTGGGTTTCAGGCCATGTCGCCGGCGTGCGACCGGCGATCGCGGAGATCATCCGCAGCCCCCGTGCCCGTTACGCCGCGTTTGCTGAAGGGAAACGTAGTCCTTCGGGCACGACTGTCCATCCGTGAGGCGGGCTGCGCCAGTACCCGTATCTGACTTGTGATCTCGTCGTCATCTCGGGCACACGTGTCATACGCAACTCGCCGGACAAATCGCCCGAATAGTACGGCCACCATCAGAGTGACTTGCAACCGAGCGGCCCCGAAACCGGGAACCTTTACCGGACCGAGTCCGTTCCGAGACTCTTCCTCCGCAGGTCAGAACGCTAGTGCACACCCGCCCCACGGGGCACGGACGCGCGCGGCGCGGCGCCGTGCCGGTCCTGCGGGCACCCCGGCGCGCACCGGCACAACCGGGTCACGGGGCGACCCCGGGGACGTCCTGACAAGTCGTGTCAGGAGCATGTCGGCAAAGAGAGCGTAAAGAAGGGGTGCCGGTACAGACGAGAGCAGGGCCTCCGGGATCGGAGGCCCTGCTCGGACGCCGGATCGCCCCGCGAGGCGGCGGACGCCGCGCGCGGGACGGAACGGGTCAGGAAATGCC
>NZ_MKJY01000569.1 GCF_001942465.1 Actinomadura sp. CNU-125
GAGGGCGGGGACGTCCGTCATGACGCGCCTCCCGCCGCGGTCGCCGCGGCGGCCTCGACCGTCCAGAGGCGCGGCGACCCGTACCGCAGGCGCAGCAGGAAGCCGAGCACCCCGCTCAGGCCGTCGCCCCAGGTCGCCGAGACCTCGCCCTGCTCGTCGGGGAGGACGAGCCGGCCGTCGCGGTGCGCCCGCGCGGCGACGATCGTCCGGCCGAGCCGCCATGCCGCCGCGCGGTGCCGGTCGTCGCCGGTCAGCTCGGCCATGTCGAGCAGGAAGTCGCCGTTGCCCGACAGCCCGTGGCACTGCCCCAGCACGGCGCGCCACGCGTGGCGCGTCACGGCCCGGGCGGAGCGGTCGGCGGCCTCCAGGAAGCGCGCGTCGCCGGTGGCCGCGCCGAGCCGGACCAGGAAGCTCCCGATGCCGGACGCGCCGTGGCACCAGTACGGGGCGGTCGGCTCGTCGCCCGCCCCGGCGCCCCACATCGCCGTGTCCCGCTCGATGACGGCCGCGTCCAGCAGTTCCTCCCCGACGCGGACGGCGAACGCCCGGCAGTCGTCGCGTCCGGTGGCCTCCGCGCAGGCGAGCAGGAAGCAGCCGACGCCCGCGATGCCGTGCGCGAACCCGTAGTAGGACCGGCCCGCCAGCTTCGAGTCGACGTCGGCGGGGGTGCTCCAGACGAGCCCGCCCCCGCGCTCCTCGACCGTCCCGAGCAGCGCGTCGGCCGCGGCGTGGGCGCTCTCGGCGAACCGCGCCAGGCCGGTGCGGGCCCACAGGTGCAGGGCGGTCAGGCCGAGACCGGCCGTCCCGTGGGTCACGTCGGGGCTGGCGACCGCGGCCGGCAGCGTCCCGGCCACCGCGACGGCGTCCTCGACCAGGCGCCCGTCGCCGGTTTCCAGGCCCGCGTCGAGCAGCGACCACGCGACGCCGGCCGTGCCGAAGTACAGGCCGGGCGGACGGCTCGTCCCGTCCGCCGTCCGGGCGCGGATCCATCGGGACGCCGCGGCGATCGCCTCCGGAAGGCGCGGGTCGGCGGTGAGCCGCGAACATCGGACCAGGGCGCCCAGGCAGCCGGCGGCGCCCTGCTGCAGGGTGCACGGGTCGGGTGCGCCGTGGACGCACGACACCGGCCACAGCGCGTCCGGCGCGTCCGGGTCCATGGACGCGAGGAGTTCGGCGGTGATCCCCTCGATGACCCGCTCGACGGTGTCCCGCAGCCACGGGGTCTCGGCGTCGGCGGGAGCGCTCCGCCCGCGTGCGCCGGGGACCGCGAGCGCGTCGCGTGCGCGGGCGGTCGTCCAGCGGCGTCCGGGATCGTCCGCCATCAGCCCGGTCAGCATCGCCCGCAGGCGGCCGGGGAACTCCAGGCCCTGGGTACGGGCCGTCAGCCACTCTTCGAGCCGTTCGGCCGGCGTCCTGTTCTCCGGGTACTCGTCCAGGAGGTAGGGCGGTGCGCCGGTGAACAGGTAGCAGAGCGTCGCGCCGAGGCTGTAGTGGTCGGCGGACGGGTGCGGGGGCGCGCCCCCGAGCTGCTCGGGCGCCCCGAACGCGGGGGTGCCCGCGCGCAGCGGGCCGTCCTCCCCGTCGGCCACCGCGAGTTCGAGGTCGATGAGGACGGGGGCGCCGTCCGGGCGGACCATGATGTTGTTCGGGTTGAAGTCGCGGATGAGGAGTCCGGCGGCGTGCGCGTCGCCCATCAGCTCGACGAGGCGCCGCGCCATCCGCGTCGCGTCCGCGAGATGGTCGCCCCAGCCCGCCTCGACGATGCGCCCGGCCGCCCATTCCCGCAGCGGTTCGCCCTGGATCATCTCCTGCGCGAGGAACAGATGCCCGCCCTGCGGGAACAGTTCGACGAGGCGCGGTGCCAGCCCGCGGCCGCCCAGGCGTTCCAGGGCGCGGGCCTCCGCGCGCAGCCGGTCCCGGGTGTCGCGCCCCTCCAGGTCCGCGGCGACGTGCGGGCGCGCCTCCTTGATCACGACCGGTTCCCCGGTACGGCGATCCGCCGCACGGTAAACGCCGCCCTTATTGGAGTGACGGATCGCCTCCCGGACCGCGAAACGTTCCCCGAGCATTATTTCCCCGCCACGTGTCCGCCGGGTGCCGTTCATGCCGTTGTCGGGGAAGGGGGATGTCACCCAGGAGGGAGGCGTATACCTGCCGACGCGCCGATCTTCGACCGGTTTGCCGTCCGGGTCGAGGATCGTCCACGCATAAAAGCCGTCATTGGTGAGCCGCCGCTCTTCGACGAAAGCCCCGTAGCGATAGTGCACGAGGCTGTCCGGCGCGTACGGCCGGTCGGAGAGGACGCGCGGTCCCGGCAGCCCCTTCGTCGCCTCGTGCAGTTCGCGCGCGATCCGCACGGCTTCCGCGTCGCTCTCGGGGTACACCGTGATGAACTTCCCCGAATGGCCGCGCGAGGTGTTGCGCGCGTTCAGCGCGGCGACGAAGTCGACGCTCGCGGCGAACTTGAACACCGACCCGGATTCCAGCAGCACCCGCAGGGCCCGTCCGAGGACCTCCTCCGCGGACGCCGGCGTGGCCGAGACGTGCAGTTTCCAGCCCTGCGGGCGCCGCGGCGCCCCCTCCGGGACGACCGAGCACCAGATGCCGGAACGTCCGACCTTCCACCGTCCGGGGGCGTCCGGCAGGGCCCGCGTGAGGACGTCGACCAGAGGAGCCTCTCCAGCGTCCGCGGCCGTCACGGCCGTGAAGACACTGAATTTGAAATCCACCATAAATGATCTCCGCCACTCACGTTCGTCGATGAAACGCCCACGGAAAGACCGAGATCATTTCGATCCGTCCCGTTCACCCTCGAGCAGCCACAATGTAACCACTGACCCCGCATCGGGTCCAGGGGTCATTTGGGTCCGCCCTGTCCACATCAGGACCGGCATCGACCTTGACTCGACTGAGATCTTGACTTTCAAGTAATGATCTACTCGAAGCGTCATGGTCCATGTCCAATTCGCCTTCTTTGTCCGGTCGAGGCCGAGATCTGACACCCTCACGGAAAGGCGGAGAACGATAGCCGGAGTGACTTCTGACTCTTGTTTGTCCGACTTTGTCGCGAATGAAGGAAATGCCATAACCGGGGGTCGGCGAGACCGCGGACGGGGCATTCGGCGCCGCGCACGGCCGCGCACCGCTGAAGCGGCGGCCGCACGGCCCGGCCGACCGCGTTCCGTCACCGACCGCTCACGGCACCGCACGACGGCACCGCACGACGACACCGCACGACGGCACCGCACGACGGCGCGCGCCGCCTCCCGGACGCGCGCCCGGCGCATCGCACCCCAATAGAACGTGTTCTAGTATTGACCGGAAGGTCGACTGGACACGTGTCCAGATGGTTCCGCGGTCATCGGAGGCGCCCCCAATGAACGACGAAGCACCGGTCCTGCTGGTCGAGGACGCCGACCGCGTCCGTTCGATCACCCTCAACCGCCCTGAGGCCCTCAACGCGTTCAACGAGGCCCTGTACGACGCGCTCACCGACGCGCTCCTCGAAGCCGCCGAGGACCCGGCGGTGGCGGTGGTGCTGCTGACCGGCACGGGCCGCGCCTTCAGCGCCGGTACCGACCTCGTGGAGATGGGCGAGCGCATCGCGAACCCGGACTTCCGGCCCGGACGACACGGCTTCATCGGCCTCGTCGACGCGCTGGAGGCGTTCGACAAGCCGCTGATCCTCGCGATCAACGGGCTCGGCCTGGGCATCGGGCTGACCGTCATCGGATTCGCGGATCTGGTCCTCATGTCCGACGACGCGCGCCTGAAAACGCCGTTCACCAGCCTGGGCGTCGCGCCGGAGGCCGCGTCGAGCTACCTGCTGCCCCGCCTGATCGGCCGGCAGAACGCCGCGTGGATCCTGCTCTCCGCCGAGTGGATCTCCGCGGCGGAGGCGAAGGAGATGGGACTGGTCTGGCGGGTCTGTGCGCCCGCCGCCCTGACGGCGGAGGCGCGGCGGGTCGCGGTCACGCTCGCGAGCCGTCCGATCTCGAGCCTTCGTGAGGTCAAACGCGACATGACCGCGCCGCTGCGGGAGGAGATCCGGCGGGCCCGGGAGCGGGAGAACGACGGCTTCCGGCGGCTCATGGGCGGTCCCGCGAACGTCGAGGCGCTGACGGCCTTCGCGGAGGGCCGCGAGCCCGACTTCACATCGCTGCCGCCCGGCTGACGACGCGGGACGCCGCCACGGCGCCGGGCGTCCATGACGTGCCCGGCGCCTCGATCCGCGCACCGGACGAAACGAGCACCCCGTCCCCGCTTTGTTGGAATTTTCGATCCGCGCAGGTCAAGCGGGCCTGTTCCTGATCGGTGAGAATTGCACCCGCAAGCCGCTTTCCTCGAACGTCCAGGTAGGCGGCCCGGTCCGATGCGGTGATCACTGAAAGCAGCGGATCCGGTGCCGGAAGTTCCCGGCGGAACGCTCTTCTCAAGTGTTGATCTTGAACTTATGATCCACACCACAGCGCGCGACAGGACGCGTTGTTCCGCGATAGGCACCCATGCAGAAGGTGGAGCAGGCGAAACAGGCCCCGCAGGCCAAGAAGATCAAGCTGGAGATCAAGCGTCTGGAGAAGGTCGAGACGACCGGTCTCCGCAACCACGGCTGATTCTCCCCGAATGTGGGGCCGGCCGGGTCGCGGCCCGGCCGGCCCTCCCGGCCGACGATCGGAAGGCTCCCATGCGGTTTCCCCGAATAAAGCGCGTCCATCAGCCCCTGGCGCTGCCCGGCGACCGCATCCTGATCGGCCTGATGCAGCACGGCGTCGCGGCCGAGATCCAGGACGACGCGGACGGCGGGATCGCCCGGCTCATCGGCCTCATGGACGGCACGCGCACGGTCGACGAGGTGTGCGACGCGTTCGCCGTCACCCACCCCGGCGTCGACCGGGAAAGCGCCCGCGAGGTGATCGAGGATCTGGTCGAGGGCGGTTTCGTCGAGGACGCGGGCGCTCCCCTGCCCGGCAACCTGACCGACGACGACGCCGCCCGCTACGAGTCCGCCCGCAACTTCTTCGCGTGGATCGACACCGCGCCCCGCAGCTCGCCGTACGAGGCCCAGTCGAAGATCAAGGACGCCGAGGTCGGCCTGCTCGGCCTGGGCGGCACGGGAACGGCGGTGGCGGCCGGGCTGGTGTCCAGCGGCATCGGCGCGCTGCGCGTCGCCGACTTCGACGTGGTCGAGGAGTCCAACCTCACCCGCCAGCTCCTCTACACCGAGCACGACATCGGCCTGCCCAAGGTCGACCGCGCCGTGGAACGGCTGTCCGCCATGAACGGCCGCGCGAAGGTGACCGGCGACGTCCTCAAGGCGGACGGGCCCGACGGGATCGCCGCGCTGATGGACGGCTGCGACGCGTTCGTCCTGTGCGCCGACGAACCCGATCCCGACATCATGTTCTGGACGAACGAGGCGGCGCTGCGGACCGGCACCCCCTGGTTCGTCAGCCTCTATACCGGGCCGATGGCCGTGGTGGGCGGGCTGGTGCCGGGCGAGACGGGATGCTGGGCGTGCCTGCGCCGCCAGGAGGACCGGCGCGAGTTCAAGGCCCACAGCCGGTCGCTCACCGAGGAACGCCCGAACGCGGTGATCGCCGCGAGCGCCAACATCAGCGGGCACCTGTGCGCGCTGGAGGTGCTCTACCACCTCGCGGGGCTGCCCGCCCAGGCGCGCGGCAAGGTCTTCCACTGGAACTACGCCATGTGGGACCACTCGTACTCCATCGAGATCCCCCACGACGACGACTGCCCCGCCTGCGGGACGCCGTGACCGCCGTCGTCTTCCACCCGCTGGTGATCCGCCCGGACGACGACGATCCGGACGCGGTCGTCGTCGGACGGCTGCGGATCGGGGAGTTCGTGGAACTCCCCGCCGTGTACGGGGACGCGATCACGCTGCTGCGCGAGGGCCTGACGGTCGGCGCCGCCGAGGAGCGCATCGCGGCCGAACACGAGGTCGAGGTCGACCTCGCCGAACTCGTGGAGGCCCTCGGCGACCTGGGCTTCGTGCGCTCCATCGACGGAGATCCGCTCCCGGACCCGGCCGAGCGGGCACCGCGCAGCCACTTCGCCCGGCTCACCGAGCGCAACGTCGCGTGGCTGTTCGGTCTCCCCGCCAAGCTCGTCTGGCTGGCGACGATCGGCGCGGCGCTCGTCACGCTCGCCCTGCGGCCCGCCCTGCTGCCGGGCTACTCCGACTTCTTCTGGGGCGACTACGTCGGCCTCACCGTGCTGGTCAACACGGTGATGATGTCGATGTCGATCAGCGTGCACGAGCTGATGCACCTGATGGCGGCGCGCTCGCTGGGCGCCCCGGGACGCATCGGCTTCGGCACGCGCCTGCACAACCTGGTGGCCCAGACCGACGTCACCGGGGTGTGGGGGGTGCCGCGCCGGTCACGGTACCGCGTCTACCTCGCCGGACTCGCGTGGGACGCGTTCCTGATGGCGTCGCTGGTCCTGCTGGTCGCGCACGCCGGCCTGCCGCTGTCGGCCGAGGCGATCCTGCGGGCGCTGGTCGTCACCGTCCTGATGACGATCCCGTTCCAGCTCCAGGTTTACATGCGCACCGACCTGTACTTCGTGCTGCGCGAACTCTTGCGCACCCGCAACCTTTTCGACGACGGCCTGGCCTACGCCCGATACCTGCTCGCCAGGCTGACGGACGCGGTGCGCAGACGCGCGAGCACCGGCCCGGACCCGACGACCGGCCTGCCCCCGCGCGAACGCCTCGCCACCCGCGTCTACTCCGTCTTCCTGGTGCTCGGCGCCACCGTCACCCTCGCCTCGGCCGCGCTGTTCGGCGCCCCCATCGTCATCGCGGCCTCCGTCCGCGCGATCGAAGGCGTGGCCGGCGGCTTCACCGGCGGGTCCGCGCTCCAAGCCCTGGACTCGGCGCTGCTGATCCTCATCGAGGGCGGCATCCAGATCCTCTTCCTGGTCGTCTTCGTCCGCACTCACCGCCACTGGTTCCGCCGCCGGAGCCGTGCCGTCCCCGCCCCGGCCGGCGATGGCCCCGATGACGTCCCGAGCCCGGCGGCCCCGGGGACGCAGGTGGGCGGACGCACGGTCGACTCGTAATCGCCGCACGCTCACGAAAGGGTCTGTCCAATCTGATTGGGCAGACCCGAAGGGCTGCCGTCCCAAGCGGATCACGATGACCGATCGCCGTTTCCATGGAACACAAGAATGCCGTCTTCGCCATAGACAACTGCTCGCCAAAATGGTATTAGATTCAACTTCCGCAACACTGGAAACACAGACGTAAAAACTTTTTCACACAGAGGTAACAGGGCGTCCTTACGGTCGCGTCCATGCAACTTTCACCACGTGATCAGGACAAGCTCCTGATCTTTGTGGCTGCCGAGGTGGCCCGTCGCAGGCGTCAGCGCGGTTTGAAGCTCAACCATCCCGAGGCGGTCGCGCTCATCGCCGCCGAACTCATGGAAGCGCCCGCGACGGGCGGTCGGTCGCCGAACTGATGGCTTACGGAACCACGATCCTCGGCCGGGACGACGTCATGGACGGTATCCCGGAGATGGTTCGGGAAGTGCAGGTCGAGGCGACGTTTCCCGACGGGACCAAGCTGGTGACCGTCCATGACCCCATCGTCGCGGACACGATCGCGGACACGGACACGAACACCGACACCCGCACGGACACGGACCCGGACGCGGCCGCGTCCGGCGAGCCGGTCTCGGGCACGTCCCGGACGGAGGCGGTCTGATGGTCCCCGGGGAGATGCTGCCCGCCGAAGGCCCGGACGTGACGGTCAACGCGGGACGCGAGCCGGTGGCGGTGACGGTCGCCAACATCGGCGACCGCCCGATCCAGGTGGGCAGTCACTTCTGTTTCTTCGAGGTCAATCGCGCGCTCCGCTTCGACCGCGAGCGGGCCTACGGGATGCGGCTGGACGTGCCGGCGGGCACGTCGGTGCGGTTCGAGCCCGGGGACGAGCGCGAGGTGCGGCTGGTCCCGCTCGCCGGGCGGCGCGTGGTGCGCGGGCTCAACGGGCTGATCGACGGCGCGCTCGACGACCCCGCGGTCCGGCGGCGCGCCCTCCGGCGCGCCCGGGACGGAGGCTTCCTGGAGGTGGCCGGTGAATGAGCTGAGCAGAGTCCGGCATGGCGCCCTCGTCGGCCCGACGACCGGCGACCGGGTCCGGCTGGCGGACACCGAGCTGGTCGTGGAGGTCGAGCGCGACCTGACGGTCGCGGGCGAGGAACCGGTTTTCGGCGGCGGCAAGACGGTCCGCGACGGCATGGCCCAGAGCGGCCTGACGCGTGCCGAGGGCGCCCTCGATCTCGTCATCACCAACGCGCTGGTCATCGACCACTGGGGCATCGTCAAGGCCGACATCGGGGTCCGCGACGGCCGGATAGCCGGGATCGGCAAGGCCGGTAATCCCGACATCATGGACGGGGTCACTCTCCCGGTGGGCCCCTCCACCGAGATCATCGCGGGCGAGGGCGCCATCGTGACCGCGGGCGGCATCGACAGCCACATCCACTTCATCTCCCCGCAGCAGGCCACCGAGGCGATCGCCTCCGGGGTGACGACCATGCTCGGCGGCGGCACGGGCCCGACCGCCGGGACGAACGCGACGACCTGCACCCCGGGCGAGTGGAACGTCCACCGGATGCTAGAAGCCGTCGAGGCGCTGCCGCTGAACTTCGGCTTCCTCGGCAAGGGCAACTCCGCCAACCCGGCCGCGCTGCGCGAGCAGATCGTGGCGGGCGCGTGCGGGCTGAAGCTGCACGAGGACTGGGGCTCGACCCCGCAGGCGATCCGTACCTGCCTGTCGGTGGCGGACGAACTCGACGTGCAGGTCGCGATCCACACCGACACCCTCAACGAGGCGGGCTTCCTCGAAGACACGCTCGCCGCGTTCGAGGGACGGACGGTGCACACCTACCACACGGAGGGCGCCGGAGGCGGTCACGCGCCCGACATCATCCGCGCCTGCGGCCACCCGAACGTGCTGCCCAGCTCGACCAACCCGACCCGTCCGTACACCGTGAACACCGTCGACGAGCATCTCGACATGCTCATGATCTGCCACCACCTGAGCCGGGACGTGCCGGAGGACGTCGCGTTCGCGGAGAGCCGGATCCGGGCGGAGACCATCGCCGCCGAGGACGTCCTCCACGACATCGGCGCGTTCAGCATGATCGCCTCGGACTCCCAGGCGATGGGCCGCGTCGGCGAGGTATGGATCCGTACGTGGCAGACGGCCGACAAGATGAAGCGCGAGCGCGGGGCGCTGCCGCCCGACCCGGATCGGCACGACAACGAGCGGGTGAAGCGCTACGTCGCCAAGGTGACCGTCAATCCCGCGGTGACGCACGGCATCGCCGACGAGGTGGGGTCGGTGGAGCCGGGCAAGCTGGCCGACCTGTGCCTGTGGAAGCCGGCGTTCTTCGGCGTCAAGCCCCATGCCGTGCTCAAGGGCGGCCTGATCGCCTACGCGCAGATGGGCGACGCCAACGCGTCGATCCCGACCCCCGAGCCGGTGTTGCCCCGGCCGATGTTCGGCGCCCACGGCGCGGCCGTGGCCGCCACCTCGGTCACCTTCCTGTCCCAGGCGGGTGTGGACGCCGGTGTGGCCGGGACGCTCGGCCTGCGCAAGAGGGTCGTGCCGGTGCGCGGCACCCGCCGGCTGAGCAAGGCCGACATGGTGCGCAACGACCTGCTGCCCGACATCGAGGTCGACCCCGAGACCTACGTGGTGCGCGTGGACGGCGAGCCGGTGACCTCGCGGCCGGCGGCGGAACTGCCGCTCGCCCAGCGCTACTTCCTGTTCTGAGGAGGGCCGCGATGATGCCGCCGCCGCTGCTGGCGTTGCTGCAGGTGTCCGACAGCGCCTTCCCGACCGGCTCGTTCAGCCATTCGCAGGGGCTGGAGGGCCTCGTCACGGCGGGCCTGGTGAGCGATGCCGAGGGGCTGGAGGACACCGCGATCGGTTACCTGGGCGCGCTCGCGACGTCCGACCTGCCCGTGCTGCGCGGGGCGGCCGAGGCGCGTTCGCTGGACTCCCTCCTCGCGCTGGACGGCGCGCTGGCGGCCGCGCGGCTCGCCCGCGAGCAGCGCGCGGCGAGCGCGGCCACCGGCCGGACGCGCGCTGCTCGACGGCGCCGCCGCGCTCGGCCGCGACGATCCCCGGCTGACCGGGTTCCGCCGGGCGGTGCGCGCCCGCACGACGCCCGGGGGCCACGCCGTGGCGTTCGGGCTGGTCACCGCCGCCCTGCGCGTCCCGGTGCAGGACGCGCTGCTCGGCTACGCCTACGCGGCCTGCGCCGCGTTCGTGGCCGCCGGGCAGAAGCTGCTGCTCCTCGGGCAGCGCGCCGTCCAGCTCGTCCTGTTCGGCCTGCACCCGCACATGGCCGCGGCCGTGGAGGCGAGCAAGGACGTCGACCCGACCGAACCGTACGCTTTCGATCCGCTCCTGGAGGTCGCCTCGATGACGCACGAACGCCAGACCGGCCGGATGTACATCTCATGACGCCGCTCAAGCTCGGCATCGGCGGGCCCGTCGGCTCGGGGAAGACGGCGCTGGTCGCGGAGCTGTGCCGGCGGCTGGGCCGCGAGCTGGAGATCGCCGCGGTGACCAACGACATCTTCACCCGCGAGGACGCGGAGTTCCTCATCGCCGCCGCGGTGCTGCCCGAGGGACGCGTGGCCGCGGTGGAGACCGGAGGGTGCCCGCACACCGCGATCCGCGACGACGTGTCGATGAACCAGATCGCCCTGGACGACATGCAGGCGCGTTTCCCCGACCTGGATCTGGTGTTCGTGGAGAGCGGCGGCGACAACCTCACCGCCTCGTTCAGCCCCGACCTCGTCGACGCCTCGATCTATGTGATCGACGTCGCCGGAGGGGACAAGGTCCCGCGCAAGGGCGGGCCCGGCGTCACCCGCTCCGAACTGCTCGTGATCAACAAGGTCGACCTGGCGCCCGCGGTGGGCGCGGACCTGTCCGTCATGGACCGCGACGCCCGCCACCTGCGCGAGGACGCACCGCTGATCTTCACCTCGGTGGCGCACGGAGACGGTATGGAGGAGGTAGTGGCATGGGTGCGTACGGCCGTCCGGCAACGCAGGTGGCCGATCGCCGCGTCGACGCTGCGCGGGAACGGGGCACACCACCATCACCACGGGCACCAGCACCACGGGCCCCGCTGAGCGGCCAGCACGGCGGTTGCGCGGTGCGGCTCGCCCGGCACGGTGACACGACCCGCGTGGTGTACCGGTTCGCGTCCCAGCCGTGGGGTTCGGTGCACGCGACCCGCCCGGACGCCTCCGGCATGCCCGAGGTGCAGCTGACGAATCCGGGCGGGGGCGTGCTCGGCGGCGACCGTCTCGACCTCGACGTCGTCCTGGAGCCGGGCGCGCACGCCACGGTCTGCACCCAGGGCGCCACCAAGGCGTACCGGGGCGCGCGGGCCGCGCAGCTGACCCGGTTGTCGGCGGCGCGGGGAGCCGTGCTGGAGTACGTTCCCCACCACGTCATTCCCTTCGCCGGGGCGCACTGGCACCAGCGGACCGTCATCGACCTGGCCGCCGACGCCCGGCTGCTCGCCTGGGACGCGCTGGCGGCCGGGCGGGTCGCCCGCGGGGAACGCTTCGCCTTCGAGCGGCTGTCCGGCCGGACGGTGATCGAACGGGACGGCCTGCCGCTCGCCGTCGACGGCTGCGAACTCCACGGCGGCCGGGAGGCGTTCGCCGGTTTCTCCTACCTGGCGACCGCCTACGTCGCGGCGCCGGAGGGGCTGTCCGCCGTCGCCGACCGGATACACGAGGCCGTCGGCGCGATTCCCGGCACGCTGGCCGCGGCCAGCCACCCCGCCGAGGGACTGGTAGTCACGCGGATCCTGGCCCGCACCGCGCCCGCGCTGGGCCGCGCGCTCGGCGCCGTCCGGACGGTCGGCCGGGCCGCGCTCGGTCTGGGCCCCGCACCACGGGAGGTGTGGTGAGCACCGCTTTCCTCACGCACGTCGACGGAGTGATGCCGCGCTGGTCGCGGTGGCTGGAGTCGCGGCCCGTACTGGACTTCGTCGACTACGGCCTGCGCGGCGTCGGCCAGGTCGTCTTCATGAACAACCCCGTCACCGGCCTGCTGATCCTCGTCGCCCTGTGGTGGACGTCCGCCTGGCTCGGCTTCGCGGCGCTCCTCGGGCTGGTCGCCTCGACGGGGACGGCGCTGGCGCTGGGCTTCGACCGCGGCGCCGTCCGCGCCGGGCTGTTCGGGTTCAACGGCGTGCTCACCGGGTGCGGGCTCGCGGTCTTCCTCGCCGGGGAGTTCCGGCCGGGCGCCGTGGTCTACATCGTCGCGGCGGCCGCGGTGAGCACGGTGGTCACCGCCGCGCTGACCCGGGTCCTGCTGCCGACGCTCGGGGTGCCCGGGCTGACGCTGCCGTTCAACGTGGTCACGCTGGCGTTCCTGCTCGCCTCCTTCGGTTTCGTCACCGGAGATCTCGACCCGGCGGCCGTCGAACCGCGGCTGCCCGCGGTCGGTGACGAAGTCGACCGGGCCCTGCGCGGCGAGCGGGGAGCCGTCGACGGGACCGCCGACACGGCCATGGCGCTGCTGGGCGCGCTGTTGCGCGGCGTCGCCCAGGTCTTCCTGTCCGGGAGCGCGGTGGCGGGCGTGCTCATCGTCGCGGGAATGGCGGTGTGCTCGCGCGTCGCCGCCGCCCGCCGCGGTCGCCGGCTCGCTGACCGGGCTGCTCACCGGGCTGGCCGTCGGCGCCGACGGCCTCGCCGTCCACCAGGGACTGTGGGGCTACAACTCCGTGCTGTCGGCCGTCGCGATCGCGGGCATGTTCTACGTCCTCACCTGGTCGAGCGCGATGCTGGCGGCGGCCTGCGCGACGGTGACCGCCGTCGCCCTCCCCGCGGCCGCGACGCTGCTCGCGCCCGTCGGGCTCCCCGCCTTCACACTGCCGTTCTGCCTGATCACGCTCGTCTTCCTGCTGGCGGGGAGCGCCGGTTCCCGCCTGCTGCCGGTCAAGGTCGAGCAGGCCACCACACCCGAACGGCACCGCGAACGGCTTTCCGTCGGGGAGTCGGGCAACAGGGCATGAACGTCCCGGCCCGCGTCCGTCCACTTCAGCGGACGATCGGCACCAGGTAGCGCCGCGCGAAGGCGCGCGCCCCTTCGTCGTCCAGGGGGATGTGCCCCGCCGGGGTCAGCAGCAGCGACTGGGTGAGCCGGACGAGGATCTCGGCGACGACCTCCGCGTCGAAGTCGCCCGCGTCCCCGTGCCGCTGGGCGGCGCGCAGCCGGCGGGCGAGGTAGCCGCGGGCGGCGGCCAGCAGCGGCCCCGCCCGTCCGGTGGCGTGCGGGAGCAGCACGTCCGGTTCCAGCACCATGAGCCGGTTCAGCAGCCGCTGCTCGCGGCTGATCCGCAGCACGGTGACGAAGCCCTCGACGAGGCGCCCCTCCAGCGTCTCGAAGGCGGCCACCGACCGGTCGAGCTCGTCGAAGAAGCGCCGGGCCTCGCGCAGCAGGACCCCGGTCACCAGGTCGTTCTTGCCGGGGAACCGGCGGTAGACGGTGGCGCGGCCGAGCCCGGACGTGCGGGCGACGTCGTCCATCGTGGTGCGGCGCAGTCCGAACGTCGTGAACAGTTCGAGGGCGGCGTCGAGGATCCGGTCCGCCTGGGGGCCGGAAGCGGCGCCGGACGGCTCGGCGAGCAGCCCGCCCAGCACCGCCTCTTCGGTGTGCGCGGCGGCCGGTCCGGCGGCGTCTTCCTCGTCCTTCATGCCGCGCCGAGCCTACCGCCCGAGGCGGGGCGCGCAGCAGCGCGCGGGCGGCGACCGGCGAGTACCGCAGCGGCCCGGCCATCCCCCGGTCGGCCGTCCGCAGCGCGGCGGCGGCCCGGCGGAACCGGCGCTCGTCGGCGGCCGACCACGGCAGCCCGAACCGCTCGCGCAGGACGGGCGGCAGGGCGCCGATGCCGGCCTTGCGCAGCACGGCGGTCGTCGGCACCGCGATCCCGGACCAGGCCGGGTCCGGCAGGCGCCAGGCCGGCGGTGGCGGAAGCGGCCGCTTGTCGAGGTCGATGAGCAGCCGGACGGTGTCGTTGTACTCCAGGCGGTCTTGGACCATGGCGTCGAAGTACTCCCGGAAGGCCGCGGGGTCGGCGGGAATGTGGCGCTCGGTGATGCCGAGGGCCAATGCCAGATCCCGCCATTCACCGAACAGGACCTTCTCCCTGACCGGCGGGATCGGACGGCCGAACAGCCGCTGGGTGTGCACCATGCCGTGGAAGAGCGTGGCGTGGACCCACAGGTACGCCTCCGGGTTGAGCGCGTGGTAGCGGCGCCCCTGGTCGTCCACTCCCTTGATGTCCTTGTGCAGTTCGCGGAGCCGCGCCGCCTCCGCGCGGCCCCGTTGCGGCCCCCGGTACCCGAGGAAGTCGAACGTCGATTCGAGGGTGCGCGTGAGCCGTCCCCACCGGTCCTCAAGGAACCCGGAGTGCTGGCCGACCCCCGCCCCGACCACCGGGTGGGCGACCTGCAGCAGCAGCGTGGCGCGGCTGAGCAGCGCGCCGCGCCAGTCGCCCGCGTACCGCCAGGTGAGCGACTCTGATCCCGGAATCGCGCCCGCGGCGCGGAGACGATCGTCGAGAGCGGTCATGCCGACCTCCGTGAGACGAACATACTAATTTCGTCTCACCATCTCACATCGGGGTCAGGTAGCGCACGAGCATGGCGACCAGTTCGTTCTCGAACGCGTCGACGTTCTCCAGGTCGGTGTCGGCGGTGAAGCGGTGGACCTGGGACTCGATGGACGTCACCACCAGGCGCGCCGCCATGGGGACGTCGGCCACCGTGACCCGCGGGTCGGCGTCCAGCAGCGCCTCGGCGGCCGCGACGGCGCGCAGTTGCGACGCGTGGAGGAAGTCCAGCAGTTCGGGCGGACGCGGCGCTTCCTCGAACAGCACGCGGTGCAGGGACGGGTCGTCGCGGTGGTTGTCGATGGCCGCGCGAACGAACAACCGGATCTTGTCGTCCAGGAGGTCCGGGAGCGCCCCGCCGTCCAGGAGCCGGTCGACGGCGGCGACCCCGGACCGGGCGTGGGCGGCCGACAGCTCCACCAGAATGGCGTCCTTGTTGGGGAAGTACTGGTACAGCGACCCGATCGAGTGCCCGGCGGCCTCGGCGATGCGGTTGGTCGTGCCCGCGCGGTAACCGTGTTCGGAGAAAACGCGAGCAGCCGCGTCCAGCAGCCGCTGCCGCGTCTCGACGGCCCGCTGCTGACCTGGTCGTTTCCTGGGCCGAAGCCGTTTGTCCGGCACTGGCGCAACCTCCTGAAAAGCGAGTAGCCGGGGCACCCGACGGCCGCCCACAATCGTGGTCGGGCAACCCTAACCCGCAGCTTGGAGACGCCATGAAGACCGTCCATGTCCGGACCGAACTGCCCACGACCGCCGACCGCGTCTGGCGGGCGATGCAGCATCCCGCCTCGTTTCTCTATGTCACGCGGGGGCTTTTCGGCTTTCCCGCATTGTTCGGCCGTACCGACCCGATTCGAGAGGACGAGTGCGGAACCGGATGGCTCATGCTGTTCCATCTGATCCCGCTGTCGCGCCACACCATCCACGTGGTCGAGGTCGACCAGGACGCCCGCACATTGCGTTCGCGCGAGCACGGCGGTTTTCTGCGGGCCTGGAACCACACTTTGCACGTCGAGCCGTCCGGTGACCATTCGTGCACCTACAGCGACACCGTCGACATCGACGCCGGTCCCCTCACCGGTCTCGTCGCCCTCGCGGCATCGGGGATCTACCGCTACCGCCAGCGCCGCTGGCACCGGCTCGTCCACCGCCACCTGCTTCCCTCCGGTCCCCGTTACGCCCGCCCGGCCGCCGCGATGCGAAAGATCAAGTCCGGAGCGAGTCGAGGCCCTACGATGAATGCCGGTGAGCCACGGTAGGAGGCCGGGAATGGAATTGGACGAGCAACTCGCTGAACTGGGGATCGATCCGAACGTCCCCAGCGTCGCGCGAATGTACGACTACTACCTGGGCGGCAAGGACAATTACGCCTCCGACCGGGAGGCCGCCGACCGGGTGCTCGAAGCGATGCCGTACGTCCTGGAATTCACCCGCGCCAACCGTGAGTTCCTCTCCCGGACGGTCGCCATGCTGGCCGAACGCGGGGTGCGGCAATTCCTCGACATCGGTTCCGGGCTGCCCACCCGGGAGAACACGCACCAGGTCGCGCAGCGAGTGGCGCCCGACGCGCGCGTCGTCTACGTCGACAACGACCCGATCGTGCTCGTGCACGGGCGGGCGCTGCTGGCCGACGGCTCGCGCACCACCGTGCTCCAGGCGGACGTGCTCGACCCGGACGGCATCATGGACCACCCGGAGGTACGCGAACGGTTCGACTTCTCCGAACCCATCGCCGTGCTGATGCTCGCCATCCTGCATTTCGTCCCGGACGCGCGCGCCCCGCCGAGCTCGTCGCGCGGCTGCGCGAACCGCTGGCCCCCGGCAGCCACCTGGTCATCTCGCACGGTTTCCTGGGAGAACGGGACGCCGACAAGGAAGGCGACGTCCGCGACCAGTACGGGCGGACGGGCGCCGGCGACATCATCCCGCGCACACGCGAGGAACTCCTCGGGTTCTTCGAGGGCACCGAAGTGCTTCCGCCCGGTCTCGTCCCGGTGAGCGACTGGCGGCCGGACGCCGGGTTCTTCGAACCGGACATGAGCAGGACCGGCTTCCTCGGCGGGGTCGGGAGGATCCGCTGATGGCCGCCGACGCGCTGCCGATGGACTTCCTGCTTTCCGAGGAGTTCGCCCGCGACCCGTACGCCCGGTACGCGAAATTGCGCGCCGAAGGGCCGGTGCACCGCATCGACTTCCCGCCGGGCGCCGAGGCGTTCCTGATCGTCGACCACGAGCACGGGCACGCCGCGCTGAACGACCCGCGGCTGTCGAAGGACACCGCGCACAGCTCCGTGCCCGTCGACCCCGCGCCGTACTTCGGCGGCACCATGCTGGGGATGGACCCGCCCGACCACACCCGGCTGCGCGGGCTGGTCGCCAAGCGTTCACCCCGCGACGGGTGGAGGCGCTGCGCCCCCGCGTCGAGCAGCTCACCGACGATCTCCTGGACGGCCTGTCCGGCACCGTCGACCTGTTGGAGTCGTTCGCCGTCCCGCTGCCGATCCAGGTCATCTGCGAACTGCTCGGCGTCCCGCCGGAGGACCGCGCCGACTTCCGTGCCTGGACGACCGTGATGACCGCGCCCGCCGCCACCGCCGCGGCCCTCGAACGGCGCCGCGAGGTCGCCGGCCTGTTCACCGGCTACCTCGCGGGGGTCGTCGCCGAGCGCCGCGCCGATCCGCGGGACGACCTGATCAGCGCCATGGTCCAGGCCCGCGACGGGGACGCCGCGCTCACCGACCCCGAACTGCTGAACACGATCGCGCTGCTGCTCATCGCGGGCCACGACACGACCGTCAACCTCATCGGCAACGGTGTCCTGGCCCTGCTGCGGGCACCCGACCAGCTCGAACTCCTGCGGTCCCGGCCCGACCTGCTCCCCGCCGCCGTGGAGGAGCTGCTGCGCTTCGACGGGCCGATCGAGCGCGCGAGCCAGCGCATCGCGCTGGAGGACATGGAGATCGCCGGGGTGCGCGTCCCGCGCGGCGCCTGGGTGCACGTCTCGCTGGGCGCGGCCGGTCACGACCCCGCCGTCTTCGACGACCCCGGCAAGCTGGACGTCGCCCGCACACCGAACCGGCACGTCGCGTTCGGGCACGGTGTGCACTTCTGCCTGGGCGCGCCGCTCGCCCGCCTCGAAGGCCAGGTCGCGATCGGCGCGCTGCTGGCCCGGTTCCCCGGCCTCGCGCTCGCCGTCCCGCCGACCGAGCTGCGCCGCCACCGGGAGGGGTCGATCGTCCGCGGCTTGGTGAACCTTCCCGTCCGGCTATGACGTGAAGCAGGGCCTGGATGCCGCCCGGGGACGGGCGGCATCCAGGCAGGTCAGTCGCCGTAGCCGAGGACGGCCTTGGTTTCGAGAAACTCCTCGAAGCGGGCCCGGGCCCGGTCGGCGTCGCCGGAGAGGTAGCCCGACAGGCCGTAGACGGTGTCGTTCCGAGCGGACGACCGACGGACCGTGATCGTCGTCCACCGGACGTCCCAGCGGGCGAAGAGGTCACGCGGCTCGTCCTCGACGGCCGCTGACACCGGCCGCCTCCGGCCGTCCGTCATGGCTCTCGGTCGGGCGCCTCGCCGCTCCTGCGCCGGCGGCGGACCGGGCCGCGGGCGAGCCTGTCGTCGTGCTTGAAGCCCTCGGTGTCGAAGCCGACGACGGTGTCGCGCAACTGGCGCAGATTGCCCTGCTCGAAGTACAGCGAACGCAGCTTGTATTCGCTGACCGCGCGGGGAAAGCGCAGCGCGGCCTCCTGGTCGAGCCCGAGCTCCGCCCCGCGCCGACGGCCCCAGTGGACGTCGTCGATCGCCTCTTCGACCTCCTTCAGCCGCGCGTCGATGACGGCGAGCACGGTGTCCATCGGCGCCTTGTCGCCGAGGTAGACGCGCAGCAGCACCGAGTTCTTCACGACGACCGTCTCTTCGGGCGGGCTCGTCGACACCCACCGGGTGAGGACGCGCTCGCCTTCCGCCGTCGTCTGGTAGACCTGCGACCGGCGCACCTGACCGATGGCGATCTCGCGTTCCTCCACCAGCCCCATGTCCAGCAGGCGGCGCAGTTCGCGCCGGATGTGGCTCACGGCGGGCGACCAGTAGAAGTGCTGGAACGCGAAGTCGGCGCGGACCTTGATCTCGCTCGGTGTCAGTTCCTCGTCGTTGACCGAGAGGATGCCGAGGACGGCGTAGGCGGTCGCCGGGAGCGCCTCGCCGGGCTCGGCGGAAGCGCCGCCGGGATCGTCAGTCATGTGCACGAGCCTAGAACCGGTGGCCGGACGTTCACGCCGGGTCCCGCCCCGCCGTCGCGGCGGGGCGGGTCAGTTCTCGTCGGACACCACACCGAGGTACGTCCCGTAGACGCGCGAACGCCGGCCGTCCAGCCGGACCTCCCCGAGTTCCCGGCTGCGCGGGGTGAGCTCGGGACGGTCCGCGGGGTCCGCGTCGGACGGCAGCACGCTGAAGCGAACGTGCACCGGCCGGGAGGTCGCCGGGTCGGTGATGCCGACCCAGACGACCGTGCAGCCCTTGTCCTCGTCCGTCTCCACCCGCGTCACCAGGTGCCGGGAGGTCAGTTCCACGAGCGTGTGCTCGGCGGTGAGGTCGAACCGCACCGGCATGCACAGTTCGCCCCGGCGTGGGGGGACGCAGAGCGTGACGGCCTGCATCGTTCTCCTTTCAGAGCCCCGCGGGGCGCGTCCCGATCACCTGTCGCGCCGCAAGTCCGTCGATCTCGCCGGGGGTGAGCCCGAGGAGGCCGGTGAGGATCTCGCGGTTGTGCTCGCCCAGCGTGGGGGGCGGCGACACCCGCGCATCGGCGCCCGCCGAGCGGAACGGCAGGCCGGGGGCGAGGTACTCGCCCGCCACCGGGTGGACGATCCGTTGCCAGAACCCGCGCGCGGACAGGTGCGGGTCGTCGAGCAGTTCGTCGGCGGCGGCGACGCGGGCCGCCGCCGCACCGGCCGACCGCAGCAGGGAGACCGCCTCGTCCGGTTCGCGGCCGACGGTCCAGGCTTCGATCAGCGCGTCGAGTTCGTCGGCGGCGGCCCGCCGTCCGGCTTCGGTGGTCAGGTCGGCGCGGCCGGTCAGGTCCTCGCGTCCGAGCAGGCCGGCCAGGCCCTTCCACGCGGCGTCGTCCTGGACGGCGAGGGCGACCCAGCGGTCGTCGCCCGCGCACGGATAGACGCCCTGCGGTGCGGCGCCCGGGCCGCGGTTGCCGTCGCGGCGCGGTTCGGTGCCGTGCGCCGCTTCGAGGACGGCTTCGGCGGCCACGTTCAGTGCGGCCTCGACCATGGTGGCCTCCACCTGCATGCCGCGGCCGGTCGCGTCGCGGACCTCCAGCGCGGCGAGCGCCGCGAACGCGGCGTGCAGGCCGGCGATCGGGTCGCACACCCCGCGCGGGATCAGCGGGGGCCCGTCGGCGTGCCCGGTCATCCAGGCCATGCCGCTGGCCTGCTCCATGGTCTGGGCGAAGCCGACGCGGTCGCGCCACGCCCGTCCAGTCCGAACGCGGGCATCCGCACCATCACGGCACGGGGGTTGGCGGCCCGGACGCGGCCCAGTCCAGGCCGAGGTTGCCCATCACCCGTGGTGAGAAGTTCTCCACGACGAGGTCGGCGGTGGCGACGAGACGCAGCGCGATGTCCCTGGCCTCGGGTTCGCTCAGCTCCAGCGTCAGGCCCCGCTTCCCGCCGTTGCACGCCAGGAAGACCGGGCCCCACTCCCACCAGCGCTCCCAGGTCGGCGGACGGCCGCCGGAGAAGCGCATGCCGTCGGGACGCCGCAGGCCCTCGACCTTGATGACGTCGGCGCCCAGCGCGGCGAGGGTGTACGTCGCGGTGGGCCCCGCCCAGAACGCCGTGAAGTCGACGATCCGGACGCCCTCCAGCGGACGGCCCGGCGCCCCGGTCTCCTTGCCCCGTGCCGGGCGAGGGTTCCGGTTCGGCCGTCCGTCGTGTTCGCCGAGCGCGGGGACGCGTCCGGGTGCGGCGGTCTCCAGGGCGTCGCCGCGGTACGGCGGCCGGGGCTGCGGCACACCGGCGCCGTTCGGGACGAACACGCCCCGTTCGCGGAAGTGGTCGATGCCGGTGACCGTGCCGGGGGTGCCGATCGGGGCGACCGGTATCCGCATCGCCGCGGCGAGTTCGACGATCTCCTCGGTCGTCCGGTCCGCGGCCCAGCGGTGCACGATCTCCAGGAACTCATCGCGGCGCCGGAGCCGTCCGGCGAACGAGGCGAGGTCGGCGTCGTCGGCGAGGTCGGGGCGTCCGATCATCACCAGGAAGTCGGAGAACTGCAGGGCGGTGATCGTGCAGAATCCGACCAGGCCGTCGGCCGTGGGGACGATCGAGGGCAGTTCGAGCGTGCGTCCGGCGATCGCGCGGTCGTCGCCCAGCACGCTGGCGGTGACCGCGCCCAGGCCGCCCATCGTGACGATCATCGCCTCGAACACCGAGAGGTCGATGAGGTCGCCGTGCCCGGTGCGGGCGGCGCGGCGCAGCGACGCGGCGCCGCCGATACGGCGCCGTAGACGCCGCCGACCCACTCGCCGATCCGCCCGCCCGCCTGCAGGGGCGTCTCGTCCGGCCAGCCGCGCCCGCCGATCGACCCGCACATCGCCTGCAGCACGAACTCGTTGACCGCCGTGCCGTCCGCGACGTACGGGCCGTCCAGTCCGAGCGGCCGGATCGACAGGACGACGGTGGACGAGCCGTCGGGCAGGAGCGCGTGCAGTTCGCGTGCTCCCCAGCCGGGCCGTTCCCCGTCCGAGACGAGCAGGTCCGCGCCGCCGAGCAGGTCGGCGGCGGGCGACTCGGCGACCGTCGAGCGTTTGCCCGCGTTGAGGTAGCCGAACAGCGGCCCGTGCCCGTCCGGCGGGACGTCCGCGCCGGACGCGCTCCAGCGGCGCATCGGGTCCCCGCCGGGCGGCTCGATCTTGACGACGTCGGCGCCCGCGTCGGCGAACATCTTGCCGCAGTAGGACGCGGCGATCCCCGCCGACGCTTCGATCACGCGGAGGCCGCCGAACGGGCGGCGCCGTCCCGTGCCCGCCGCGCCGCCGTTACTCGGCATCGGCGGCCTGTGCCGTGCGCGCCTGCCCGAAGCGGGTCATCCGGGCCCACGCCTCGCGGTCCCGTTCGGACGCCTTCCGGCCGACGTGGGTGACGACGTCGACGTCGGCGGCCTGCTCGCGGAGCCGTCCCGCGGTGGCCCGTTCCTTCGGCACGTGCCGGAACGGATCGAACGAGTAGGCCCGCATCGCGTTCTCGTGGGTGATCTTGTTGATCACGTCGTCGGGCAGGTGGCCCATGGTCTCGATGACGTCCTCGGGGGCGAAGGGCCAGTTGGAGTCGGAGTGCGGGTAGTCCGATTCCCAGAAAACGTGGTCCGCGTTGAAGTGCTCCATCAGCTTGACGCCGATCTTGTCGCTGATGAAGCACGTGTACAGGTGCTTGCCGAAAACGTCGGCCGGACCGGAGTAGCCGTCGGGGAACGTCGCGTTCGTCCAGCCCGAGTGACGGTCGAGGACGTGCTCCGACCGCCACAGGAAGTACGGGATCCAGCCGATGTCGCCTTCGGTGATGGAGAACTTCAGGTCGGGGAACCGGCCCCAGAACTCGGCCCAGACGAGTTCGGTGAGCGTCAGCATGCTCATCATCGACGACGTGGTCATCGCGACGCTCGGCGGCGCGTCCGACGAGGTCAGCGCGCCGGAACTGCGGGACGCCGAGCCGATGTGGCAGCACAGGACGGTGCCGTTGTCGGACGCGGCCTCGAACAGCGGGTACCAGTGGTCGGTGTGGATGCTGGGCATGTTCAGGCCCTCGGGGTTCTCCGAGAACGTCACCGCGTGGCAGCCCTTGTCCGCCAGCCGCCTGATCTCCTTCGCCGCCTCCGCGACGTCGAACAGCGGCAGGATGCCGCACGGGATGAAGCGTCCGGGGTGGGCGCCGCACCACTCGTCGACGTGCCAGTCGTTGTACGCCTTGATCATCATCAGGTTGACGTCGCGGTCCGGGCCCTGGTTGAGCACCTGCCCCGAGAAGCCCGTCCAGTTCGGGAAGTTCAGGCCGGCGAGCTGCCCGCCCGCGTTCATGTCCCGGACGCGCTCGTCCACGTTGAAGCAGCCGGGACGCATCTCGTCGTAGCTGGACGCGTCGATGTTGTACATCTCCCGGGGCTTGCCCGCGACGGCGTTCAGCCCCATGTTCCGTCCCCGCAGGTCACCGTAGTACCACTGCTGGACGCCGCCGGGCTCGATGACCACCCGCGGCGCCCGGTCCCTGTAGCGCGGTGGCACGTGCGCCTCGAACATGTCCGCAGGCTCGGCGATGTGGTCGTCGACACTGATCAGGATGAGATCGTCCTTGTGCACTCTGGCCTCCGTGCGTCGTTGTGCCGTCGCCGTCTCAGTCGCTCGCGGGCAGCGGCCTGGCCTCCTTGAGCACCAGGTCGGTGTCGCCGTCGCCGAGCGTGCCCTCCCCCGCGGCCGTCACGAGGATCTCGAGCGTCTCGTCGGCGGGGTGCGTGTAGCGCTTGCCGAGCACGGACCCGCCGGTCTTGCCGGGCACGGCCGCGGGCCCGCCCGTGCTCTCCGCGTCGCGCGCGACCATCGGAACGCCGCCGCACAGCAACCGGACCTCGCCCGCCCCGGCGCGGACGACGATCACCTCCGTGGTGCAGACCTGGCTCTTCAGGCGCAGGCCGGCCCGCAGGCCGACGCCACCGTCCAGACTCATCGCCGGCTCCTCTCCAGGGGACGAAGGCTTCCGGAGCCCCTCGATTTTGTGACGCGCCTCACCAGTACAACCAGAACTATTAGTCTCAGTCAAGAGCGCGGGCGGCCGGACCACTGATGGAGTATTGAGTCATATATCCATCCAAGTCGGGAGTCTCTCACCCGTCGGCACCATTGACGGAGCGTCCGCAACTCGGTCTACTAGTCCCAAATTCCGGTGAAAGGATCACTGTGATGAGCCCCTCCCGCGCCGCGATCGTCGGGGTCCACAACACGGCACAGGCCCGGAGACTGGAGGGCGCGACCAGTCATGCGCTGGCCATCGAAGCCGCCCTGGGCGCGCTCGCCGACGCCGGCCTCGCCCCCGCGGACGTCGACGGGGTGAACGCCGAGCCCGACTGCGCGGGCCTGATCTACGACCTGTCCCTCGGCCCCGCCTGGCAGGGGCGGCAGTTCGGGACCGCGGCCGTTCCGGAGGCGGTGCACGCCGTCGAGGCGGGCGAGGCCGACGTCGTCCTGCTCGTCGCGGCCGCCGCGGGCGCTACCTCGACCACGCCTCGACCGCCCCGTGGACGCGTCCCGAGAACGAGTTCGTCGCGCCCTGGGGACTGTTCACCGCCGCCGAGTTCGCCCTCGTCGCCCGGCGCCACATGATCACCTACGGCACCACCCCCGAGCAGCTGGCGACGGTCGCCGCGACGATCCGCAACAACGGCCATCGCAACCCGGACGCCTGCTACCACGGCCGGGGCCCGTTCAAGCCCGCCGACGTCCTGGCCTCGCGGATGGTCGCCGACCCGTTCCATCTGCTCGACTGCTCCATGACGTCCGAAGGCGGATGCGCGCTCGTCATCGCCTCCGCCGACCGGCTCGCCGACGTCGCGGGCACCCCGATCTACCTGCTCGGCTCGGGGTCGGACCACTTCGGCCCCTCCTACCGGTATCCGCCCGCCTGGGACCTCGGCGGACGGCGCGGCGGGCCGGTGAACGGCCGGGTCGGCGCGCGGGCGGCCGATCTCGCGTTCCGCCGCGCGGGCATCACCCGCGACGACGTCGACGTGCTCGAACTCTACGACCCGTTCTCCTTCGAGATCATCCGCCAGCTGGAAGCCTTCGGCTTCTGCGAGCCGGGCGAGGGCGGCCCGTTCGTCGAGGACGGCCGCATCGGCATCGACGGCAGCCACCCGGTCACGACCGACGGCGGCCTGATGTCCTTCAGCCACGCCGGTGCCGCGCCCCAGCTGTTCCAGCGCGTGATCCGCGGAGTGCAGCAGCTCCGCGGCGAGGCCGGGCCGCTGCAGGTGCCGGGCGCCGAAGTCGCGCTCTGCAGCGGCGGCGGGGCCGGAGCGCTGTTCAACAGCATCGCGATCCTGGGAAAGGAGCCCGCATGACCACCCCGTCCGTACCGCTCGTCCCCCAGCATGCAGAGCTGCCGCACGCCCGTCCAGGCCCGCTCACCCGCCCGTTCTGGGACGGCTGCGCGGCCGGGGAACTCCGCTTCCAGCGCTGCCGGGCCTGCCGGAATGCGCAGTTCCCGGCGGCGGAGGTCTGCCGCGACTGCCTGGGGCGGGACCTCGCCTGGGAACGCGGCGCCGGTACCGGGACGCTCTACAGCTGGACCGTCGTGCACCGTCCGGTCACCCCCGCGTTCGAGGTGCCGTACGCCCCGGCGATCGTCGACCTCGACGAGGGCTACCAGATGATGACGAACCTCATCGGCATCGCCCCCGAAGCCATCACCCCGGACCTTCCCGTGGAGGTCGAGTTCCACAAGACGGGGGACGCCCTGTACCTGCCCTACTTCCGGCCGCGCGCGACCGTCTCCTGATTATTGTATTCAGTATAAAAACTAGCAGGCGGCGTGAACGAGAAGGTGCACTCCACGAGTTCATCGACGTCACCCGGCAGAACCGGGCCCGCTGCACCGCATCGGGTGCGCCTCCTTCACATCGTGTCGAAGAGGTTGGGGCGGCCGGCGCGGAAGCGCCGGGCGTCGAGCTCCTTGAGGCCGTCCAGTTCGGGCGGCCGGTAGAGCCGCCACGTCTCGACCCGCTCCGCCGGGGAGTCGGCCGCGTCCAGCAGGGCGTTGGCCGCGGCGCGCCCGGACTCGTTGGCGCCCTCCATCGTGGCCAGGTCGATGTTCGTCCGTACGTAGTCGCCCGCCATGAACAGGTTCGGGATCGCGGTGCGGGCCTCCGGCCGGTTCGCCCAGCTCCCGACGGTGTTCACCATGAGCGGCTCGTCGTTGACGTTGCCCGCGGCGGGTGGGCTCCAGGTGATGGCGGGGTCGAGGACCCAGGAGTGCAGCAGGTCGTCGGGCAGGACGGACCGGCCGGTGTCCTCCAGGTGGTCCTTCATCTGCGCCCAGCACTCCTTGGCGATCTCGGCCCGCGTGCATTTCTTGGCGGGTTTCCCGTACACAATTCCCGGGGTGTCCCAGTCGGAGATGTCCAGGGAGAGGCAGTCGCGACGGCGCCGTCGCCGTAGTCGCGGGGGGAGGTCGCGATCCCAGATCTTGCTCTGCAGGACCGCGGTGAGCTGCCACGGCGAGTCCATGTAGTTGATCTCCTGGCCCATGCCGCCGGGGGTGCGGCGCAGGAAGTACTGGAGGCCGTTCATCCACTCGGTGCGCAGCTCGTGCAGCGACTCCAGTTCCGGGGCGAGGGCGAGGACGGCCGGGGACAGGAGCAGCTTGGCCCGGTCGACGGGCATCGCGCAGACGAACCAGTCCGCGGCGGCGGTGCGGCGGCCGCCCGCCGCGTCCGCGAGCCGGACGGAGCGGACGCGGCCGCCGCCCGTCTCCAGCGCCTCGACGGTCTGCCCGACCTCGAACCGCACGCCGCGTCCGCGCAGGTACCGCACCCACGGGTCGATCCACGCCTCGTTGGTGGGCGCGTTCAGCATCCGGGCGAGGCCGCCGTCGGCGCCGAGGCCGAGCCCCGACAGCAGGAACGCCTCGCCCATCGCGCCGACCGTCCGGGTGCTGGCGATCCGCTCCTTGACGGCCACCAGCCCGCGCGTCAGGAACCGCGCCACGATCGCGCGGTAGTCCGCGGACGTGCCCTCGGCGCGCACGTACTCCCACCACGGGACGTTCTCCCACTCGCCGAACCGCCGCTCGTCGCTGCTGGTCAGGTAGACGATGAAGCGGTTGACGAACAGGGCGAGCTCGGACGCGGGGATGGCGGCGGCCTGCTCGATCAGGCCGGTCACCGTCTCGGTCAGCACGTCGAGGTCGAGGCCGTCGGGCGCCGTCAATTCGGGCACGATGATGTCGGACCGGCCGCCGTTGCGGGAGATCCGCGTCGAGGTGAGCGGGAGCAGGTTGTCGTGGACGCCGTTGGCGTTGCCCGCGAACGGGATGCGGCGCATCGTGTCCGGCACGTTGCGGTAGAAGCCGGGGAAGAAGCGGAACCCGTGCTCGCCCGGCAGGTCGCGGCGGCCGTCCGCGCCGGTGCCTTCCACCGGGATGCTCCGCGACTTGCCGCCCAGGGCCTTGCGCTCGAAGACGGTGACGGCGAATCCGCGTTCGGCCAGCTCGTGGGCGGCGGCCAGCCCGGCCATGCCGCCGCCCAGCACGGCGACGGTCCGTCCGCTCCGGCGGCCCGCCGCCGCGCGGGCGGACGCGCCGGGCAGCAGGACGCCCGCGCCCGCGGCGGCCGTGCCGTACAGGACGCGCCGCCGCGCGATGGCGTGCGGGCCGGATGGGTTCGTCGCGGGGTCGTCGCCGGTGGGGTGCCCGTGCGGCCTGCTCATGGTGTCTCCTCGAAGTGGGGGTGAGCCCGTCCGGTCGGGACGCGGTCAGGACTGCGGCAGCCGGGCCTTGAGGGTGCGGATGTGCTCGATGAGGCCGAGCGAGCCGGGGACGGTGCGGCCGAGCGACTCGGGCAGGGCGAGCAGCCCGAAGTCGAGGATGAACGGGTCCACCACGTGGAAGCTCGTGTCGATGCCGGGCCGCTCGCCCCGCAGCCCCTCGGGCGTCGCGAGCAGCGAGGACGGGCAGGTCAGCCTGGTGGTCCGCGGGTAGGAGAACAGGCCGGACGTCCGCCAGTCCGACAGTTCGATCGACGTCATGCACCCGAAGGTCTCCTCGGGGGTCACGCGTCCCACGACGCCCTGCCAGGTGCCGTCGCCCTTCACGACGCCGCCGAGCAGCGTGGCCGTGCCGTCCGGTTCGTGGGAGACGCCCCACTCCCATCCGGAGTAGCGCTGGTCGGCGACGTTGAACCGGCCCCAGTTGTGGTCGTGGTAGCCGCGCCATCCGGTCACGTCGACGCGCTCGGACGCGCCGGGCGGCCGGAGCCAGCCGTTCACGCGGCTCGTGGCGACGGGCGCGGTCCAGTACATGGTCTGGCCGTCGTAGCGGATCGGTCCTCCCGTCACTCCGGGGAGCGCGTTGTCGAACCAGATGTCGGCTTCGGCGAACAGCCCGTGCCAGCGCAGGTGGTAGGCGCCGCGTCCGGCGTCCCACTTCAGGCTGCCCGCGCTGCTCTCCACCACGGGACCTTCGGTCGCGGTCACCTTCGCGACGGGCTCCGGCAGGACCGTCTTCGGCCCGTCCTCGGGGTACCAGAAGATCAGCCCGGTCGGGATCGGCTCGGTGAACAGCATCGCGATGAAGGTGCGGCCCGTCGCGGGGTCCATCACGTGCGAGTACCACCACTCCGTGGTGGATCCGGGGTGCGGCCCGTCGTCGGACGGTTCGGCGAGCTTGCCGGGCACCTGCGTGAGGTCGGAGCGCTCGATGTCGGTGCGCGGGATCCATGAATCGGCGTCTTCGGCGGCCGGTGCGGCCGGTGCTCCGGCGGCCGGGAGGGCCGTGAGCGGGACGAGCGCGCCGGCCGCGAGCACGACTGCGGCGGCGGTGCGGCGGGCGGTGTGACGGGCGGCGGTGTGTCGACGTACCACGTTGAGCCTCCTCGGCTGAGCCCCCGTGACGTCCGGCCCTCGCTGGCGAGCCGTGGACCGAGTGTGATTCGGTCTCCGGACGCTGTCAAGCAGAGTGTCGACACACTGTCCGACAACGGCCGACGGAGGTACCCTGCCCCCATGGCCTCCACCACGCAGCCGCGCAGGAAAGTCCGGGAGCGGCGCGAGGACGTCCGGCGCCGGGTGCTGCGCACGACCGCGGAGATGATGGCCGACGGCACGCCGTACACCGAACTGCCCGTGCAGCGCATCGCCGAGCGCGCGCAGGTGGCACGGTCCACCTTCTACCTGCACTTCCCGGACAAGAGCCGGCTGCTGATCGCGCTCGCCGAGGAGGCGGTCGAGGCGCTGTTCGGCGAGGCCGTCATCTGGTGGCGGGCGGATCACGCCGACGGGGTGGACGGCGTCGCGCACGCCATGCGGCAGATGATCGCCGCGTACCGCGAGCACCGGCGGGTGCTGCGGGCCCTCGGCGAGGTCTCCGGGTACGACCCGGACGTCGCGGCCTTCTGGCGGCAGCGGATGCGGGGCTTCACCGAGGTCGTGCAGGCGCGGCTCGACGCCGAGCTGCGGGCGGGGACCGTCGATCCGGAGATGGACGCCGCGTCCACCGCCCAGGTGCTGATCTGGACGGTGGAGCGGACGATCTCGGCGCACTGCCACCACGACGAAGGCGGCGGCGACGCGCGGATGGCGCGCACGCTCGCCCGGACGATCTGGCTGACGGTCTACGGTGTGCCGCCCGCGCCGCCCGTCCGGGACCGCGCCCCCTGAACGCAGTCGGCGGACGCCCGTGCGTCCGCCGCGCGTCCCGTCGCGGTTCCCCGCTCAGCCGACGACGAGCGGGAGGGTCTCCCAGCCCCGGACGGTCGAGGTCTGCCCGAGCTTCGCGCCGTCCCAGTCGACGTCCCAGACCGGCCAGCGCTTGAGGATCTCCTCCATCGCGACCCGCCCCTCCAGGCGGGCGAGCGCCGCGCCCAGGCAGTAGTGGCCGCCGAGCCCGAAGGTGAGCTGCTGGCCGAGGTCGCGGTGGATGTCGAAGCGGTCGGGGTCGGCGTGCCGCCGGTGGTCGCGGTTGGCCGAGCCGATGATGAACAGCAGGGCGCTGCCCGCCGGGACGGTCCGGCCGTGGAAGTCCGTGTCCTCGTTGACGTACCGGGCGATGGAATGCCCGGTCGGCTCGTAGCGCAGCAGTTCCTCGATCGCGTTCGGGATCAGGGACGGGTCGCCCGCGAGCTCGCGGCGCTGGTCGGGATGGTGCGAGAGCACCGCGCCGATCCAGCCGATGAGCCGTCCCGTCGTCTCGTTCCCGGCGCCCGCGACGACGCTGACGTAGGTGAGGACCTCGTCGCGGGTGAGCGTGCGGACCTTTCCGTGCTCGTCCTCGAACTCGGCGTTGAGCAGGTCGGTCATGAGGTCGTCGGACGGGTGGTCCTTGCGCCAGTCGATGTACTCGCCGAACGCGTCGTTGGTGAGGGTCGCGCCCCCCTGGAGGTTCATCTGCCCGCCGTCTTCGGTGCGCAGGGCGTCGTCGGTCATGTCGCGGATGGCGGGCTGGTCGGCCTCGGGGATGCCGAGGAGCATGCCGATGACGCGCATCGGCATCTCGGCGCCGACCGCCTCGATGAGGTCGAAGCGGTCGGTGCCGACGAGCGGGTCGAGGACGGCGGTGCAGAAGCGCCGCACCTTGGGTTCGAGCATGCCGATGCGCCGCGGCGTGAAGACGCGGGAGAGCAGGCGGCGGTGGATGTCGTGGACGGGCGGGTCTTCGAAGATCAGGGTGCCCGACGGGATCTCCAGGCCCGACTGGATGATCTCCAGGATGTCGCCGCGGGACGAGGAGAACCTCCGCCAGTCGGGCAGGCCGCGCTCGCAGTCGGCGAACCGGCTGACCGCGTAGAAGTCGTGCTTCTCGTTGTAGTAGAGCGGTTCCTCTTCGCGGAGCCGCTCGTACATCGGGTAGGGGTTCTGAGCGAGTTTCGCGTCGTAGGGGTCCCAGTAGATCTCGCCGCCGGTCGTCACGGGCTGCACCTCCGGACTCGTGTGGATTCTGGCCGTATCGAGGGCTCAGCGGGCGGACCGGGACGCGCGCCGTCCGCGCACGCGCCGGGCGACGAGCACGCTCAGCAGCAGCAGCGTCCCGGCCGCCACGGGCGCGACGCGCTTGAGGGTTCCGCCGCCCGCGGCACCGAGCAGGTCGACCGGCGGGGCGGCCGGACGGGACGGCACCGGCGTCTCGGCCGGGCCGGACGCCCGAGCGGGCTCGGTTCCGCTCCCCTCCGCCGGGCCGGTCCCCTCTGCCGGGCCGGTACCGCCGTCGGACGGGGCACCGGCGGTCAGCTCGTCGGCGAGGTTGTCGGCGAACTGGCCGATGAGCGTGCCGGCCACCTCCGTGAGGGCGCCGCGCCCGAACTGCGCCGGCCTGCCGGTGATGGCGAGGTCGGTTTCCACGAGGACGTCGGTCGCCTCGCCGGACGGCACCAGCGTGCAGGTGACGACCGCCTTCGCGGTGCCGTTGCCGCGCAGCTCCCGGCCGGCGGCCTCCAGGACGGCGACCCCGGCCGCCTCGTCCTGGGAGACGAACGTGACGGTGCCGTTGTAGCTGAGGCCGATCGGCCCCAGCTTGACCTTGATCTTGCCGCTGTACCGGTCGCCGTCGCGTGCGGTGAGGGTCGCCCCGGGCACGCACGGCGCGATCCGCTCGATGTCGAGCAGCACTTTCCACGCCTCCGTGACCGGCACGGGGATGCTGAGGCGGTTCTCCAGCTTCATTCGAGTTCAGTCCTTTTCGTCGCCGCGGGCCCGGCCGCTGCATGGACGGCCGTCGCCTGCGGGCCTCGACGGGGCCGTACGCTGAGGCGAAAGCCTCGTCACAACGGTCCCCGCACACCGCGCTAAACGACTGTTTAACAGCCCTGTTCGGGGCCGTCAAGGAGAATAGATATATGACTTCGCCTCGCCGCATGGGCAGCGCGACCTCGAAAACGCGATTCCTGCTCCTGGACATCGCCGAACGGCTGATGCTGGAGGAGGGTTATGCCGCCGTGGGGGTCCGGCGCGTGGCGAGGGAGGCCGGTGTCAACCCGGCGCTGGTCCACTACTACTTCCGCACCTTGGACGACCTTTTCCTGGCCGTGATCCGCAGGCGCTCCGAGCAGGAGCTGGAGGCGCAGGCACGCGCTCTGGACTCCGACCGCCTGCTGCACTCCCTGTGGACCTACAACAGCCATCCGGCGGGGACGCGGTTGAACGTGGAATTCATCGCGCTGTCCAACCACCGCAAAGCGGTCCGCGCCGAACTCGTCAGTTATGCCGAGCGGGCGCGCGAACTGCAAATGGAGGCGCTCACCAGATATTTGAAGGCGCGCGGAATCGACGTCGAAACATTGCCGCCGCTCGCTCTCACCGTGCTGATCTCGACGGTTTCCCGAGCGCTCGCGATGGAGGACGCCATGGAACTCACCGCGGGCCACACCGAAGCCTTGGCCCTGGTCGAGCGTTACCTGCGGACGATCGACGACGCGCCCGCCCGGGAGGCGGACTAGGTCTCCGGGGTCCGCGCGGACCCCGCGGGGGCGCACGCGGGCACGTCCCGTCCATGTCCACCTCAGAGAGTAGCGTTCACCTCAAGTGAGAACGTTACTATCAGCGGGCGCGATCCGCGAGAGGCCCGGCCGCTTCGGATGCGGCCGGGCCTCCTCCGGCGCGGTGTCCGGTCAGTTCTGGCCGACGTCGAACTCCCAGTGCCAGGGCTCGTACGGGTTGCTGTAGGCCCAGTCGGGGTGGATCCAGCCGTACTCCCCGGCGTTGTCCTCCAGCCACTCGAACTCGGGCGTGTCCTCCTCTTCGACGCCGCCGCACAGGTCGGCGGCCAGGCCGAGGCCGTGGTTGCTGTTGCCCGGCGCCGCGGCCATGCCCGCCGGCATGCTCTCGTACAGCTCCTCCTGCCGGTCATAGCTGCGGTAGGAGCTCCGGACGCACATCTCCTCGCCGAACTCCTCGTGGTACGCGGCGTTCAGCTTGTAGAAGGCCGCCGCCGCGTCGGCGCGCAGCGACTCGTCCTCCTGCGGCAGGGGGCACAGGTCCTCGTCGGGGATCCGCCCGTTGGAGTATTCGATCTCGGCCGCTTCCGCCGGCTCGCAGTCGGACGGCAGCACCGGCGGCGCGTCGTCCTCGCGCTCCTCCCGCTCGTCCTCGCGGTCGTCCGAGGCCGCGGGTCGCTGGCTCTGCTCGGTGTGGTTCGCCGAGAGCGTCGTGCCGCCCGGCCCCCCGGGGTCCGTGCCCCCGCCCGTCGACGCCAGCGCGACGGAACAGGCGAAGATGCCCGCGAGGGCCATACCGGCCATCGGGGCGGAGACGTTCTTGATATGCCGACCTATCACGGCTTCTCCTTCCATGCCGCCTACCGGGTTAGCTGACGGATTCGGGCATGGAAGCCGCCCTACGACGTCTCCGCGGTCTCCGCGGTCTCCTCGATCGGACGAAACGTCGATTCACCCCTGCGAGCGCGCCGCGGGCCGTCGGCCCGGACGTCGATCGCGCTGGTTCCCCGGCTCCGCGCGGCGCGCGGACTCGGCGTCGCCGCCGTCGTCTCATCGGGACGACGGCGGACACTGATAGCTGTTTTCGGCCCCATCTAGGGGCGATTTGGGACCTGACCGTACCAAAGACCCAAGGGAGTGCAAACAGCGAGCCAAGCGCGGGCCTTCAGGCCCGGAGATAGCCGATGACCAGGTCGGCGAGCTCGTCGACGATGCGCTCGCGCGGCACGGACGGGCGGTCGAGCACGTACCGCACCGAGACCGAACCGACGATTTCGGTCAGCATCCACAGCGTCGCGTCGATGTCCAGATCGTCGCGGAACTCGGACCGGTTCAGCAGCAACTGGACCCGGACCAGGTCGGTCAGCCGCCGCTGCAGCCCCGCGAGCTTGTCGAACGGACCGAGCCGCGGGATCTGCTCGACGATGATGCGCAGCAGGTCGGCGTGCTCCTCGAAGAGCCGGATCTGGACGTCGAGCAGCGCGCGTCCGGCGATCGGCCACGGCTCGTGCATCGCGGCGTCGATCTGGGCGCCGAGCCGCTCGGTGAGGTGGTCGGCGAACCGGTCCACCACCGCGACCATGATGGCGTCCTTGTTCGGAAAGTACTGGTAGAGCGATCCGTTGCTGATGCCGGCGGCCTCGGCGATGCGGTTGGTGGACGCGCCGTCGTAGCCGCGCTCGGCGAGAACGCGAGCGGCGGCGTCCAGGATGCGCTCGACCGTGCGGCGCGAGCGGTCCTGCCGGGGGATCCTCCGGGGTGTCAGGCCAGGTGGGCGGCTCATCGGCGACCTCACAGGAAACGCGACTTGTAAGCGACTACTTATTCGCGTTCAACTTATCCCGACGCCCCCTGTCTGCGGAAGGATGACCGAGGAGATGACGACCGAACAGATCGCTCTCGCCCGCGAACCCGAAGAATCCCGAGAGCCCGGCGACCCCCGAGAGCGCGTGCGCGAACCCGTCCCGTTCGGCCCGGGATCGATCCTGTGGGAGCGGATGGGCCTCTACAGCTCCGCGGTCGCGGGCAACAGCGTGTTCATCCTGCAGTCCATGCACCCGGCGATCGGCACCGTCGTCGACCGGCTGTCGAGCTTCCGGACGGACCCGGTGGGACGCGCCATGCGCAGCTTCGCGTCGGTGCAGACCTGGGTCTACGGAGGCCCGGAGGCGATCGAGGAGGGCCGCCGCCTCCGCGAGATGCACAAGCCGCTCAGCGCCGTCGACGAGGAGGGGCGGCGGCACCACGCGCTGTCCGCCGAACCGTGGGCGTGGGTGCACCTGACCGGTTTCTACGCCGCCGTCGTCGCCGCCCGGTACTTCGCGCCGGAGCCGATGAGCGACGCCGAGCAGCAGCAGGTCTACGACGAGTTCCTCGACCTCGGCCGCATCCTGCGGGTGCCCGAGCGGATGTTCCCCGCCACCATCGCCGACTACTGGACCTACTTCGACGACATGGTCGATAACACGCTCGTCCCGCACAAGGTCGCGCTCGAAGTCCTGAAGCGCATGGACGAGGTGCCGCCGAACGTCCCGTCCCGGCTGCGGCCGGTGGCGACGCCGCTGAGCGCCGTGGGCGGCAGGCTCGGCCGGTTCATCACCGTCGGCACGCTGCCGCCCGCCGCCCGCGCCAAGCTGGGCCTGTCCTGGACGGCCTCGGACGAGCGCCGCCTGCGGGCCGTCGGGGCGATCATCGGCCGCGGCACGCCGCTGCTGCCCGAACGGCTCAAGTACATGCCCATCGCGTACCGCGCCCGGGAGGCCGCGCGGGCGCAGGAGAAGCTGCGCAAGGTCCTCGACGAGCGCCCGCTCTGACCGTCTCAGCGGCGGGCGTGGCGGCCGGCCAGCCGGGCGCGGTGCCGCGCGGGCGTGCCGAACAGGGAACGGTCGAGCGCGGCGCGCTTCAGGTACACGTGGATCCCGCTCTCCCACGTGTACCCCATCCCGCCGTGCAGCTGCATCGCCTTCCCCGCGACCTCGACGGCGGTCGTGCAGGCGTAGGACTTCGCCATGGACGCCGCGATGGTCGCGTCCGACGGCGAATCGGACGCGTCCGCCGCGTCCGCCGCGTCCACGTCCGCCGCGTCCACGTCCGCCTGGGCCCGGACGGCCGCGGCCACGAGCTCGCGCGTCACCGTCACCCGCACGAGCATGTCCGCGCACGCGTGCTTCACCGCCTGGAAGGAGCCGACCGGGCGGCCGAACTGGCGCCGGTCGCTCGTGTAGGCGACGGTCGCGTCGAGCATGGCCTCGGCGAGCCCGAGCGCGTCGCAGGCCACCGCGACGGCCGCCCGGTCCCGGAGCCGCTCCAGGGCGTCCGGGACGGCGAAGCGGTGCAGCGCCCCCGGGCGGACGGCGGCGCCGTCGGCGACGACCCGTCCGAGGCTGCGGGTGGCGTCGACGACGGGACGCTCCTCGACGACGAGGTCCGCCGGATCGACGTCGGCGACGACGGCCGTCCCGTCCGGTTCGAGGGCCGGGACGAGGAGGCGGTCGGCGGCCGGGGCGTCGAGGACGAACCCGGCCGTACCCTGCAGGCGCGTGCCGTCGACGAGACGGAACCCCCCGGTGCCTTCGGCGTCCATCGCGACGACGGGGACCGTCGTGCCCGCGACGGTCGCGCGCAGCAGCCCGTCGCGTCCGGGGTCGGCGCGCAGCAGGCCGAGCGCCCCGATCGCGAGGGCGGCGACCGACGGGTAGGGGCCGGGCGCCGCGGCCCTGCCGATCTCCCGCAGGACGACCGCGACCTCGGCGAACGTGCCGTCCGCGCCGTCGAACGCGGCCGGGACCTCCAGACCGGGCCAGCCGGCGTCGGCGATCGCCGGCCAGTCCGCCGACCCGGCGAGCAGGCCGGCCGCGGCGGCGCGCAGCTCGGCGTGGAACTCCGACAGGTCGGCGGTCATCGGCCCTCCCTCGGTTCGCGGGGCAGGCCGAGGCCGCGCTCGCCGATGATGGTGCGCTGGATCTCGCTCGTGCCGCCCGGGATCGTCCATTCCCACGAGGCGATGAAGTCCAGCGGCCAGGCGCCCGACTCCCATCCGCTCGACAGGGGTTTGCGCAGGTCGGTATGGGCGGCGAGCCCGGCGACCTCGGTGCCGAGGCCGGTGACGCGCTGCAGCAGCTCGCTGTAGAACAGCTTCACGATCGAGGCGTCCGCCGGGCCGGGCCGGTCGTCGGCCACGAGCTTCGCGCAGAGAGCGCGCAGGCCGGTCAGCTCGGTCTCCAGCTCCGCGAGCCGGTCGCACGTCGCCGGGTCGTCAAGCGCGCCCGTCCGGCCGCACAGGTCCACGAGCCGGCGGAACCCGCCGCCGAGCCGCTCGGCGAGTTCCAGCATGGTCATGCCGCGTTCGGCGCCGAGGGTCTCCTGCGCGACCCGCCAGCCGTCGTTCTCCGGCCCGATGCGGTTCGCGGCGGGGACGGCGACGTCGTCGAGGAAGATCTCGCAGAAGTGCGACTCGCCGGTCGCCTGCCGGGTGGGGCGCACGTCGATGCCGGGCGTCCGCATGTCCATCAGGAAGTAGGAGATGCCGCGCCGCTTCGGCGCGTCCGGGTCGGTGCGGGCCAGCAGCAGGCACCAGTCGGCGTGCGCGGCGCCGCTCGCCCAGCATTTCTGGCCGTTGACGACGTAGGCGTCGCCCTCGCGGCGCGCGGACGTCCGCAGCGCGGCGAGGTCGGATCCGGCGTCGGGTTCGGAGAAGCCCTGGCACCAGATCTCGCCGTCGAGGATCGCGGGCAGGTGCCGCCGCCGCTGCGCGTCGCTCCCCGCCGCGAGCAGGGTGGACGCCGCGTGGTGGATCGAGACGAACGCGAGGACGAGCCGGGGCGCGTCGCAGGCGGCGAGCTCCTGGTAGAGCACGGCCTGTTCGGGGACGGGCATCCCGCCGCCCCATTCGGCGGGCCAGTGCGGGACGGCGAACCCGGCCCGGCGGAGCTCCTGGAACCATTCCTGCTGGAAGGCCGCGAACTCCTCGTCCGGGACGCCGGTCTGGGCGCGCCGCCAGTCGCCGGGGACGTGCTCCCGGCACCAGTCGCGGACGCCCGCCCGGAAGTCGTCGAGGTGGGCCGCCGTCACCGGTCGCCTCCGGGGAAGAGGCCGGTGAGCCCGCGGCGGCCGATCTCGGCGGTCAGCCGGTCGCGGGTCGCGGACAGGCCGAGCGGCAGGCGCCGGATCGGGCGGCTGTACCGCGACACCCACGACAGGGCCGACTCGTCGCAGAAGCCGATGGCGCCGTGCAGCAGGTGCGCGGTGCGGAACACCGCGTCGGCCGCCTCCAGCGCCGCGACCCGCAGCGCGAGCGCGTCGTCCAGCGCCTCGGGCAGACCGGCCTGGACGCTCCACAGCGCGTACTTCGCGAGTGCTTCGACGCCGCCGCGTTCCACTTCGGCGTCGGTGAGCTGGAACTGGACGCCCTGCTGCTTGGCGAGCGGACGGCCGAACTGCTCGCGGGCGAGGACGTGCGCCCGGGTGAGGTCGATGGCCCGGTCGAGCATCCCGAGGAGCGTCCAGCACGGCAGGACGAGGCCGAGCGCCACGTCGTCCCTGCCGTCCGCCGCGCCGTCCTCGTCGAGCGGGCGGACGTCGAGCGCGGTGACGAACGCGGACGCGCGCGGCCCGTCCACCGGCGGGAGGGCGGTCGCGGCGCCGCGGCGCGTCGAGGGTCACCGCCGTCCAGCGCAGGTCGAGCCCGTGGGAGCTGGGCGCGCCGGTCGCGTGGCGCGAGCACGTGGCCGCGCTGATCCGCCACCACCAGGTGCCGTTCTGGGCGCTGGAGCGACCGGACCTGCAGCAGATCGCGTTCCGGGTGAGCCTGCTGGCCCGCAACGACGACCTGGTGCTGCTGGCGTCGGCCGACATCCTCGGCCGGATCTGCCCCGACACCGACGAGCTGCTCGACAACGTCGGCCTGTACGGGGAGTACTGCGCCGAGCAGCAGTGCCTGGACGGCCCGCGCGCGTTCCCGTCCGACCACGCCCGGTTCTGGTACTTCCGCAAGCCGGGCCGCGATCCCGGCTACGCCGCCTACGACGACACGCGGCTGACCGCGACGATCCTGTCGGGCCTGCCGGGCGCGGGCAAGGACACCTGGATCGCCGCGCACCGCCCGGACGTGCCGGTGGTGAGCCTGGACCGGCTGCGGGCGGAGCTGGGCGTCTCCCCCGCCGGGGACCAGCGGGGGGTGGCGGCGGCCGCGCACGAGCTGGCGCGCGGGCATCTGCGGGCGGGACGCTCGTTCGTGTGGAACGCCACGAACGTGTCGCGGCAGCAGCGGGAGCTGTGCACGGGCCTGGTCGCGGGGTACCGGGGGCGGGTGGAGGTGGTGGCGCTGGAGGCGCCGCCGGAGGTGCTGCGGGGCCGCAACCGGGGCCGCGCCGCGCCCGTCCCGGACGCTGTGATCGACCGGCTGGTGCGCCGCTGGGAGCATCCGGACCCGACCGAGGGGCACCGCGTCGACTGGCTGAGCACGGCCTGACCCGCGGGGCGTTTTGACAGGCGGCCGCGCGCGGCGCAGTGTTCGCCGGATGGACGACGGTGGACGGGTCGCGCTGGTCACGGGGGCGGGTTCGGGGATCGGCGCGGTGGTCGGCGCTCGCCCTGCTGA
>NZ_MKJY01000570.1 GCF_001942465.1 Actinomadura sp. CNU-125
GGCTCCGGCGGGCAGCCGGAACGAGACGCCGCCGCGGGCGGCGGCCGCGGCGAGGTCGGCGAGGGTGCCGTGCGGGCCGCGCAGCAGCGCGTCCCAGACGGGCAGGGCGACACCGTGTTCGAGGCCGACCTGGTCGCGGACGGTGTCGGCGAGGTGGTTGGCCCAGGGGCGGCCGCCGTCGTCGGCGCCGGCGAGCCCGGCGAGGCGCAGCAGGGCCCGCTCGACCGAGACGGTGGTGTGCGTGCGGGCCATCGCGATGATCGGCTCGGCGGCGCGGGCGGCCAGCCTCCGGGCGGTGCGGACCGCCTCGGGATCGAGATCGAGTTTTCCGTGCGGCGCCATCGCCGTCTCCCCTCACGCTGCCGCCCCTCACGGGCCGGACCGAACAATCGTCCTTCACTTCGCGCGGTCTACGGAAGATCTTCCGGCATCGAGACCGAAATCCGCAAGAAGTCCGATCGATTCCGGTTCGTTGCCGCTTCGCCGCCGCTTCGTCACGGCACCGTCGCCGTGCCGTCGCCGCGCCCGTCCGCACACCGTTCCCCTACACCTTCCCCACCGGGCGGCGGAACCCCGCACCGCCCCCGTTCCGCTTCCCCGCGGGCACCGCCCCCTTGCCCGACCGGGCGGTCACCTGACCTGCGCGTGACCCTTTCGGCGACTTTCCCGAACATCCCCCACCCGCACTCAACGTGACCTTAAAATCACGGCCAGTGTCGGCGGTTCCGGGTGCGGAACCGCCCCCGAACCGAACCCGCTGGAGGGGCATGATCGTCTATTTTGCGGCGGCGGCCTGTGCCGTCGGCGTGGTCGCCGTCGCGAGCGTGCTGGTCCGGCGGACCCGCCGCGCCACCGACGACGCCTCCCCCGACGGCGCCACCGTCTCGCACGCCGGGGCGATGCTGTCGGCGCTGTTCCTGCTGGCGTTCGCCATCGCCGTCATCGTGCCCTGGACGACCGCCGACGCCGCCCGCGCCGGCACCTACACCGAGACGCAGGCGATCGCCGAAACCTACTGGGCGGCCTCGCGCCTGCCCGCCGACCAGCGCGACGGGCGTCCGCAGCGGCCTGCGCGCCTACGTCGACACCGTCCGCGACCCCGAATGGGACCTCATGGCCGAGGGGCGGCTCACCCCCGCCGGATGGACGCTGCTGGACCGCGTCCGCCGCGACGTCATCGCGCTGAAAGCCGACACCGACGAGCTCCGCGAGGCCCGCGCCGCCGTCCTGGACGGCATCGGGCAGGTCGCCGCCGCCCGCAACCAGCGCGCCATGGACGCCCGCAGCGCGCCGCCCGCCGGGCTCACGGTCGTCACGATCCTCACCGGCGCCGTGGTCGTGCTGCTGCCGTTCCTGGCCGGGGCCGCGCCGCGCGGCGCGGCGCTCGTCCCGCTGGCGCTCATGGCCGCGCTGCTGGCCGCCGGGACGTACCTGACCATCGACATCGCCCACCCGTTCGACGGGGCCATGGCCGTCGGGCCGGACGCGTTCGTCGAACTGCAGGCCGAACTCCAACGCATCGACGGAGGTGGATGACCCTTGCGCCGCGTCCTGATCCTGCCCGCCCTCATCCTGCAGGGCGCGCCGCCGGCGCCCTCACGCTGGCCGCCGCGCCCCCCGCGTCGGCCGCACCGGCCGCACCGGCCCTGCACGCCGAGCCCGGGCCGCCCGGCGGCATCAGCATCTGCGTCGGAGGGGAAGTCGAGGTGCACGTCGGCCATCCCCCGGGATGCCCGCGACCGCCCGCCCCGAAGCCGCCGACCGCCGAGCCCCCGGCGCCCGAACCCGCGCCGCCGGACGAGCCGGAACCCGAACCCTCGCCGCCCGCGCCCCCGGCCACCCCGCCGGTCACGCCGCCGTCCGCCCCGGCGTCCCCGGCGCAGGAACCGCCCGCCGAACCGTCCCCGGCCCCGCCCGGGACACCGGCACCGGCGCAGCCGCCCCCCGCGCGGACGTCGCCGCGCGCCGCGCCGCGGCCCGCCGCGATCGTTCCGCCCGCACGGCAGGCACCACCGCGGCCCAGCCCTCGCCGTCGCCGTCGCAGGAGGTCGTGCACCACACGGTGCAGCGCGCCGCCGACGAGAAGCCGCAGCGCCGCGACCCGCTGAGCACCTCGCTGGTGCTGGTGGTCATCGCCGTCGTGGTCAGCGCCGGGACGGCCGTCGCGTTCGCCCGCTGACCCCCGCCCCTGTCGCCCACCGGCCGGGACGGGCGCACCGCGCCCGTCCCGGCTACGGCCTGCGGCCCACGCCGCCGAACACCAGGAACCGCTCCGGGGAGTCGACCTCCCCCTCCTCGGGACGCCACGACGGCACGTACACCAGCCCCGGGTCCAGCAGGTCCCACCCGTCGAAGAAGCCGAGGATCCCGTCGTGCGACCGGGCCACCGCCGGGGACGTCGCCCGGTCGTACAGCTTGCCGATCGCCGCGGCCTTCCCCGGCCGCGCGTCGTGGGTCAGATGCGACAGCACCAGGTGGCCGCCCGGCACCGACGCCTCGCGCAGCGCCGCCACGATCTCCGCGGGCCGCTCCTCCTCCTTGACCAGATGCAGCGCGGCGACCAGCAGGAACGCCACCGGACGCGACAGATCGACCAGCTCCGTCAGCAGCGGATCGGACAGGATCTCCGCCGGACGCCGCATGTCGGCCTGGATCACCGCGACCCGATCGTCGCCCTCCAGGATCGTGCGGCTGTGCGCGACCGCGACGTCGTCGTTGTCGACGTACACCACCCGCGCGTCCGGGTTCACCGCCTGCGCGACCTCGTGCACGTTGCCCTGCGTGGGGATGCCCGAGCCGATGTCGACGAACTGGTCCACGCCCGCCTCCGCGACCGTGCGGACCGCGCGGCGCAGGAACGCCCGGTTCGCGTGCGCCAGTTCCCGGGCTTGCGGCTCCACCCGCAGGAGACCGGTCGCCAGGTCACGATCCGACGCGAAATTGTGCGCTCCGCCCAGCAGGAAGTCGTACACCCGTGCAACGCTTGGTCTCCGACTGTCGACTTCGGGTGGAATCCGCTCGGGGTCCATGCACGTCTCCCATGCCAACGGAGGGGCTGCGGCCGCAGGGCGACCCCAGCGTAACGCCGCTCCTCCCGCACCACCCCCCACACGGGACTTGTGAATTTCGATGACCGAGCACCCCGCAGCCCCACCGGACTCAGCCGACCCCCTCGACCCGGCGACCGTCCTGCTCGACACCGGCGGCACCGTCACCGGATGGAGCGACGGCGCCGCGCGCCTGTTCGGCCGCACCGCCGCCGAGGCCCTGGGCACCGACCTGCCCGCGCTCCTGCGCAGCCCGGCCGCCGCCGCGCGCTCGCCGCCGCCGTCGCGCAGGCCGCGTCGGCCGACCCTGGACGGGAACGCTCCCGCTGTTCGCGGGCACCCCCGACGACGTCACCTTCGACGTCAGCGCCGTGCACGGCGTCGCGGTCGACGGGGTCCGCGCCACCTGCCAGGCCCTCACCACCGCGCCCGGCACCGCGCCGGGCGCCGCCGCGACGGCCGCATCCGGCACGGCCACATCCGGCCGGACGCTCGTCGCGCTCACCGTCGCACCCCCGTGGGCGGGCGGCCTGGAACTGCTGAACGAGGCCGGGAGCCGCATCGGCTCCACCCTCGACCTCACCCTCACCGCCCGCCAGATCGTCGCCGTCACCGTCCCCCGCTTCGCCGATGCCGGCGCCATCTACGTCCTGGAACGCCGCCTGGCCGACGACGACACGCCCCCGGCCGCGCCCGCGACGACGGCTCGATCGTCGTCCGCCGCCTCGCCGTCGCGTTCGCCGACGACGACCCCGGCGACTGGGCCGCCGCGTTCCCCGCCGGCGAGGTCGTCGTCCACCCGCCCGCCACCCCCTACGCCCGCTGCGTCGCCACCGGACGCACCGTCGAGTTCGGCGGCGAGGACGCCCTGGACAGCCTCGCCCGCCGCACCGGACGCCTCGTCGACGGCGTCCTGGACCACACGTCGCTGCTGGCCGTCCCCCTCACCGCCCGCGGCCGCGCCCTCGGTTACGCGGTGTTCAGCCGCAAGCACGGCCGCGCGCCCTTCGGGCCCGCCGACGCCGCCCTGGCCGCCGAACTCGCCGCCCGCGCCGCCACCGGCATCGACAACGCCTGCCTGTACCGCCGCGAGCACCGCACCGCGACCGCCCTGCAGGCCGGGCTGCTGCCCACCCGCGTCACCGTCCCGCCCGGCCTGCGGATCGCGCACCGCTACCGGCCCGCCCGCGCCGCGGTCGGCGGCGACTGGTACGACGTGGTGCCGCTGCCGGACGAACGCGTCGCGATCGTCATCGGCGACTCGGTCGGGCACGGCGTCACCGCCGCCGCGGCCATGGGCCAGCTGCGCGTCGCCGCGCACACCCTCGTCAGCTGCGAGCTGCCGCCCGCCGAAGTGCTGGCCCGCCTCGACGCCATCGCCCAGGACCTGGACGCCGCCCAGTTCGCCACCTGCCTGTGCCTGGTGTGCGACCCGGCGACGCTGCGCTGCGAGCTGGCGTGCGCCGGGCACCCGCCGCCGCTGGTCACCCTCCCCGACGGGACGGCCCGGCACTTCGCCGTCGCCGACGGCCTCCCACTCGGCGTGGCCGACCCCGCGCACCCCGCCGAGTACGAGCAGGTGTCGGCCGTCCTGCCGCCCGGCGGCGTCCTGGCCTTCTACACCGACGGGCTCGTCGAGAGCCGCCTGCGCAACATCGAGGAGGGCATCGCGCGGCTCGCGTCGGCGCTGGTCGCCTCGCACACCGCGGGCGGCTCCCTGGAGGACACCGCCGACGGAACCCTGGCCCTGCTGGCCGACCAGCAGGGCCAGGACGACATCGCGCTGCTGCTCGTCAGCCCCGAACCGCGCTGACACCGCGGGCACCGCCGGGCCGGCCGGACCGGCCGGGCCCGCGGCGGCGCGTCACAGGCCGGGGATCTGGCCGTTGCGGAACGCGTCCACGAACATAACTCCGTAAGCGTCTTGACCTTGCGGAGGAGACCGCATGCCCGACGGCCACTACGGCCCCGTCCAACTCTGCGACCAGCTCGGCATCGACCGGTTCCAGTTCGACCGGGCCCGCGCCGCAGGCATCATCGGCGACCCCGACCGCAGCAAAGGCCGCTGGTCCGCCGCAGTCGCCACGGAACTCAAGGACCAGATCGACGAGATCCGCGCGGTCGCCGGCACGATCCCCGACCTCGGTGCCGTCCGCGCCGCAGAAGTCATCTCGGCCCGGCTCGGCATCACCATCACCTGTGACGCGATCCCTGAACTCGCCGCCCGCGGGCGCCTCACCATCGTCGGGGACTTCAAGGGGCACCCCCTCTACTGCGGACACTCCCTCGAGGCGTTCACCGACACCGCAGCCGCGATCACCGCCCAGCGCGACGGTGAACTCCTCACGAGCGACGAAGCCGCCGAACGGCTCCAGATACGCCGCGCCGACTTCGACCACCTCGTCCGCGCCGGGTACCTCTCCCCCGCCCGCTACGGCCGGAGCATCTACCAGCGTCACGAGAACGTCGCCCTGTACCGGGCCCGGGACCTCACCGCCGTCGAGCAGCGAGATGACATCGACTGGGCGGTGGTCAGGTCCACCCCGAAGGGGCACCAGTCGCCGCTTACCAAACTCCCAACCGCCCAGGAGGCGACCCAATGAACGTCCGAGCCCGCGTCCAGGCGATCACACTGGCTGCAGCAGCGTGGTCCCTGCTGCTTCCCCTCGCCGCGCTGAGGGGGATGCTGTGAGAACCACGACCGGGCACAGTGCCCTGGCCGCCGAGCGCTCCGCCGGCCGGGCCGCAGATGCCGCCCAGGACGCCGTGGCCTTGATCGCCCAAGGCCGTTACGTGGACGCCGCCGAAACGCTGGACGAGGTAATCGCACACGCCAAGCAGGCTTGCAGCGGCCTCGTCGAAGCGTCCCGCACGCCGAAGAAGTAACGGCATGGCGTCGCTGCTGATCGTCCGCCGCGGCGGAGACATCATCGGGCACTGCGACGCCCTCTGCTACGACGCCAAACACGACGAATGCGTGTGCAAGGCATGCGGCGGCGTCAACCACGGCGTCGGCATCGAACGCGCGATCGTCAACACCCGCGCCCTCCACGCCGGCTGGCTCGAGCAGGCCCGCGCCGAAGACCCCGGCATCGAATTCGAGCTCGACGAGTCCGTCCAGCACCTTCCCCTCTTCCCTCTCCCTGAGGAGCCCTGATGTCCACCCTTCTCGGCCCGATCACCGACGCGGACCTGCGCCGCTGGCAGATGCAGCGCTACGCCCTGCTCGGCGACGTGTTGAAAGTCGGGCAGCAGCACCAGCTTCCGCCGCTCACGTGGCGGGTCACCGAGTACGCCGTGGTCGGGGACCTCTACGGGATCCCGGATGGCCAGCGCCGCCGCGTGTTCTGGGCGTGGGTGACCGCTCTCGGTCTGGAGACCGCGAACGAGTCCGAGACCAGCTCCGACTCCGGCTCCGTGTACCTCCGAGCGGCCGCTCCCGACGGCTGGCGCGGGCACCGCGGTGAGGTAGGCGTCTGGGCGACCGTCACCACCGAGGGGGACGAGACGTGACCGCCGCTTCGACTCGCCGGCCTTGGCGCGAGCAGCCGCCGCCCGCGGCGGGCACCGTTGAGGTTCGTGTCCACGGCGCGGCCGAGGACGTCGACGCGTTCCTCGCCGCCCTCGGGCAGTCACTTCCGTTCGGACGGTACGCGTGGAAGGTCCGCCGTTACCAGGCTCGTAGCGGCGGCGACATGCAGTACCTCAAGGTCACCCTGCCGCAGCCGCGCGGTAGGTGAACGAGCTCGCCGCCGGGTGTCAAAGCCAGCCCTGCCTCTATGCCGATGACCTTCGGGAGGCGCGAAGGGGCAGCCAAGGCCGGGGAGGGGCACCGTCATGACGGCCCCGAAGACCCGTCCAACCCCGGGTGGAACCGGGGGCCTGCACCCGGCGCGTCCTACTCCCCTTGCTCGGTTTCCGGCTTGGGTGGGCGATGTGGAAGCGTCACGCCTTCTTCGCGCAGGTACCAGCGGTAGAAGCGGATCGTCAGCGCCGAGAGGTCGCCGTGGTCGGCGGTCTTCGCTCGCTCGCGGACGGCTTCGGCGAGTTCTTTGGAGCCGCCTCGGACGCCGATGACGTGCTTGTTGTTGTGCCGGTCGGCGTCACCCATGGCCATCTCCTCTATGTGGTTAACCGCAAGGGGTTGCGCGTCGCATGCTACCAACCTACATTGTGGTTAACCACATACCCGCTCTGCCCTGGGGATCTTCATGTGTGCACTCCAAGCCACCCAACACCTCGCCACCGAAATCCGCGACTCGTTCGACAGCGACGTCGCCGACGCGATCCTCGCCGACACCGACCCGCTCGAAGTCGCCGCCCGACTCTGCAAGGACGCCACCGCCGACGACGTCACGGCCACGGTCAAGGCGATCGCCAGTGACATCGACGACGGCCTCGCGGACTGGCTGGTCGAGCAGGCGGACTCCCCGGCCGCCTGGTTCTGCGGCCAGGTCCGGGACCGGATCTGACGGTCCGCAGTGGGCCCACCCCCGCATGGGCCCAGTGCAGGACGCCAGACCACCGGCCCACCGAAGGCCAGAAAGAGAGAACCCCATGCCCACGATCACCCTCACCCCCTTCACCCCCTGGGAGCACCGCTCCGCCGTCTACGGCGGGCGCTCCACCTGCGGCACCTGGACGTACTACCTGACCGGCGGGCGCTGCGAGGTCACGCACCTCCCCACGCAGCGGCGCTTCTGGGCGCTGGACATCGACCGGGGCCGCGAGGCCACCGCCACCCCCGAGTACGTGACCCTGCTGCTGGCCGACCCGCCCGCCGGCAAGCCGCTCGCCAAGGCCGAGCTCGTCGCGATCTGCGACGAGCTGACCGTGAGCGACGCGCGGCGGATGCTGCAGGCCGCGCCCAGCGACGTGGCCGAGCCCGCGGCCAAGCTGATCCGGCCGGGCGCCCCGCTGGCCGGCTTGCACGCGATCGACGCGCAGAACGCCATCGGCATCGTCTACGGGCGGGCGCCGCACGTGTGGCTGGACGCGCTCCGGACGGTGCGGCCCGACCTGGTCCCGGCCCGCTACCAGGGCTGACGTTGCGTCCGGGCGGCCCGGCACCCCGGGCCGTCCCACGGAGCGCCAGACCAACACGGAGGAGACCTATGGCAGACCGAACCCCGATCTACGACGTCGACCACCAGGCTACGGGACCGGATTCGACCTCACCCTCGCAGGTGCCCGCGCCCACCAGAAGGTGCACGGCGGCACGGTCATGGTTTCTCGGGACGGCGGCAGGACCTGGAGTGCCGTCGACGAGGAGGAGACGGCTGATGGCTGCTCCTGACCCACACGCTGTCCGCGCCCACCACGTCGCACTGAAGGTCGGTGAGGCGGTGCTCGTTGTCGAGCACGACGAAGCCACCCGAACCCCGCTCGAAGGAGGACGCCGACACCTTGGCCGCGTCGTCGAGGCGGAAGGGATCTACATCCAGGTCGCCTACGAGGACCGCACCGTCAACCGTGGCCGCCCCGACCTGTTCTACAAGGACTCGTGGTGGAGAGCGTGGGACGGCGCCATGCGCTGGCGACTCACCACCGAGAAGAGCACCCATGGGTGACCAGTCGACCGGATTCCGAATCCGAGATGCCGCCGCGTTCCAGGTCCAGTCGTCTCGGGACGGCTCCACCTGGATCCCGCGGCAGCCAGCCCCTGACGGCATCGGCACCATGCGTCACGGCGGCGATTACTGGTTCACCGACCACCACCAGGCATGGGTCGCGGCGAACACCCTGCGGAACGCCCTCACCTGGTCGGAAGTCCGTGTCATAGCGAAAGGCCACAACGGCGACATTGTCGGAGAACAGGTCATCCTGTAGAGCAACCTCACCGAGGAGGCGCTCTCCCGCTTGTGCTGCGGGAGAGCGCCTTGTCTTCGCAGCTACGGGCAGATCTTGTGTTCCGGGTCCCACCAGATCACGTAGAACACCCGTGGTGACTCCTCCGACAGCACACCCCACAGTCGGCCCATGTTGCCGACCCGGAACCGGAACATCTCCTCGAACTCGTCCAACCGCAACTCAGCAAGCCGATCTTGCGCTGTCTTCACCAGGCTGGTCACCGGGATCCACTTGTGCTTCTGGCTGTCCCGCCGCTTGCTGTGCGTGCGCTGATCCCAGATCTCCCGCCAGGTCAGCCGCTCCATATCGCTGAGGAACCGCACCAGCATCGCGCTCGTCGACCGGTCAACCCGCCAATGCCATTCACCGTCGTACTCGGCGTCCAGCAACGACAGCCGCCACAGCGGATGATGATCGCCCTCGCCGTCATGTGCGACACCCGAAAGGCACCGCGGCAGCGGCTTACGAACTACTTCCGGCGAGGGGCGAAGCTTAGCCTTCTTGCCCATGGGCGTCAGCGGCGGTGAGCGCGTCAAAGTACTCGCCGATTTCCTCGTCGGTGAGTTCCTCGCTGCTGCGCTCCATCGGGCCCACGCGAGCGCGGTTGCGGGCGCTCACCCACGGGCCTTCCCGGTGCGTCATGGCCGACAACTGATGGGCATCGAACTCGCCCAGGCCGTCTAGGACGAGTTCGACCGACTCCCGCTCGCCCTCGTCCAGCGCGGCGGGCTCACCTGAGATGTCGCCGGCGGCGAGCTGGAACCGGCCGCGGTGCCGCCGGTACAGCAGTGGGCTGACAGGCCCGTTGGCCCATGCCTCGAACCGCTCGGGGAACAGGGGACGCTCCTCCCACGCGAGGTGGTAGCCGTAGGCGTAGTAGCAGAGCTTCTGCAGCTTCATCGCCGACATAGGACCCCGCTTCTGCAGGATGTATGCGGCGACGTCGTTGATCGCGGCCATGTGCGTGCCCCCTCCTTCCCCTGTCCTTATTCGTACCCGTTGGGGGGAACGGATGTGCATATCTGGTCCTTACTGGTTGGTAACGGTTCGTTGAACGTGCCCACGAACCGCAACGCTTCGTTACTACATGCAGACGGACCGTGTACGTCGGGTGTTTGGCGAGACGAGACCAACCCTTCACGCAGACCTTCCAACGTGCGTGTGACATCCCGCCGCAAACCGGCCGCCCGCACTCTGACTACGACCCAAGCGATCAGCCGTACACCTTGTAGTGCTTCCTGTGGTTCCTCCAGTTCCGCCACACCTGCCAGGACCGGACCGTCGCCCACCAGCACCCGTAGATCGGCAGCCACATCCCGCACGTCCAGAACGTGAGGGTCCAGTTGAAGCCGTGCCCGGCGAACGACATCCCGCGCTTGGCGCTCACGGCCTGCGGCGCAGCGCCTGCACGTACACCACCTGAGGCTGCGGAGGCGGAGGCGGCATCGGCCCCTGCTGATACTGCTGGCCCGGGTCCTGCGGCTGCCCCATGGCGCCCCTTCCTGTCGAGTGGAACGACAGTGTGGGACAACGCCCCACCCGTTCGGGCTTCAACCAGCAGGAACGACCGAAGGCGGACGCCCCGCCAACCGAACCGGGGCTCTCCACGTCTGGGCTGCCCGAACCCTTAGCGGAACCCTTCCGCTAAGGGTTCCGCTAACCCTTGCCGCTACTCCCCTCGGGACCCTCCTCACAGCCCCGATCAGGGCGTTTGCCCGGGCAATGCGCCGCCTCGACCTGGCCTCGCACACCAGCAACCAGGCGAAGCGCAACCGGCCAACCGCGGACGTGCAGGCCGCAGCCTGCTCGCGACTGCGCCGCAGAGGCAACCGCCCGCCGACGTTTATGCAGGTGAGGGCCGCTCCTAAGGGTTAGCGGAGGGGTTCGGCTAAGGGTTAGCGGAACCCCTCCAGTAGCCCCGCCAGCACCCCCAATGGAAGGGGGTGCGTCACTACGTCGAGGGCTCGCGGCCTGTGGAAAACCTCAGGTGAGACCTGCACCGATGACCCGCGCGGCACCGCCCCCCGTTCCAGCCAGCGGCAGCGCCACCCTGGTCACGTATTCGCAGGTCAGTGACAAGACTCAGGGGTTCCGCTAAGGGTTAGCGCAGGGGTTCGCCGAAGGGTTAGCGGAACCCTTCGCCGACCCTTCTAGGGGAGAGGGGAACGTAACGGTAGTAACTACGGACTCCCCTTTCCCCTGTTCCCCTTACCCCAAGATCTTTCTTGCGCATCGACCGCGCGAGCCTCGCCGAAACTCGCCCTCGACGGCGAAGGACAACGCCCAGAGCGCGCCAGAATCAACGAGGAGCGCCAAACCCCCGCCGACCCGTAGGCGATATAGACCCCACGCCCCTTCGGCGCTTAGCGGGCGAATCAGCGCCACGCCGTCACGGGAGCACCACTGGTTCCCGAGCCCCCATCTGACTGATCCGTCAACCCGCGTTCGACGTAGTCGCGGCAACCTGCCGCAACTGGCCGCCCCCGTGACCCACCCACCACAGACGGGCACAACCACGCCGTGAAACCGCAACCCGCCCCCGCAGCCGCAGCCGCGCTCCTCACCCTCACCTTCACCCTCACCGCCTGCGCCGCGTCGTACGACGAACGCATGACCTACCTACGCAAAATCGCCAACCGCGGCGCCGAAACCCATAAGCTCCTCGCCGCCCAAGGCGCACACATCGACGCCAAACGCTGCGGCGCGACCTACGACGGGCTCGCCGACGACGACATCCCCTCCGACATCGACGGCGGTGGCGCATCTACCGAATGGCGTGCCCAGGTCCGGCAGTTCTTCGTGGACTCGTGCGTCACCGGCCTGCCCAAACCCGTCCCCGGCCACAACAACCCACCGCCAGCGAGCCCCAGCACTCCACCAACAACCGCGCAGCCGGCCTCACCGCCGTCCTGACCCCTGGCGCAGACCCCTCACCGGAAGGCCCACAAGCATGGTGACGAGCGGCCCAGACCACTACGCGGAAGCCCAACGGCTCCTCGACAAGGTCAACCGCAACAAAGATGACCCCGCGAACGCGAGCCGTCTCCAACGCGCCCAGGTCCACGCCCAGCTCGCGCTCGTAGCCGCGACCGTTCAAGCCGGGCAGCTCAGCCCCAACCAGGTCCGCGAGTGGGAGAGAGGCGGACTGAAGACGTAGGCATGCGAGAGGCCCGCATCCTCCGGTCGAGGATGCGGGCCTCAGGGCAACGGACGCGCTCCGTTGACGTCGACGCGGTAGCTGCGGGAGTGCGCCGAGTCAGTCGTCCTCGACGAGGCGGTGCATCTGCTCGTCGGCGTCGGCCGTCACGCCCTGCAGCAACCGCCCTGGGGACTGCCCCGGATGCGCATGCCCGCGGAACGCCACCACGGTCTCCTCTTCACGGCCGTCCTCAGTCACGGTGGTGTAGTCGCTCAGATCGACCTTGTCGACCATCTGGAGGTTCTCGCCGTCGCAGATGCCGAACTCGACCCGAGTCTCCAGCCCGTCGGGCAGCGCGGACGACATCAGAGTGAGCATGTTGACCAGAGTTCGGATCGTCGTGACGCCCTCTTCAGCCACGGCTCAGGTCGTACCGTCCCGTGCGGACAGCGGTCGTGAACGTGACCCACGCGGGCGCGGTGAACGCCAGCATCGGGCCGCTGCGGTCGTACGAGTCGCGGACGCCGGCTGCGTCTTCCACAAAGGCGACTTCGACGCAGCCGATGTCTCCGCTCCCGCCAGCCTTGCGGAAGGCGGCGGACTTAAGACGCTCGACGGTGGTGGCATCCATGCTGGTGCTCCTCAGTGCGGTGGGCGATTTCATTGAGGTAGAGGGCGAGCGGAGAGGCTGCCGCCATGGCAGCGTTTCGGGCTTGTTCGTACCGCAGCGCCATGTCCGGGGCACGGTGCAAGTCGACGCTCAACCAGTTGCCATGTCGGTCGTAGTGCATGACGGCGACGCGGTCATCGAGCAGCCAGAAGTCAGTGTCGGGCAGGTCCAGTTCGCGCGTGCGGTGACGTGGCAGCACGCGGATGTCCTCCCCCGCCGCGACGCTGGCGGGGTAGGCGCAGGTGAGTTCGAACAGCGTGTAGTCGGTCAGGGGTTCGGTGACCACATGCACGCGCGCCATAGTGGCGCCGGCCGCGACCTTGCCGCGGACGAGGCGCTGCCACGGTTGCCGCCACTCGGGAGAGGGGATCTCTCCGTTGAGGAACAGGCGGAAGGGCTCGGTCTCGTTCGAGGCGACGTAGTGGTCGAAGAGCTCAAGACGGAACGCCGAGCGCGTGAACTTGCCGAACTCGGTCGCGAACTCGTCTGGAGTGAGTAGAGCCATGACAGAGCCTTCAGGGAGCTGGGTGACTCCCGCCACGCTAGCCCGCAGCGCGCCACGTGGGAACCCTTTTCCCGCGACTAGTCGCGCTAACGATGGGTTGTTCGTCCCTGCGGGACTAGCATGGCGGCATCCCGACGGAAGGCACCACGCGCCATGACCTCCAAGCCGACGAAAGCCCAGCGAGATCTGGGCCGCGAGCTGAGAAGGCTCCGCGAAGGCACCGGTTTGTCCGCCGCCCGGTTCGGTCAACCCCATGGGTGGTCGCAGTCGAAGGTGTCGAAGTCAGAGCGCGGCGGCACTCTCCTTTCACCCAGCGACGTGGAGAAATGGGCACGGGCGGCCGGCGCTGACGAAGACACGACCGCACGCATTGTCGACCTCGCGACCGAGCTGGCGGCAGAGTCGAAGGACTGGTCCGCGCGGCGCGGATCCCTCGCTGACCGCAATGCCTACATCGGCGACGTCGAGGCCGGAAGCACGTCCGTGCACAACTTTCAGCCGTCGGCGGTGTCCGGGCTGCTGCAGACCGCCGACTATGCACGGCGGGTACTGATGTTGATCGACCCGGACAACGAGCACAAGACCGCCGATGCTGTGGCCAGAAGGCTGGAGCGGCAGACGCTGCTCTACGACGTCAGCAAGCGGTTCGAGTTCGTCTTGACCGAGGGGGCGCTCCGCTGGCGGCCCGGGCCGCCAGCATTGATGCGCGCGCAACTCGACCGCGTGATGTCGGTGGCAACCCTGCCGAACGTGACGATCGGGATCCTGCCGCAGGACCGTCAGGCTGAGATGCTGCAGCTCAACGGGTTCACGATCTTCGACCACGGGGACCGGCCGTTCGTCCTCGTGGAGACCTACCACGAGGACGGACGCAGGGATGACGAGGAGACGGTAGCCAGCTATCGGCGAGTGTTCTCGCGCCTGCTGGACGAGGCCATCGTTGGCGATGAGGCCATGTCTCTTACGCGTCGGTTGATGGACACTCTGCCCGCGACTGATCGAACGCTGTACGAGCCCCGCACCGACCTGGTGCGGGGCTTCTTTGTATCTGCGATTAGTCGCGATACCGATTGACGTACGACTAGTCGCGACTTAGTCTCATGGGTATGCAGCACACCGAGAGCCGCGTGAGCGCCCTGAGCGACAGGAGCCGACAGAGAGGCACGGGCACCAGAACCCGCGCCAGCGCGGACCTCATGCCGATCAAGGCAGCCGCCGCCGCTCTCGACGTCAGCGAAATGACCATCCGCCGCGCACTCGAGGCTGGCGACTTCCCCGGCCTCCAATTCGGGCGGACCTACCGGGTCTCACGCCCCTTCGTCGAGGCGCTCCTCAACGAGGTCCGGTCAGGTCGGCGAGTCATCGTCGAAGAATTCGCCGCCGCCTGGATCGCCTCCCGACAGGGGGCGGCGTGATGAACGAGCCCACCACCGAGCAACCGCGCGCCGAGGAGCACGTCCAGCAGATCGCCCGTTCGCTCGGCGACTACTGGGGCCGCGCCTGCGTGAACGCGTGGCGCACCGTCTTCCCGAAGCGGGAGCGGCGCAAGTGATCTCCTCCGCCGTCCCGGACACGGCCCCCGCTCGGGGCGGCGGAGGCCCCAGACACAAGAACCCCGCCGCGGCGATAGCAGCGCCGGGCGGGGCTGAAGGACCCAACCACCAGCAAAGGAAGGTGCAGATCCGTGAGCGACAACCGTAGCAGCAGCGGCGGCACCGCGACCGCCCCGACCCACGGCATGTGGGGCAAGCAGGGCCGCGGCTACCCCCAGCTCGCCAAGGGCGACAAGACCGCGAAGGGCGACAAGAAGTGACCGCGGCGCTCATGCCCGAGCGGCCCGTGCTCGACACGGCCGCGCTGTCCGCCGGAATCGCGGCGCTGCTCGAGCAGCACGGCATCACCGGCGCGACGTGTCCGTCCGCACCATCGAGCAGGGCGGCATGTACGCCGGCGTCACGATCTCCGCGACCGCGTACGAGCGGCCCGCCGGGCTGCCCGCCCCCCGCGACGACGCCGCGGACCTCGACGCCGTGTTCCGCAGCATCGCGGACCGCCTCGACGCGACGCCGCACCTGGCGGTGGTCAAGTGAACACCGCCCCCACGGCGCCCGCCCCGGCCCGGCAGCCGAGCACCTCAACGCGTCCCCCGACCCACTGCCCCGTGCACCCCGAGTGCGCCCTCGAAGGCGGCCCGATCCGGTGGCGCTGCGCCTACGGCCACGCCGTGCCCGCCGCCGACATCAACCGGGAGGTCACCCGATGAGCAACGGCATCATCCCTTTCAAGGTCCGCACCCGCCGCGGTGTCGAAACGGTCGAGTACCAGATGGGTGAGCTCGCGCTCCTCAGCTGGCTCGAGCGGTACGGGATCACGTCCACGCAGGACGAGCTCCGCGGCGACGACCCGACCAAGCCCGCCCTGATCATCGAAGGGCACACCACCAAGCGGGGTCACGAGTTCCGGTTCGTGATCGAGTTCAGGTACGACCCGAACGCGGACGTCCGCGACGGTGTGCCCTACGGGTTCCACTTCGTCGGTGGCGCGGTGCGGCTGACGACCCCGCAGCCCGGAGCGACCGGCGAGCAGACCGTCCGCACGTTCCACGACTTCGAGTCCGTGATCCGCGACGGCGAGGCCCAGTTCGTCCGCGGGCGCCACTTCGCGGTCCGGGCGACCGCAGCCGTCGACCAGGCCGCCGCGGAGATCCGGGAACGGGGTGGTCTCCGGTGAGGTTCGTTCTCCGCGCGATGCACCGTATCAAGGGCCGCCACGTCTGGCGCCTGGCCCTCGACGACGGGCAGGGGCGCCGCCCGGCGACCGTGCACCTGATGTGCCGGCCTTGCCGGATCACCAAGCCGCTCCAGGCCCCGGCCCACCCGGTCGTCCCGTGCTTCTGCCGCAACGCGACCTGCGCACGGTGGCAGCAGTACATCGCCCGTTGGGTCGCGCTGTTCGGTGTCGCGCCGAACCTCGACGACATCGCCGTCGACGAGCAATGGCACGCCTCCACGCAGCAGTGGCTCCGCGACTACGGCGCCGCCTGGCGGCGTCTGTTCTTCGTCGCCGTTCTCGGTAACGACCGCCGGGAGGTGACCGGCTGATGTTCTTCCTCAGCATCGCTCTCGACGCCATCACCACCCCGATCCTGACGGCCGCCGCACGGTTCCGCCGCCACACCCCGCCGTGGGAATGCGATCACCGGTGGAAGGTGCGGCTCCCGGTCGTCACCGGAACCGCCGCCCGGTCGTGTACCCGCTGCACCGTGCTCGAGCCGCTGCGCGAGACCCAACCGGCCCTGCACCCCGAGTCGCTGGCGATCCGCCTCCCGGTCCGGGAGGAGGCCGCTTTCAGGTCCCTCGCCGCCGCTTTCGGACCGGGTGAGTACCCGTGACGCAGGTGCGCCGCCCGCGCCCGCCGCGCAAACCCACCAAGCCGAAGCCGGACACCCGGACCCCGTCCGGGCGCCCGATGCCCTACTAGGAGCCAACCATGACCGCCCGTCAGATCCGCCGAGTGACCCCGGTCGCGTCCGGGCCGCCGCTCGCCATCGGCCTCGCCGCAGTCGAGGACCAGGTGCCGTGGCAGACCCGCGGACTGTGCGCCGAGACCGACCCCGACGCGTTCTTCCCCGAGAAGGGCGCCTCCACCCGAGCCGCCAAGAACGTCTGCCGCGGCTGCGAGGTCCGCGCCGAGTGCCTGGAGTTCGCCCTCGACACCGACCAGCGGTTCGGCATCTGGGGCGGCACGTCCGAGAAGGAGCGCCGGGCGCTGCGTCGCCTGCGTGGTCAGGGGCAGGAGGTGGCCGCGTGAAGATCTACTGGAAGCGCGAGGACGCCAGCGTGGTGTCCTCCGTCGAGGAGCAGACCGAGCAGGCCGCTGCCCTCGCCCGCATCGGCGGGCAGGAATTGCTCATCGACCCCCGCACCAACCCGGCCGTCCGGTCGTTCGCCACCGAGCTGCGCGACAGCCGACACCGGAAGATCCTCAAGGCCGACGACCGCCGAGACCTCCGCAAGATCCGCGTTGAGGAGAACCGCGCCGAACACGCTGAGAAGGCCCTCGAGTCGCTGCAGCAGGCGCGCGAGGCGTCGTCGCCGGCCAAGTCAGTTCGGGCCCTCTACGCGAGCCGGACCCGCTACATGCACGTGTCCCTCGCGACGTCGATCGTGCTGGCGTTCGGGTCCGCCCGCGGCCTCGAGCACCTCACCACCAAGTACGAGAGCATTCCCGCAGGGTCCGGATACATCGCGGAGGTTGGGCTCACTGGCCTCGCCACGATCGTGATCCTGGCCAAGTCGGAGCTCTCCCAGCATGGCGGGAAGATCAAGCGCTGGCAGGACGTGGCGCTGTGGTCGTTGATGGTCGCGCCGCTGGTGGCGTCCATGGTCGCGAACGTTCACGGCGGGAACATCATCGGTGCCACTTGTGCCGCGGGGGCGGCGGCGTTCGCGTTCTTCTCCTACATCGTCGCGGACACGTTCGCGCGTCCGCGCGGCAGCAGGCCAGCATGGTCACCGGCGACGACGAGAGCGACCTCCGAAAGATCGCGAGCGGCGAGGACCTGTTCTCAGCCCCGGCCGCCGAGGTGCCCACCAAGAGCTTCTCGGCTGGGTCAACTGGTGAGCAGACGCCAATGTCCAGCTCCAGTGGCCACCAGGTGGACACCGCAATGACCACCCCGGTAGGGGAGCTCACCCCGAGTGTCCATCCGACTGAGCCCACGTCCGTCGCCACCCCTGGGCCCACCCCGATGGCCACTCTCGTCACCACCGCTGGGCCCACCCCCCTGAGCCTCCAGAAGCCCACGCCTGTGTCCACGGGTGACCACATCGACAGTGGCCACCGTGAGTCCACGGGGAAGCCGATGCCCATCCCGGCTCCGGCTGCTGAGCACAAGGTTGAGCCCACCGGTGAGCCCAGCCCCGTGGTCACCACCGATCCCGCCACCAGCCAGCCGAACACGAACACGGGCGGCAAGGCCAAGCGCCGCACCCGCGACCAGATCCGCACCGAACTGCAGAAGGCCCTCAAGGAGCACTACGACAACGGCGGCGGCGAGCCCCAGGTGAAGCCCCTCGCGGAGGCGATCCGCGTGAACCGTCGGATCGTCCGGGAGCTCCTCGACGAGATGAACGTTCGTCCCATGGTCCGCAAGGCGGTGGGGCAGTGACCACCCGAGAGTCCACTCGTAAGCCCACTCATGGGCACGGCGTCAAGGGCCAGGGGCGTGACCACGCCGGTGAGCCCACCAGTGGACACACGCTTAAGTCCACCGATGGTCACGGCACTGGCCACGCCCGGATGAACACCGATGAGCCCACCGGCGTGGACATGGCCACCACGGCCGGATGGCGGTTCGGCGGCAAGTGGGCACTCGCGGGGGTGGCCACGACCGTACTGGCCATCGAAGTGTTCACCGTCCAGAAGGTCCTCTACGCGACCGGGTGCGCCCTGGTCCTCGCCTACGCGGCCGGCGTCGCGGTGGGCTGGCGGATGAGGAGGCACGGCAATGGCCGGTAAGCGCCGCGGGACGAGCACCCCGCTCGTCCGGACCGCCCGGCCGGAGCGGCGCCGCGCCGCACTGAACATCCGCCTCGCCCAGGCCCACGACCCCAAGCAGCGGGTCGCGCTCGCCGCCGAGTACCTGCGGTCCGCGCTCGCGATCCACCCCGACCACACCACCGCCGAGACCGCCGTCACCCACCTCATCGAGACGGCCGACCGGCTCTTCCGCGGAAAGGAGCAGCAGCAGTGACGGCCACTCACGGTCACCCGCGCGACCCGCGCACGTACGGGGGAGCGGATGCAGTGCACAGTGCAGTGCACAGTCCGGCTGACTCGACCGACCCGGGAGTCAACGCGCGCCCCCGCGGGCGCCCGCGCGAGGATAGCGACGAGAGTGCACAGTCGCAACCCCCGAGTGCACCCGACTTCGAGAAGGCCAACGACGCCCCCGAGGTCACGAAGGGTGACGGGATCCGGGGGATCGCCGCCGGGTTCTCCCCGCCCGACATCTGGTCCACCGACCGGCCCGCGCTCCGCGACGTGTGGGCGTACGCGGCCCGCGGCGACTGGACCCGCGACGGCGGTGCACCCCGGCGGGTCGGGCAGGCGTACGCGCTCCTCATCGCACTCCCCGTCGTCGGCCTCGCCTACGGGGTCGCGTGGGCTGCCGAACGCGGCACCCGCCTGATCGCGCTCATCGTCCTCATCGTTCTCCTCGCCCAGGTCCCACCACTGGCCTGGGTCCTCTAACCCGAAAGGAAATCCTCATGGGATGGCTCGTTCTCCTCCCCACCGCCGCCGTCTGGTTCGTCGTGTCCAAGCGGGTCCGGCTCCGCCGCGGCGCCGCCGCCGTCTCGGTCGCGGTGATGCTCCTCGCCGCGATCGCCGGCTGCGGGTTCGCGTACACGTTCGCGGGCCGGTGGTTCGCCGCGGTCGTCGACTGGGTCGGGCAGATCCTCGCCAACATCACCGGCGAAGCCGCGATCGCGTCCGGCATCGCGATCGCCTTCACGCTCCTGCTGCTGCTGACCGCGATCGCAGACATCGCGTGCGACCGCCGCGCCGACCGCGCCGCGCAGGTGTCGGCGTTCCTGATGCCGGTGATGCTCGCGCTCGTCGTCGGCGGATCCCTGGGCGCCAGCGGCGGCGGCGCCGTCCAGTCCGTCACCAACCAGGTGTCGAGCTTCGTCGGGCAGATGGGTGGCGCCTGATGGATCCGCTGACCGCGATCCTCTTCAGCCTGTGGATTGCGGGTTACTTCACCCGCAACGTCACCGAAGACCTCGTGTTCAAGTCCCGGGGGCAGGACCCGCCGAGCTTCCGCCGCCAGCAGCAGCGGTGGGAACGGCAGAAGGAGCGCCGTGACCGCGGCCCGGGCCCGGCCCGCAAGTTCGCCGGGAACGCGTGGGCGGACGCGTGGGCGCGGGCGGACGAGCGCCGCTCCCGCCGGACAGAGAAGGCCGCTGGCCGACGGCGGGCCGCCGACGTCGAGAAGGACGTCGCCGCCGCCGAGGACGAGGCGTACGCACTGAACGAGCGCCTCAACGCCGCAGAGAAGAAGTCCGCCCCAGTGCCGCCGCCCCAGACGCCGTCCGCGCCGCGCCCCGCACCGGCGCGGCTCGCGCTGCCATGCTTCTTCTGCGGGCACGTAAAGAGCCTGGACGAACTCCGGGCCGTCGAAGACGGATCGCGCCTAGTTCGCGCATGCCTGGCCTGCCGACCGGCGGACACCGCGCAGAAGCCGCAGCCACAGTCTGCGCCGCGGCCCGTACCAGCCAGCCCGAGCGCGCCCCCGTCTCAGCCCGCACCGCAGCCCGCACCGCAGCCCGCACCTGCCGCCCCGAACGCGCCCGCACCGCAACCTGCGCCCTCTCCGGACGGGGCCCCCGCTCCCGCCGCCCCATCTCCCGCGCCTGCCACGCAAGGCGCGGACGTCATCCAGTTCGCCGACTGGCAGCAACGCGCTGCCGAACCCAGCAAGGAGAAGAACATGTCCGCAGAGATCACCGGCCTCCGCTCCGCCATCGCGTTCGCGAACGGCTCCGCCTCCGCCGCCGACGCAGCCGCCACCCAGGTCGAACTCGCGATCGCCGGGCTGCAGACCGGCGGCACCTCCGGCGCCTCCATCGCGGCGCTGCAGGCCGCGATGGAAGGCCACCACACCACCGCCGCCCACTACCGGAGCGCCGCCGTGACCCTGACGCAGCAGCTGCAGGTCGCCGAGGCGTACGAGGCCAACCGCGGCGCCGGCACCCGCGAGTTCGTCACCAGCGACTGACCGGCGCTGACGTCGCGTCCGAGCGGCCCGACCACCGGGTCGGGCCGTTCCACGGGACGCCAGCCCCTCCCCATCACGCACACGAGAGAAGAGCAGGCCCCATGACCGCCACCATCATCGGCGACGACGCCGCAACCGACCGGTACACCGCCATCCCCATCGAGCGGCCGACCGAAGCCAGCGGCACGGAGGCGCCGCGGTCCTCGCGCTGGGACGTCGAAGGCACCATCGCCCGGACCCGAACCGACGTCTACGACACCGCCGTGCGTCTCCGCGCCCAGATCGGCCCGCACGCCGCCGTTGGCGCCACCGTCGGTGCCGGACTCGCGCTCGACGCGATCGTCGCGACCGGCGGGCTGACGCCCGGCAGCGCCGCGATGATGGCCGCTGCCGCGTCAGCCGCCACGGTCGGCGCCATCGTGGCACGGGCTCGACGCCGCGGGTCGGAGTGGGTGCAGCGGATGCTGATCGGCGGAGCCGGGGCGGGGCTCTGGCTGACGGCCGCACCGTACGGGGTCGGGCTCGGAGACGCCGCAATGCTGGTCGCAGGGGAGTATGCGCTCGCTGCCCGCTGGTGGCAGGCCAACCGGCCCGGTTACCCCGACGCCGATTGCGAAGCCGACGACACGACGTTCCTCCTCGACCCCGAGGACATCCCTGAGCCGCTCACCCCAGTCGAGCAGATCATTTCCGACTGGGACGAATACATCGCCTGCGCCGGCGGCCCACTGCACAACTCCCGGCTCATCGCCCCTCAAGAACACGAGCACGGATTCGCGTTCACGCTGCAGCTGTGGCGCGGACGACAGACCCTGGCCACCGCCCTCGCCGCGCTCGACAAGCTCGCGGGCGGACTCGGGTACGGCGTTGACCAGGTCATCGTGGAGCAGCACCCTGCGTTCAAGTCCACCGCGACGTGCAAGTTCCAGCTCATTACCCGGTCGCCGATCTCCGGCGACATCGTGTTCACCGGGCCGCGCCGCCGCGGCGGGCTGCTCGAGCTGGGCCCCTACGCCGACGGATCCGGCGAAGCCGTCTACCGCCTCTACACCCCCGGCTCCATGTGGTCCGGCGTCGTCATCGGCGGCACCGGCATCGGCAAGAGCCGCGTCGTGGAGAACATCGTCATCTCCGCGCTGTCCGGCGGCGACACCGAATTCTGGTACCTGGACCCGGCCCGAGGCGGTTCCAGTCCTGCCCTCGCCGACGCCGCCGACTGGTTCGTCACGATGGACCAGATCGACGAGTTCCTCGACACCGCCATCGCCGAACTCGACGCACGCGCCGAAGAGAACGCCGTCGAAGGCTGGACCGGGTTCACGCCGTCACCGCAGCGTCCCGGCCTCCTCATCGCCGTGGAGGAGTGCCACAACCCGTTTGCCGACAACGTCCGCGCGGTCAAGTGGGCGCGCCTCGCCCGGGAGGGACGCAAGCTCGGGATCGCTCTGCTGTGCGTCTCCCAGTACCCGGGCCTGATCACGTTCGGCAGCAACGAGGCACTCCGGTCGAGCGTGATGGAAGGCAATGCGCTGGTGCTGCGGTCCACGAGCAACCAGACCGGTGGGCTCATGGCCGGCCTGACCGTGGACCCCAAGACGCTTCCGAAGATCCCCGGTTACGCATACGTGCAGGGGTCGGAGGAAACCGGCGTCCGCACGGCCCCGTTCCGGAACCGCAACACTGAACCTGCAGGTGGCCCCGGCGCCGCCTACTGGCTCGCGCAGCAGCCGCGGCCCGGCCTCGACACCCTCATGGTCACCGCCACGCTCGCCGCCGGCACGGCGTATCGGGACCGGCACACCTCTACCGACACTGGCCGGGCTGGGTCCCGCGCCCGCGTCGAGGCGCTCCGCAACGGCCATGTACCCGCGGACATGCTGCGCGGTGAGCCGGAAGACACCGCCGTCGTACCCCTCGCCGACATCGTCGGGTTCCCCGAGTTCCGCCTCATCAAGAACGCCCCCGAAACCACCGCTGCGACGCCGTCAGCGGCCCGGCCGGTGGAAGGGCTCACCCCGTCACAGCAGTCCGTCCTCGACGCCGTCAGCGCCGGTATCGACCGCCCCAGGCTCCTCGAGGAGCGCGTCGGTCTCAAACACCGCCAGATCCAAAACATCCTCCGAGACCTGCTCGACGCAGGACTCATCACCAAAGCCGCCGAACACGGCCGCTACCAGCGCGCCGCCTAACCCGAAAGGACCCCTCATGTACGCCTACACCACCACAACCGGCGACCAGTGCCCCGGCTGGGACACCTTCGACCGCCTCGTCGCCCAGGCCGCCGTCGGCCTCCCCAACGCCACCGTCGACACCATCGCCGCCGTCCTGCCCGCCGGGATCTCCTACCACCTCATCGAGACCACCCTGCGGCGCACCGCCACGACCCCGAGCAACGTTCGCCACCTGCCCCGCACCCACCACCTCGGCCACCAGGCCGCGGCCTAACCCCACGGAAGGGGACCACGCAGTGCAGATCGAGATCGAGTTCCGCCCCGAAAAGGGCACGACGCAAACCCTGTACGCCGACCTGTCCCGCGAGGAAGTCGAAGCGATCGAAGCGGCCATCGCCAGCCGCGACGCCTCCGACACCATCCTCCAGATCAACTCGCGGACCAAGCGCAACGGCCCGCCCCATCGGTGGACGTTCCGCGCCGACCGCATCGACATCAAGCGGGTGCGGTGATGGGAGACCCCTGCAACCACGCCGTCGTCGGTGTCCTCGCCATCTGGAACGGCCACTACCTCACCGGCCTGCGGGCCAAGACCCCCATCGCGGTCGCCCCTTGCGCCGGGCACGTCGACGAACTCCGCACCCGCATCCCCACCGGCTCCCGCACCGAGGAACCCCTCTTCCGCGACGCCGCCGTCCGCGAACTCGAAGAGGAAACCGGCCTGCGGGTCCGGCCCCGCGACCTCAAGCTCGTCCTGAACCGGATCGGCGGCGACCGCTGCCACCGCAAGGCCGGTTCGGTCGACGGCGACAACTGGCACCACTGGCTGCTGTTCACCGTCGAGTTCTCCGGCCGGACACCCCCGACCGTCCGGTCCAACGGGGAGCTCACCGACCTGACCTGGCGCACCGCCCAGCAACTCGCCGCCGTCCCCAACCTCGAGCTGATCTGGCAGGACTTCCTCCGTCAGCTCCACATCATCTGAACGGTACCGGGCGGGCGCCCGGCCACGAGTCGAGCGCCCGCCCGGCCCAAGGAAGGCCCACCAATGTCGTCCTGCTCCACCTGTGGCGGCACGGGAACGATCGGCGAGTCCCGCCAGCTCCACCCGCTCACCGGCCGCCCCGTCACCAGAACCAAGATCCCCTGCCGCACCTGCTCCGGAAATGCCCCCAAGGTCAAACGAAAGAAGACGAAATGAGCCAGGACCCGAAGAACCGAATCGTCACCCCGACCACCGACCCCGACCGCTTCACCCCCGAAGAGAAGCGCACCTTCGACGCCGGCCAGTGCTCCTGGGACGTCGGCGACAGCTACTGGGGGCAGCGCGACACCATGTGCCACCAACCGTCCAAGCCCGGCGCCTCGTTCGGCAACTGCGCCAAGCACGAAGCGAAGTTGCTGGAGAACCACTGGCCGGACGGGAGCCCCCGCCGATGACCGACGTCAGGACCTACACCAACCACAACACCCCACCGTGGGCGACCGTCATCACCAACACGATCACGGCAGGCGACCTGGGTAAGGCCCGGGCACTGTGGCTGTCGGCAGCCGCCGAGGCTGGAGCCGACCACGCCATCTACGCCGTAGCCGCCGCCGTCGAGCCCGGCCCCGGCCAGATCCTCGTGGGGGAGGCACCGAGGGTGTTCGGGAACCCGCTCCGACAGGGGTTCGCGTGGCGGTGCGGCGAATGCCTGGACGTGTTCCGCCGCGGCGGCCCCGACCCCCGTTCCGGAGTCAACTACAAGACGCTGCGCGGCGCCGGCGCCGCGGCCCGCAAGCACTCCACCGAAGGGCACCCCACGAGCGTGCGAGTGGACGAAGCACCCCGGAGGTCCTCGTGAGCCTCGGACGTTTCGGCGGCGTGTACGCCGCTCTCCACGCCGGCCACACCGTGGGCGATTACTGGGTTCAAACGGCCCGTTGCGCCCACGTCAAGGGCATGCCTGGGCCCGCCGGGAACCGTGCCTGCGCGATCCACGTCGCCACCCTTACCGCCACGCAGGTCGCGTTCCTCGCGCTCGCCAGCACCTCCTCGGGGGAGCGTCTCAGTGCCCGCCGCGCCGCAGCCGGCCTCGCCGTGAACGCCATCTCCCACTACGTCATGGACCGCCGCGACCACGGCGTCCTCCCCATCCTGTGCCGAGCGCTCAGGCGGATCGGCAAGGACGAATACGCCGAGCTCGGCAAACCGGGCCTCGCGTCCGGCGCCGCCTACCTCGACCAGGCATGGCACATCGGCTGGTGCGCCATCTCAGCCGCCATCATCAGTGGAAAGGACTGAACGTGTCCCGGACCTACACGCACCCTGATGTCCTCAGCAAGGGCATCACCGAAGGGTGGGCCGACCCAGAAGACGACCCCACCACGCTGGACTGGCCAGCGAGACAAGCCGCCGCAGCAATCCCCTTCGAGGTCGTCGACGGGCGCCCTCTCAACCCGCACCACCCGACCGGCATCCGCTACGGCCGCAGCGAACTGGGCCACTGGGGGGAACAGCAAGCCGCCGACGCGCTCGTCGCGGCGTTCGACGAGAACGGTCGCCGCTGGATCGTCCTCATCGAACGCCGCGACGAGGTCGAACGCTATGAACTCTGCCGGTGGGCGTTGCCCGGCGGCAAGGTCGACTCGGGCGAAACCGCGCTGGAAGCCGCGGTCCGTGAGCTGGCCGAGGAAACCGGCCTCGACCTCCGAGGACAGAACATCGAGTGGCACGCCGGGATGCCCCAGTACGTCGACGATCCCCGCGCCTCGGACGAAGCCTGGATGGTCACCACGCTGTGCATCGCCGACCTCGGCGTCATCCCACGCGGTCAGTTCCCGGCCGTGGCTGGCGGCGACGACGCCGCTCGCGCCGCATGGGTTCCCGCGGACACCTACGGCGAACTCACCTACCACCTCACCACCGTCTACCGATGCGGCGTGTGGAGTGCACACGTCGACATGCTCGCGCACGCCCTGCGCAACCCGAACGGAGACTGACCATGGCCGACCGCCAGTTCCGCATCACCAGCATCGAACTCGACAAGGACGAACACGTCACCGAGATCACCGCCGTGATCCGCCAGGACGCTATCAGACCATCACGCGTGTCCTCGGCACGGTCACCGGAACGCAGCTGTCGCCGCAGCAGGCCGCCATCGATCTCTCTGTAACGGACGCCAGACGGCTTCTCGCGGAATGCGACGCCAAGAGCGGACACAAGGGCGCTTCCGACATTCGCGACAGCCTGTCCCGCGTACTCAACTCGGACGGAACCTGACCATGGGCATGTCGACAAGCATCATCGTCCACAACCAGCTCACCGACCAGGACACCGAGAAACTGTTCGCGGTCTGCCGCGAAACGATCGGCGCCCGCCGTCGGCACCGCTGGCACGAAGGCCCCTCCAACATCATGCGCGGTGCCCGTGAGTACACCATGGTCCAGGACCAGGGTCTGCCGGTGTGGCTCCGCGTCTTCTACACCACCCGTGGTGTCCTGCCCAGCCTCGACTCCGAGCAGCCATACCCGGAGCACACTCTCGAGGTCTGGTTCCTCGGCGGCACCGACCACGCCCTTCACGAGCGAATCCGTAAGACCATCGGAGACTGGCTCACCGAGCAGGGGTTCACATGGCAGTGGTCCAACGACTACGGCGAGCGGACCTGGCACAGGGGAAGCTGAGCAGTGTCTGGTGCTGCGTCCGGCGCCGCCTTCTACGGCGGCGCCTCACGGAACACCAGCCCCCACAACAGCCCATTCCTGGAGAGGGAACCGAAGAATGACCGACACGAACATTCACCGCGAGCAGGTCACTGCCACGACGCTGGACGGCAGCATCACCTTCCAGGGGACCGCACGCCTGAGCCAGGACGGCGAAGCTTGGTCGGGCGACATCATCACCGACACCCTGCCCGCCAGCGTGGGTGCCCTGGAGACCTTCTATGACGGTGCCCACATCACCTTCCCCTCGGGGGAAACCGTTGAGGTCGAGGTTCCGAATCTCGCCATCAACACTTTTGAGCCGGACCATCCTTTCGCGGCCTTGGCGCGGCTCTCCGGCATCGCCGCTGAGGCAGATGGGCGTCTACCCGCGTTCGCGCTGAACGTTCGGCTGTCCCACCTGCCGGGGCACCCCTGATACGTCGTGTCGGGATTGAGAAATCCCGGCAGCGCCATTCCTACATCTGACCTGCGAGAATGAGAGAATAGAGCATGAGCCCGAGCACCGAGGAAATCCTCACTGCCCTCGACCTCACAGGCGTTGAGCACGTCAATATGCGCTGGTCGGGAGTGGATGCCACCATCGTTTACACGCCCGACCGCGCTGAGTTCGAGCGACGTCAAGCGCACGGCAATCCCTCGGTGACTCGGCTTGACTGGCTTAGCCTGCTCATGAACCTGCCGCACGGGCATCCGGTCCCGTTTTCGTCGTTTCGGCCTGCCGAGCATCGCGACCTGGACCGGATGCCGCTGGGGACGGTGGACATCACCCCGGGCGGGTTCGTGCGGCAACTCACTCATCCGCTGCGCGTGGAGCTCGCGATCGTCCACGGCCACCAGTGGAAACCGGGACTGGGCCGCGCCAGCCGCTTCGCGCCGTACTGCCGCCGCGCGCTCGTCCTTGCCGGGAAGCCCAAGCCTGCGGTTCTGCAGCAGGCGGCCATCGTCGCGGACTTCTACAGCATCGGCCTCATCGTCAACGAAGACCGCGGCCCGCAGGTCGTCGTCCGCCCCGACGATTTCACGAAGTACCGGCACACGCCGGCGGGGTGGAAGTTCCTCGAAGAGGTGTACGCGAGCGCGGTGGGCGTCCAGAAGGCCGCCGCGTGATGGGCTCACAGAATGCGGATTCCGGGCAGATGAACATCGACGAGGAGAGAACCGTGGGGAACTACCTCCGCGAAGGGGACCCTGATTGGGGTTGGGAGTTCCGCTGCGAGGACTTCATCTTCGCCCGCCTCGACGAGGACCGTGCGTCTGCAGACAAACTCGACAGCGCCGCCCGCCAGGCCGAGCGCGACCGGATCGGCTCGCTGCGCAGGATCGCGGGCTGGCACAGCACCTACGTCGACCAGGAGGGGCGTAGCCACGCACGCTGCTTCACCTGCGAGCCCAGCCACGGCTTCCCGTGTACGACGCTGCGGAACCTCGCCGGCCTGTGGCGCGCCCACCCGGACTACATACCTGGGTGGACGGACGAGGGGACCTTCCTGGCGGACGTGTTCGAGCTGGGCGGCTTCCGGCGCGCGTTCCTCGCTAAGGCCCGATCAGACGCCTAGCTCACCATAAGCTTCATTCCGGCGAGGAAGAGGGCGTCAACGAGCGACTACGGAAGCTCAACGAACGGGATGCCGACTGCCGACAGCTTCGTCTGAAGGTTGATATCCCCAGTTGCCGCGTAGACAGCCGATCCCGGGTGGGCAGACTGCAACAGGAGCGTGGACGCAACGAACCGATCGTCGGGAACACTCAGGTCCAACCAACTCGGAAGATCATCGCTTGCAGGTTCCACGTGATCAAAGACCGCGTGGACGTCTCCCGCAACACGGACTCCCGTGAGCACGTCTCCGTTAGTACGCAGTCCTTTGAGCCGGCGGTCGGCGCGCTTCGCCCCTTCGCGCACCATCTCGTTTCGTCCGTTGCGCTTGAGGTCATCAATCTCTCGAAGCACGACCGGCAGCAGGTGGACCATGTAGCGCCCGCCCAAGCTCTGCGTGTGGGCCGCGAGGTCTGGATTATCCACCAACGTGTTGGTGTCGACCGTGGCACGGACCTTGAACTCGTCCGGCGGAAGCAACGCCATCAACTCGAACAGGAGCGAGAAGGTCGCATCGAGTTGCACCTCTGCCTGCTGGATCGTGGCGGGTACATCGTGGGAGCCCGTTTCCCGGACCAGCCAGTCATGCAGTCTTTCCAGCGCACCGGACAGGCGCTCATCGACCTGTGGGGTTGCGTGGGGGAAGAGCAGGCGGAAGCGGGGCGCCCAGTCTCGGAACATGCCCAGCAGCTTCATCCGTGAAGCCTCCAGCGATGCGTCGCCCGGCGCCCAGGCCCACTCTGGGAAGCCGACGAACGCCCCCCAGTCCGAGTGAGTCCGGTTGGGGTCGACGTTTACGACGCTGGAGGCAGCGATGATCTTTCGATAGTCGTCGCGGATGGCCTTCATCTCGCTGGTCAGTCGCTCGCGGTAGGTCAGGCGCTTTGCTTGGCTGCTCATGGGACTCCATAGTGGCGTCTCTTCGCCGCCCGTGGTGCCGGTTTGTGTGAGAGCAGGACACAGCCTCTCCAGGAGGGGGCAAGCAGTCGATCTAGACCTATTCCGTTCGACCGAAGGCAGAGAGATCTGGGTTCCGTTAAGGTGACTTATAGGAACTCAGAATCCGGTGGGGGAGCACTGATCAGATGAACCGAGAGACCTACTTCGCCCGGCTCGACCCGAGCGACATCATCGTGCGGGTGACAGCACGGGACGGTGCCCTGTTCACCTTCCAGCACTACCGCAACCTGCGGGGGCAGCGAGACGGTCTTGCATGGGCATGCCACGCCTGCCCAGAGTTCGGCACTCACGGCGAGTGGGGGCCCTGGAACGAGCACTTCTACACTCAGCACCCCGACCGATACACGCGGATCGACCACGGCGGGACCGTCGCCGACGTGAAATACGTCGCCAGCCTCCACGCCCACGACAACCATGGCGGCACCATCTCCGACGAAATCGACCTGTCGGTGGCGCAGCGGTGACCAACCTCGAGCCCGCCCACTCCCCCGTTGTCGTCCGCCCGGAGCAGCCAGCGCCCGTCGCCTACACCGACGCCGACTTCACCATCGCGGCCAAGACCGCCGAGCAACTCGTCAACTCCACCCCCGAGAACACCGCGCGCACCTACGAGTGGGCGTGGAAGCAGTTCTCCCGCTGGTGCGCGGACGAGGGCCGCGTTGCGCTCCCCGCCACTGCGCAGACGTTGGCGGACTACGTCGCGCGCCTCGTCGGCATCGACATGGCGCCCGCCACGATCGACAACGCCATCGGCACCATCCGTTCGAAGCACACAGACGCCGGCCACGACAAGGAACCGAACACCCGCGCAGCACTGAAGCTCCTGCGCGCCTACAAGCGGGAATGGGCCGACAACGGTAACCGGGTCCGCAAGGCCACTCCCCTGCTCCTGGACGGTCTCCGCGCCATGGTCGACACCTGCGACCTTGACACGCTCCGCGGTGTCCGCGACCGAGCTGTGCTCCTCGTGGGGTTCAACATGATGGGGCGCCGCTCCGAGATTTCCGGCCTGGACCGCATCGACGTCCAGGACGCCGAAGAGGGCATCAACGTCTACATTCGCCGGTCCAAGACCGACCAGGAAGCCCAGGGCGCATCTGTCGGCGTCCCCTACGGGCAGCACGAAGCGACATGCGCAGTCCGGGCTGTCCGCGCCTGGACGGACGCCCTCGACGAGTGCGGGCTTCGTGGTGGCGCTCTGTTCCGGCCGGTCGACCGTCATGGCCGGATCGGCGGTGAAGCCGAGATGGCCGGCCGGGCCGCAGCACGCCTCACCGGAAAGTCCATCAGCGATATGGTCCGCCGACGCGCGCTCCTGGCTGAACTGCCCGACAGCTACAGCGGTCATTCGCTCCGGAGCGGTGCCGCCACGACGGCCTACGCCGCGGGCGTCCCCGTCTCCGTCATCGCCTCCCACGGACGGTGGGCAGAGAAGTCCCCGGTGGTCCTCGGCTACATCCGCGCCGTGGACAAGTGGAAGAACAACCCCATGAAGGGCATCGGACTGTGACGCACGCTGCCCCTTCAGGTGGCTCTACTGCTCTCTAGCGCTCTCTATGATCACAACGTGGCCGACTTCGACTTCCCTGCTGACCTGCTCGAACTCCAGCGCGCCTGGTACGCCGCTGACGCCCGCTGTGAGGAGGTCGCGGCGTCGCACCCCAGCGCCCGAGACGTCGTCGCCGGCGTAGCCGAGGTGACCGAGGAGCAGCGGGCCGAGCTGGCGCAGGCGCGGGCAGAGCGCCTCGACCTGTCCGAGAAGCTGCAGCGACACCCATGGTGGCTTGAAGCGGGGGACGTATTCACGGCGAAGCAGGCGCTCCGAGCCGCTGCCCGGACGGGCGACACGCCGACCGAATAAACGATTCGCGGTAGCCGATTCGGGCGGTTAGCGTCGGTTGTGCACGTCGGGTCCGGTGCCTGCACGGGTCGAAGACCATCGGTTATCTTGCTTACAGACCCCCGGTGGTCGTCTCCATATCCGTGCAGACACCAGACTCGACGAGCAGGCTGGACGCACGGGGAGGGCGGGTCGAAGTCTCGCCGGTTACCACTATTAATGGAGAGGTTGGTCGGGTTCAAATCCCGTCGCCGGACCTGGTCCGGTGTAGCTCAATGGCAGAGCTCTTATCCCGGTGGGCGTCACCACATCCGCCCTCCCCGCCCGCTCAGCCTCCACTCCCCCACATCCGCCCCCTGGGCGGGGCGAAACACCTGGAGGCCGACCGTGGCCCGTGACCCCCTCGCTGCCGTCTCCACCATCGCGACGCCGCAGACCCGGCCGATCCCCGGCCGCGAGCACGAGCAGGTCCGCAACAACGCCGGCGGCTACACGTTCGGCAAGGACCTGTGGACGCGACTGGAGGACTTCATCATCCTCGGCACGACCGGCGGCACCTACTACGTCCGCGAGGACAAGCTCACCGCCGACAACGCGCAGGTCGTGTTCGACACGGTGGCGGCTGATGGTGTTCGCGCGGTGAACCTCGCAACGGAGATCTCCACGGCCCGGCCGCCGCGGGCGCCGAAGAACCGGCCCGCGCTGTTCGTCCTCGCCGCCGCGGCTGCACGCGGTGACGCCGACACCCGCCAGGCTGTGAAGGCGTCGCTGGCGAAGGCCGCGCGGACCACCGACCACCTCGCCACGTTCTTCGGGTACTGGAAGAACCTCGGCGGGAAGACCACCTCCGGCGGTACCGCACCGGTCGCCGGCCGAGCGATGCGGGCCGCCCTCGGGTCCTGGTTCCTGGCCGGGGACGTCGACCAGGTCGCGTGGCGGGCATGCAAGGCGCGGCAGCGGAAGACCCCCGCGGCCAGGTGCCCGCAATCGACGCGTTCCTCGCCGCACAGGCCGTCACCACCCCGGTCGAGGCGATCGACGTCGTGCAGGACCGCGGGGTGCCATGGGAGTTCCTGCCCGACCACGTGCTCGGCGACGCGGGCGTGTGGGACGAGCTCGTCGACACGGTCGGGATGACCGCCCTCATCCGGAACCTGGCGCGGATGACGCGGCTCGGCACCCTCGCCCCGATGAGCGACGCGACCCGCCGCGCTGCAGAGCGCCTCACCAACCCCGACGCCCTCGCGAAGGCGCGGGTCCACCCGATGGATCTGTTCCTGGCGCTGCGCGTCTACCAGGCCGGGCGGGCGCAGCCGAACCCGCGCGCCGACATGCAGACGTGGGCGCCGGTACCTGCGGTCGTGGACGCGCTCGAGGAGGCGTACGAGCTGTCGTTCGGACACGTCGAGCCGTCCGGCCGGCGCATCCTCATCGCGGTCGACTCGTCCGGTTCCATGTCGTGGGAGAGCGTCCAGTCCGGTGGGGCTCCGCTCGGCACCTGCTACGAGGTCGCGAACGCGATGGCGGTCATCCTCAACCGCGTCGAGGGCGGCAACGTCCACGTCATCGACGTCGACACCCGCGTCCACGCCTCCAAAGTGACGGCGCGGACGAACCTGCGGGAGATCGGCCAGTGGCGTCCGTCGGGCGGCGGCACGAACCTGTCGCTGCCGTTCACCTGGGCGCAGCAGGAACGGCTCAACGTGGACGGCATCGTGGTCCTGACCGACAACGAGACGTGGGCGGGCCGGTCGCACCCGACGCAGGCGCTGGCGTCGTACCGCCGGGCGGTGAACGGCAACGCGCGGGTCGTGGTGGCGGCGATGACCGCGGCCGGGCACTCGATCGCGGACCCGCGGGACGAGGGCGTGCTGAACGTCGCGGGGCTGGACGCGTCGCTGCCGATGGTGGTGAACGGCTTCATCCGCGGGTGAGCATGATGCGCGTGGTACGCCCGGTCACTGGTGTGGCCGGGCGTTCTGTGCACTGGATGAGAGTTGCGCCATGACCGACTGGACAGTTGGGAACTAACAGACGTCAATGTCTTGCAGAGACCAAACCCAGGGTGTCAGTCTGGCGACTGTGCGCACGGAACCCCGTTCTCATCAGCGCGGGGGCCGTTTCTTGACTCGTGGATACCGAATATGCCAGCGGGCGGGGGCTATCTGTCGTCCGCGTCGTCCTCTGCGACGAGGACGACGCGGTAGGCGGGCAGCACCTCCTCGCCCTCCGCTGTCGCGATGACGGCGACGGGCTCGCCCGGCTCCAAGCCGAACCGGCGGCGTTCATCGTCGGTGGCAGGCCGGATCGTGACGCGTGCTCCGGGCGGGATGGTCACCATGGACCTCTCTTCCGGGTCGCGGACACGCGACCCGACGCCGGCCTCGGTAACGATGAGGCGTTCGGCGCGTAGGACGCGCAGCGCGGAGCGGACCGAGTTGGCGCCCACACCGTACTCGTCGGCGATCCGGGACTCACTCGGTAGCTGTGCCCCGGGCAGCAGCAGCCCTAACTGGATCTGGTGGCGGATGTCGTCCGCGACCTGCTTGTACACCGGCCGATCCGAGTGAGGCTCGATGCGCCTTCGTTGCCGCATGACGGGCAACGTAGGGCGACCTCTTGGCCTCTACCCCATTGGGTATATACCCATAGGTTCGAACACAAGGGCGAACTAACGGCGCGGGCGCCGCGTTTAGAGCCCGCCTTCGTGGCTACCCTGTGGGTGCGACTGGACGGCCCCCGGAACACACCCATCCCGGGGGCCTTTCTCAGAGGGAGCTACAGGTCGAGGTCGCCAGCCTTCACCCGTTCAGCGATCTCGCGCCACGCCTCGCGTGGCAGCAGCAGCGCGCCCGCGTGAGGCGCCTTGCTATCCCGGACGCCGACTCCTTCCCCCAGGTCGGCGAGCTCGACGCAGTTGTTGCCGTTGCCCGTGGATCGGCTAGATCGGCGCCACGTGGCGGCTGGTGGTGCATGCACCGGTCTTCTCCTTGCGACTGGACTATTCGTGTGTCCGGGCCGCAAGCCATGCGGTGGAGTCCTCCGGCGAGAGTGCGGCCTGGCACACTCCATCAAAGGTCAGCCTAAGCCCGTGGACCTCGTCTGCGCTTTCTGCGTACCACTCCCCCATCTGCGCCTCGGTGTGTCCGGTGTCGAGGCCGTGGTCGCTGGGGTGGATGAAGAGGGTGAGGGGGCCAGCGAGACCACACGCGACGGCGGCACTGAACGGCAAGATCTGGATGGTGACGTTGGCGTGTGATGTCGCGGTCGACCACAGATCCCCGATCTGCTTACGCATCACGTCTTCGCCACCGACTGTCTGCCGCAGCGCGGCCTCGTTGATCACAAAGCGGCACTCCGGTGGGGTGCTGCGGCGGAGGATCGCCTTGCGTGCCATGCGGGCGGCGACGAGACGGTCGAGGTCAGTTTCCTCTGTGCCGGGACGGGCTCCGTCGATGACGGTGCGTGCATACTCGGGGGTCTGAAGCAGGCCGGGGACGAGCATCGTCTCGTAACTGCAGATGAGCGGCGCCTGGTCTTCGAGCATGATGAAGTTTCCGGTGAACGCATCACGGAATCCGGTCCACCAGCCGTGCTGCCAGGAGTCTTTGGTCAGGTTGAGGATGGCCTGGTGGCGGTCGGGGTCAACGCCGTACATCTGGAGGAGCGCCCGAACGTCCTCGTCGGACGGGCGAGTGGAGGGGTCCTCGAACCGGGAGAGCTTGTTCTTTGACCAGCCACACCGGCGCGCCGCTTCCGCCTGAGTGAGTCCGCAGCGTTCGCGCATGGTGCGGAGCTCGAGGGCGAGCCGGCGTCCGCGGATGGTGGGAGTCATGACTGCTGCCATCTCTGCATCATCCTCCGGTTGCTGCTGGCCTCCGCGTCTTGGCTGGTGGCCTAGTACGGCCAAGATTATCGTGACACGGTCATTGAAATCGTGGACGTGTCACGGCACTCTTACTTTTATCGCTCGATCGGCAGCACACCGTGAGCCCCGGAGGTCACATCATGCGGACCACCCACCTCGAAGTGGACGGATCGTGATGGCGACCATGGACCTCCTCGGCGCCCCCCTCGCCCTCACCGAGGCCAAGGACGTCCCTCGCATCCGCAGGGAAATCTGCCGCCGGGCCGCTGCCGTCCTCCCCCACCTCGGCAAGATCGACGACATCGAACTCCTCGCTTCCGAAGCGGTCACCAACGCGGTCCTGCACGGCACCGGCATCATCGACGTCGCCGTCATCTGCGGCCCGGACCGTTTCCGCGTCGAAGTCCGCGACCAGGGCCCCGCCAACCCCGGCAGCGACCGCCGCGACTACGGCCGCGGACTCACCATCATCAACGCGCTCGCGTCCCGGTGGAGTCTGCAGGCCGACGAGTACGGCACCTGCCTATGGTTCGAGGTGGACCTGTGATGAGCGTGGACGCGCCCGCACCCCGCACAACCCCGTTCCGGGCGTGTCCACTCCGGGGGGAGGTGCGCGGCCGGGGCCTCGGAAGTCACCAGCAGGGCGAGGCCCCGGCCGTGCTCAACCAGACTTGGGGGGCGTACCCCGCGCCCCCTGGGGGCCGGGAGGCCTGAAGTCCCGGCCGGAACCACCGGCAACCTGATGTGCCAGGGTTGGTGGAACCGGCCGGGACGCTTCCGGTCCATCGCTTGCCGCGCCCTCATCATGAGCGGCACCCGTAGTCGCCGCCACCCACACGACGAGACCGGCATCGGACAGTACGCGCTTCTCCCCCGTAGGCCACAGACACCGCCCCCCACCGGGTGGGACGCTCGTCACGCGGGTGGCCTCCAGCCCCGGGGACGACGGCGCCCTCCGGGGTCACGTCCCTCACCCTGCGCCGGGGAGAACACCATGCCGACCGTCCGCCCCAACCCCGTCGACGTCGCTCGGACCGCGGCCGACATCATGCGGGCCATCACCACCGACCCCGAGTACCCGCGGCTGCTCGAGACGTGCCGCCGCTACGACCAGGACCGGACCTGCCTCACCGGCACCCTCACCATCTCCGAGTGGGACATCGCCGACGACGCCGGCCCGCTCATCAACGAGGCGCTGCGAGCCCTCGCGCTGAAGTCCGCGATCTTCCGGCTCACCGGCGACGAGCACACCGCTGAGATCCCCATCGCCCGCCCCGTCGACGAGGTGCTCCACGCCGTCCTCGCGCAGCGGACGCTGACGGAGCGGATGGCGGCCCGCCACGGGATCACGTTCGTTCACATGACCGACACCGAGGTCGCCGCGGACGGGTACGAGCCGGGCGACTACACCACCGCGTGCTACGCCAAGGCGTACGGGGCCGAACCGCCGGGCCGGTACTGGCTCAGCGCCGACGAGCACGCCCGCCGCGTCGCGATCCTCGACGACCGCTTCGCCCAGGTCGGCGTCCGCGACCTCGGGCACCGGCACGCGTTCACCTTCAACTAGCGAGCCCGGGCGAGCTCGACCGCCAGGACCCGGCGTAGGGCCTGGACGACCTCCTCGCCCGTGAACCGCTCCGCTGCGATGGCCTCCGCCCGTTCCAGGGGGAGGCCATTTCGTCGTGGCGGACGGTGCGGAGCATCGCGACGAGCCAGCCCTCCAGATCGTCCGGCGAGTCAGGCAGGACGAGTTGCTCTGTCGAAGGCGCGAACACGGGCCTTCCCTCGCCTGGCAGGTAGCCATCGTCCCCTTCGAGGAGTCCGCCATGGCCGTCACCGCGCCGACCCGCGACGCCATTCTCGCCTGGTTGGGCGAGGGCCACGGTCTGACCGACGAGGGCGTCTCGGCGCTCGTCACGGAGGCCGCCGATATCAGCAACCGGTGGCCTCTCCCCAGCGAGTACGTGCACGTCCGCGAGCGCATGGACGGGTTGTGGATGGCCTACCAGCGCATCATCACGGCCGCCGCGTCCTCACGAGAGGAAGCGCTGGACATCATCCACAACAAGACCCGCACGGGCGTGGATCCGTGGGAGACCGCTTGATCCCTGGGCGAGACGAAGCCCCCGGCCGCATCGGGCCGAAGCCGGGACCGGCACGCCGGGCGGTGCTACTGTCGATCCCTCATCGCCCCGTCCGGGGTCGCAACGTTGAGTCTCTCGGTTCGAGGCCAGCCGCGCACGCGCATCATCGCCCCTGTGAGGGGACACGACGAAACGGCCCCCGCGCCTCCCCAGACCGGGGAAGCGCGGGGGCCGTCCGCGTACCCGAGGGCTACCGGCCCGCGACCGGCGCCTTCGGCACCCGGCTGCCATCCGCCGCGACCGGCGCCGTCACCTGCGTCCGCAGCCACGCCGCCAACACCGCCGTGAGCAGCGCGCCCGCCGACGCGACCTGCTCCTGCGAGAAGTCCGCGCCGAACGCCACCGCCAACTGCAGCACACCGACGAGCAGACCCGCCGCCGCCGGAACGATCCGGTCCCGCGCCACCATCACCGCGACGACCAGACCCACCGCGAGCGCGGCGACCGCGTTGATGCCGGCCTGCTGCGCCTCGGTCAGGTCGACGCCCCAGGCGACGAGGGTTTGTACGGCGACGGCGACCAGGCCCACCCAGACGGCGGGCTCACGACCCCAGATCTTCATGACGATCTCCTCACTGCTCCCACACGAACGCCTTGGCGCTGCCACCGGTGATCCGTCCGGTGGCGGTGCCGTAGTGGATCACCTGGAACCGGACGCGGCGCTTGTCCGACACGACGTCCGCGGGCAGCGCGTAATGGACGAACGTGTCGCCGCCCGACGCGGTGTACTCCGCGAGCGGACCGCCGTCGACATCCCCGCTGTCCTCGTGCCGCTCGATCGTCCGCGCCTGGATCTCCGTACCGGCCGGCAGCCCGCTGATGCGGACGTTCGCCGTCACCGAGTACCGCGCGGGGCCGATGACGAACGACGAGCCGCCCTTGTCCCAATGGTGGTGCTCACCGTCGGAGTACTCGTGGCCCCACGTCACGGTGACCCACTCGTTCGGCGGGAGCTCCTGCGGGGAGTCGACGCCGACGCTGACGTACTCGGGCATGTCCTTGTCCTCCTTGATGTCCCCCGCGATCAGCGCGCCCGACGTCACGAGGCCGCGCAGGATCGCGCCGGGGCAGGTCGTCGAGATGAACCGGCCGTGGTACGACACGGCTGCGGCGAGTCCCTTGCCGCGGAGCCAGTTCCGCAGGTCGCGGACGCGCCGATCTGCGCGGCGGTCGGACGCTCCGCGGGCCCCGACATGAACGTCACGCTCGTCCAGGTCGAGTTCCCTCCGGGCTGCGCGGCCTGCTGCCGCTGCCAGCCACGGCCTTCCATGACGTAGCCGTGGGCACAAACCGCATAGCTGTACCCCACGTCGGCCCAGCCGCGCGTCCCCATGTGGAAGCGCCGGCACCACTTCCAGTAGTCGACGCACGCCGAATGCGGCTTGCGGGCCAAGCCCTTGTTCGCGCCGTCGTAGTGCACGACGAGCCCGTTCTTGCAGGGCGCATATCCGGCCGCGGTCCCCGGCCACCCGAACGCCGAACGGCGCTGCAGCTTCATGCCTGCGGCCCCTCGGTGTAGGTGTCGTCCGGGTCCAGCACGCCCTCCTCGGGCTCGTCCGGCTCCGGGATCGGCGGCACGTCGATCTCCTCGACGTCCGGCTCCTCATTGCTCTTGTCGTCCATCGGCCTCTCCAGCGCATGCCGAAAAGCCGACCCGCCATGGGTCGGCTGAGGATGAAGAAGGAAGGTCAGTCGGCGGTGTTCAGGGCCGCGCAGGCGAGCTCGGCGGACTCGAGCAGCCGCTCGAGCGCCGCGTCACGCGCAGGCCCCGCGGGGATGCGCAGCAGCCAGTCCATGCCGACCGCCAGGACAGTCCCCCGCACATGCGCATGATCGGGCGGCGCTGCGGTATCCGTCAGCGCACCGAACCGCGTCATCACATCGTCGAGGGTGAGGATCGTCGCCTGCCTAGAACAACAGCCGCCACGGGCCGTGGAGGGAGCTTCGAGGGGTCGCATCGACGATACCCCGCAGCCCCGACATTGCAGGCGATCCGGTTCTACGACACCAGCCGTGTCCGGAGTTCCTCAGCCACCTTGACCGCCACCACATCAGGAAGCGCGTCCACCGTCTGCTGCAGGGCGTCGACCTTCGCGGTCAGCGCCGCGACGGCGGCGGCGAGGTCCGGGCTGCTCGGCTCGGTGACGGTTGCTCGTGCGGCTGCCAGAGGCATCGAGTCCCCCTATTCCGCGGTCTCGGTGCAGATCGTGGCGGGCTGCGGTCCGGTGGCGGTCACGACCGTGACCTCCTCGACCGTGTAGCCAGAGGGGCACGCCGGCCCCGGCGGGCCCGACGGACCTGCCGGTCCGGGCGAACCAGGATCGCCTTGCGGGCCTGCGGGCCCTTGCGAACCGGGAGCACCGTCCTGCCCGTCGGCGCCTGCCTGCCCTGGCGCCCCCGACGGACCAACCTCGCCCGGCGCGCCCTGCGGGCCCTGCTCCCCCGGATCGCCCGGTGTTCCGGGCTCCCCCGACGCACCGGCTTCTCCGGCCGCGCCGGCGGGACCCCGCTCACCGGGATTGCCCCGCTCGCCCGCTGCACCGGGTTCACCTTGTGGACCGGTCGGGCCAGGCTTCGGCGACTTGAGCGGAACACCGCCGAGCTGCTGCACCTGCTGCGAAAGCAGAGCATTGTCCTTCTGCAGGTCCCGGACCGACTGCCACGCCCACCACGCCAGAGCAACCACCGCGACCGTCAGCACGAAGACGCCGAGGTTGCGCCGCATACTCCGCACCCGCTCAGCCATTACTTACCCGTCCCGGCCTTGAGCTGCAGCAAGACCGTGGCCAGAAACAGCAGCACCGGGAAGAGCCCGGCATACACGGCCTGCCGCCAACTGACGCCGCGGTTGACCATCGCCGTCTTGATGTCCTGGACGTCCCGCTTCCGGTCCTCTTCTTCGTCCTCGTCGGCGCGTTCGCGGGCGATCCGCTCTGCTTCCAGAGCCGCCTGCCACGCCATCCGCGCAGACTCGTCCGCTGCCCGCCGGGCAGTCTTCTCTTCGGCGAGCGCCGCCCGCAGATCGGCGATGGTCCGCTCATGCTCGGTGCGGTCCCGCGTGTACAGGTCGGTGGACACGGCCCGCTGCGCGAGGTCTCGGAGGTTCTCCTCAAGCCGATCGAGACGCCAAGCATTCGTCGCCCCATCAGGCATCGTCACCGCCGTCCACCATCAGGAGTAGCCAGTCACAGGCCGCCGTTTCGGAACACCCGCGCGGTCACCCCGCCGAGACTCCCCCCGCGGTCCGCTTTGATGCCCGACAGCACCACATCAGCGGGCAGCGCCGCCGTCACCCACGCCTGATAGATCCGCAGCGTCCCCACACCACCGGCCGCGGCCGTCACCCACGCCTGGTAGATCCGCACCGTCAGCGGAGGTGGCGCGTCCACCGTCTGCCCGTACGCCTGATAGATCCGGACGGTCGGCCGTGGCAGCGCGGGGCCGGTCTCCACCCACGCCTGGTAGATGCGTGCTTCCATCAGCCGCTCAGATCCGTCGCGACCCAGCGGATCCGCAGGTCCGACCAGGTGGTGATCGCATCGAACTCCACCCCGGTGAGGGTGTGCGACACGGTCGTATTGTCGGCGGTTATCTCGTCCGTCCAGTGCGCGATCTGCGTGGCACCCTGCATGAGGTACGTGTCCACGGTGGCAGAGGCCGCACCGTCCCCGAGGCCCACCACGTACTTCACCTGGAACCCCGACTCCGACGGCGGTGCCGTCATCGTGGCCAGCAGCGCCTCGTAGACACCGCCCTCGATCGCGCGGACGTAGTCGGCCGTGTTGAGGATCGATTCGTCGATCGTGGTGTACAGGTCGACGGTGCCCAAGTTCTCGTCGGTCGTGTTCGTAGCGGTCACGTCATTGACGGGCCGCGCGGTCTGCGTCGCGACCTGCGGCTTCAGCGCGAACGTGAACATCGCCCGGCTGGACGGGATCGCGTCCGTCGTCCACGACTCGCCGCCGTAGCTTCCGCCCGTCGCCGCCGCCTTGGACGCGTGGGCCGTGGACGATCGACCGCCGCCCGTCGACGTGCTGCTGCCGCGGTCCGTCCAGCCCGTCGGCGCCGTGATCGCGCTGACCGAGGAATCCTTGAAACTCGCGGTAGTGACCACGACGGCGCCATCGGCGGTCGTCACGATCGACGGGGACGGGTGGGTCGTACCACTCACCGTGGTCGACGACGCGAAAACAGAGTCGCCGTCGAACGGCGCGGCCTCGTCGACCCCGGACCACGCGTTGAAACGGCAGGTCTCCTTGACCTCGGTCTCGTCGGTTGTCCCCAGGTCCAACACGGTGTTCGCGTCGGCCCCGTCAGCGATCTTGTAGATCCCGGCGGCGCGGGACGTGCCCACGCTGTGCGGTCCAGGAGTGCCCGCCTCGGGGAGATACGCCCACCCCTCCGGCAGGAAAACCGCGAGGCCGACGCGACATGCCAGGTGATCACCATGAAGTCCCCCGACACGACCGTGCTGGGGATGGTGATGGTCAGGTCGCCGGTGACGTCGGACGCGCCCGCTCCTGCCCGGTGCTCGATCGGCATGATTCTCCCTGGTCAGAGACGGTACGAGGTGTACGGCGTGTAGTACTGCTGCGCGATCAGGCCCGAGCGGGTGCGGGTCTCGGCGTAGTACTGCGGGGTCTGCAGGACGCCCCCGACGGTGGACCCGAACCAGCACAGGAACGCCGCGCTCGAGTGCGGGCCGGCTCCGTGCGTTGCGGCGTAGTCCGCTTGGGTCTGCATCCATGCCGCGCCCGCGGCGCCGCTGGTGACGTCGGTGGTCAGTCCGGCCTCCGCGATCCCCCACGCGACGCCGTGGTCGTCGGCGAACTGGCGGCCCGTGCCCCACATGTATTCGCCGGTCTCGGAGCCCGTGAAGCTGTAGCCGTCGTAGGCGACACAGTCCACGTACGGGCGCCCGTCGGCGCCGTTGCCGGGCCACAACTCGTCGAGCGTGGCCCCGGGCTTGGGGCTGATATACGAGTAGGACCCGAAGATCAGACAGCCGTACAGGTTCGGTTTCGTGGCCTGCGCTTCCCTCACCAACGTGAAGAATTTCCGCCACGCCGCCTTGTACTGAGATGCGGTGTACGGCGCGCTTCCCTGCTTGATCTTGACGTCGGCCTCGTGCCAGATGCTCACGAACGCGGTATGGCTGTCCGGGATGCCTGCCAGGAACGTCCTCGCGGCCGAGTCCAGAGCGCCGGATGCCATCTGGATCGGATCTGGTTTCCCTGACCACACGCTCGCCCACCGGCCCACGTCCACGCCGCTCCGGGACGCGGTGAACCCACCGGACGCGAACCCGCCGGAGTCGAAACCGCGGCGGCACGTCCACGGCCCCATCGTCGAGTTCGCTTCCTGGTACGCGGTGAGGTTCGGCGGATCGATCGCCGCTCCCACCAGCAGCCCGGTTCCCGTCCCCGGCGTCCCACCCCCGCCGCCCTGCCCCGTGTCAGGGTCCGGGGGGATGATCGGCGCGCCACCGTCGTACGGCTCCAACCGGGCCCGCCGCAGCGCATACGCGCGCACCAACGGCATCAGGAAGTCCACCCGAAGAACTGATCGTTCGTCTGCATGTACCCCGCGGGCGGCGGGGACGCGTTCGGGCCGTGCCAGTACACGGGCCGGGTCCCTGCGACCGCCGGACGCGTCGGCCACGTCGACGCCACCTCGTCGTACACGACCGCGAGCACGATGTTGGCGGTCAGCGCGTCCAGGTTCGTGACCATGTTCTCGAGGTTGTCGATCTGCGCCTGCTGGGTCGTCACGACCGCACCGAGGTCACTCGACAGCATCCGATACCGGACGCCGCCGCCAGCATCAGCCCACAGCTGCGCGATGCCGTCAGGCCCTTGGAACTGGGGGATCGTGCCGGTCGGTAGCGTCCCCGACCCGTCCGCCGACGTCACCTCCGTGATCGGGGACCCCGACGCGTCCAGCAGATCGGTGTGCTGCACGCCGCCGGTCTCCGCCGACCACATCGTGACCGTCATCGGTCCGGCTGCCTGGACAGGCGCGTACGTGACGCCGCTCTCCACGATCCCGGTGCCCAGCACCATCGTCCAGTCCGTCGGGGACTGACCGAACCAGTAGCGCGCCATCAGAGCTCCTAGATGAAGTAGTTGGCGCCGGCGATGATGGTCCGCCCGGCCGGGAGGTTCGTCTCGAGCGGGAAAATGCGGACGGAGCCGTCCGGCTCGACCCGCACCACCACCGGGCTGCGGGAGTGGTAGCCGAACCCGACCTCCCACACCTCCGGGCGGTACAGGCTCGGGAGGATGAACGGCACCGATCCGTTCGCGTCGTCCAGGCCCAGCCCGTAGTCGTCCCAGCGGCGGATCGCCAGCCGCAGATGCACCTGCCGGTCCCGGAGCCGCACCCGCGAGACGACGTTGTTCGTCCAGGAGTTCGCGTTCGGCCCGGCCGTGGCTCCGCTCAGCTGCAGGTTGATCCAGCCGGTGTCTTCCGACAGGACCCGCCACGACGTCCCGTCGGCCCACAGCACGGAACCGGTGGTCCGGTCGAACCCGACCCGCCGCAGGCTCGGCGACGGCCGCGCCCACGAGTTGAACTCCACCGGGGGCGCCGCGGCGATCACACGCTCATCCGCGAACCCGCTCAGCTGCCCGTTCGCTGCGGACGTCCACCTCGAGATCGGGATCTCGTAGATCCCGTCGGTCGTCTGCGTCAGCGCCGGCGGCTGCGGTGACGTGCCCGGTGTGCCGGTCAGGACCGCGGCCGTGACCCACCCGGCGGCCGTGGCCGAGTCGCGATCGAGGCGAAGCACCAGCCGGTCGACGCGGTCCTGCGCTGACGGCGCGGGGATCGCCACGGCCGTGTCCGAGGCGCCCTCGGTGCGGAACCCGCGGATCAGCGCCGCCCCGGTCACCATCGCCGCGGTGCGGGCACCGAAATTCAAGTAGGGGGCGAACTCCCCCCGCACCCCAGCGACCACACCATCCGTGGCGAAACTCGAGACGAACGCCTCCCACTGCGCGGTCGTCTCCAGCTGCGTCGCACCCGTGGGGTAGGCGTCGTCCAGCGCCATACGGCACCTCCAAGAAAGGGTCGAAGAGCAAGAGGCGCTCAGGGCGCGACAGAACCGCGCAGAGCCTTCTCCACCGCACGCAGCCGCGCCGCGAGCTTCGCGCTGATCGTCCGATCGGAGTCCCCCGACGCGGTACCGATCGTGGGCGTCACCGTCTCGGTGTAGGTGTCGCCGCTGCTGTCCGCGACGAGCTGCACTTTGGACACGACGTCGGAGTAGGTGACCCCGTCACGCAGGTCGAGGGTGACGATGTCCCCGACCCGATACCCCTGGATGCCGTCGCCGTCGGCACCGAACCGCAGCCGCGGGAGGTCCACGACCGTCACCTCGATCGCGACCGTGCCCGCACCGGCGGCGACCGCCTCGTTCGTCGCGGTCGTCACGTCGGCGGCCGTGTCGGTGGACGACTGGTCGGTGAACTGCTCGACGCGCCGCCACGGGCTCGTCGCACCGGCCCCAGCGGCTTCGGTGAACGTCGCCCCGGCGACCTTCGACTGCACCAGCACCGCGTTCCCCGTTGGCGCCGACACCGTCAGCGTCGACTCGGGTAGGTTTCCGAGCTCGGTGGAGAACACGGCCTTCTCGCTGAGGTCACGGGGCACGTAGCAGTCGAACACCAGCGCTCCGGCCCCGAGGGTGACCTCCACCCCCATCGGAGACTGTTCGTCCACCGCACGGACCATGTCCATCAGGGACTGCTGAACGGTTGCGTTCTCCGTCCCCGATTCTGCGTCCGGCGCCGGAGTAGCGACCTTGTACGAGGCCGTTCCGCCGCGGGCCTGATCCGTGGCGATGGTGAACAGCGGCACCCGCCGGTCCGTATCGCCAGCGGTCACCAGGTTCACGTACACGAGCGTTTTGATGACCGTCTCGGCGGCCCACGGCCCGAACGTCGTAGACCCGACGGTCTGCGCGGTCCACGCGAGCGAGGCGTCCCGAAAAGCGATTCGGTTCGCCAGCAGACTGAGGAAGTCCGAGCCCGTGAGCGTGAGTGTCTCCACGATCCGGCCATCGCTGAGGGAGCGCTTGAATGACCAGTCCTCGATCAGCAGCGGCACAACGAAGACGTCGTTCCACGTCATGACCAGGCCGAACGGTTCCAGCCCCCCGTTGACGTCTAGTTGGATCAGCTCCCAGTTGCGGGCGTTCGCGGGCATCTCCACGACAGCGGAGCCGACCTCGTTGTGCGTGAGGGTCACGTCGATCTTGTCGAACACGACCGGCCGACCGCGCTTCAACGTCGCCAGGTCGAGCGGCTCGAGCAGGACCGGCATGTCAGGCCCTAAGCCAGCGGCGGTGATACACCATCTCGATCTTCGACCCCTCGACCGCGTCCGCGATCTCCAAGTTCAGGTCGTTCTTCCCCGGCACGAGCGTCCACAGGTCCCGCGGGGACGTCTTCACGAGGTCACCCCACCGGTCCGCGCCGACCCCGTCGACCGCGGACTGCCGTGCAGGACGCGTGTCGACCGTGACCACCTCACCGATCCCCAACGTCGCGAAGGAGAACTCACGCCCAGTCGTGAGGTTCGACAGGGTCGGGGTACCGGGGCCCTGGATCGTCCAAATCGGGTACGCGTCCCCGTTCCCGCTGTTGACGATGGTCGTCTCCCCCAGCGTGTTCGAAGGCGTCAGAACCACGGGCAGCAGCGGCGGAACACCGCCCACGTCCGGGGGCGCCTCGAACACCAGCGGCCCGATCGGATCAGCGTCGGAGAACATGGCGTCGAGACCAGACTCGAACGTCAACACCAACCCGGTATCCCGCTGATAGGCGTCGCGGGATTCGTCGGTCTGCTCGATGCCCGACGTGCAGAACACCTCGATCTGGCGAGATCTGCCGTTCGGGCGGGCGAGGACGATACGGCCCGGCGCCGGGATCCCCGCTCGTTCGGTCCACAACGCGAACGTGAGCTGGTCCAGCAGGTCCAGTAGCCCGGACTGGGATGCGTCGTCGTACACGTGCAGCCCCACGATGATCGACCGCTTCGCCGCCCCGTAGGACTGCGGGAGGCTCGCCCCACTGGGCAGCGCCGTGTCGGTGTACGCGGTCGGGGGCCCGCCGATACCGGTGACGGACAGGACTCTGCATCGTGAGTCCGGCGCCGACCACGGCCACTCTCCCCCGTCCGGGTCGATGTAGGTGACGGTGAGCGGCTGCCTGTCCACCCCGGACGGTGGAGTGACTGGTCCTGATGTGCCCGGACGGCCGAGGAGTGGCACATCTACCTCCGTCTACCGGTGCGGTCCCGCTGAGCCTGCGCGACTTGCATCGCTGTGAACGCCGTCCGGATCTGCGACTCGTACGCGGACTTGGTCATGCCGTCCAGGTGCGCGTGGTAATGCGTGCCGCCATCGCCGCCGGCGGCGGCATCGGACATCCGCGCCCACTGTGCGTCGGTGAGGACCGGCTCGGGCGAGCCGGTGCCGTTGTAGACCATCGACACGCCGGTCGGGAGCCACCCGCCGGAATCGAACGTCTGCATCCCCGTGAGCCCCCGGAGGATTTGCGTCCCGGGGTGGGTGGTGGACGGCCGGTTCTCCTGCCGGTCCTGGTTCAGCAGCCCGCGGATGTCGACGATGCCGCCGGTCGCGAACGCCGGTCGGCGGATCGAGCTCGCGGAGCTGATGTACCCGGACTGGCGGCGGACGGAGTTGGACTCATTACCGCCGACGGTGACGAGGCCCTTGCCGGTGTAGATGTTGATGTGGCCGCTGTCGCCCCGATAGAGCGCGAGGTCGCCGGGCTTCTTAGCCGACGGAGACACCTTCGGCAGGGTCGTGTACGACGACACCAGCGGCGGCCACGACACCTTGCTGAGCGCCTTCTTCGCGCCGGCTTCCTTGAACACCTCACCGACGAACATGCCGCACCAGGGCAACCCATTGAGTCCCCACGCCTGCGTGAACCGGTTCGGGTTACCGCTCAGTCCGACGTACTTTTCGGCGGTGGAGACGACCTTCTTCCCGTCGCCGCCGATCTTCGCTTCGAGCGGCCCGAAGAACGCCATGATCTTGCTGATGAGCGCTCGCGGGATCGCCGCGGCGAGCCGGCCGAAGGCGGTGTCGCCCAGCGTCCGGTCCGCGAGTTCGAGCAGCGGCTTGAACACTCGGGACGCGGACTTCTTCAGCCCGTCGGCGAAGAACCCCTTCGCGGCGGACTTGAACTTGTCGACCACGCCGCCGAGGAAGAAGTTCCCGCCGAACATGCCGGACATGAACTTCGACACCCCACCGACGCCGCCCGTGCGGGCCGCAGTGTTGGCGGCGTCAACGAACCCGGGGCCGACCGCGCGGGTCCACTCGGGCCGCATGATGGCCTCACCACCGGACACGCCGATGAAGCCGATGTCGCGGCCGGGCGTGTAGCCGGGGTAGACGCCACCTTCGGCAAACCCACGAATCGGCTCGAGCTTCTTCACGCCCGGCACCAGGTTCGCAACCGCGTTCCAGACGCCCACGATGCCCTTGTTGAACACCGTGTTCACCACGAAGGACACCGGCTTCTTGGCGACGGACTTCAGCTTGTCCCACGCCTTGCCGATCGCGTCGACGGCGACACGGAACGCGCCGCCGAGCTTCCCAACGGCGGAACGGATCGCGTCGAACGCCTTCTTGATGACGTTTTCCCAGACCCACTTGATCGCGGATCCGACCGCGTTCCACACCGGCCGGATGATCGTGTTGTAGATCCATTTGAAGACCGGCCCGAGGGTGTCGCGCAGGAATCCCCAGATCGCCTTCAGGACGGGCTTGATGACGTTGTTCCAGGTGGCCTTCAGGAACCCGCCGATCGCGGAGAACACCGGCCGGATGACCGACCGCCACAGCCACTGCGCGACCGTCGCCCAGACTTTGAACTGGACCATGATCGGGCCGATCACGGCCACGACGATGATCGAGTACAGCCACTTCGCCAGGTTCGCGATGAACCGGAACGCGGGCTTGATCGCGTTGTTCCACAGCCACATTGCGACGGTGCCGAGCCCTCGGATGACCCAGCCGATGCCCTGGATGATCGGGGTGAGGATGCCCGCGACCCACTGCACCACGTTCACCATCAGCCGTAGCACCGGCAGCAGCAGCGACGCGATCGTCTGCCAGTACCGCACCACAATGCTGATCGCGAGGCGCAGCACCGGCACCAACGCCGTGATCAGCACCGCGGCGAGCTGCACCAGCGTCGGAACCAGCGGCAGGATCGTGGTGAGCAACTCGGCAAAGATCGGTAGGAGCGGGATCAGTGCGGGCAGCAGACCGGCGACGGCAATGAGGGCCTGCTGCAGTGCCGGGAGGCTCTGCCGGAGCGCCTCAATGAACGCTCCGGCGATCTCCGCCGCCACCGCCGCGATCGCGTTGACGATCGGCGTCAGGATCGGCATGAGTCCCTGGATCAGCTCGGCTATGAACTGGCCGAGGACCGGAAGGAGCGGCGCGAGGGCGAGGAGGATCCGGCCGACCGCCTGAACCAGCAGCCCCACGACCGGCACCAGCGCCGCGATCGCCGGCTGTAGCCCGGACAGTAGCGCCGAAATCACGGGGGCCAGCGCGGTGATCACCGAGCTGAGGACCGGCACCAGGGAGATCAGGATCGGCTGCAGCCCCTGGATGAGCTGCACCAGCAGCGGCGCGAGCGCGTTGACGAGCTGCACCACGACGGGAGCGAGCGCGGACAGCACCGCCGACAGCGCCGGCCCCAGCGCGGCGAACACCGACTGGATCGCGGGCGCCACCGCCCGCAGCACGCCAGCCAGCGTCGACGCGAGAGTCCGCACGAACTGCAGCACCGGCTGCATCGCGGGCGCGAGCGCAGCGAACAGCGACCCGACCAGCGACCCGACCGCCGACAACGTGTCGGCGATCAGCGGCACCGCAGCGATGAACTGGTTGACGAACTGCTGGAACGCCGGGTTGCTGACGAGCCCGGTCGCGAACGCCGCGAACCGTTCGGCGACCACGTTGAGGACCTGCAAGAACGCCATGCCAATCGGCATGAACCCCTGCGCGATCCCGGCGAACGCCGTCAGGACGCTGCCGACCAGCGTGCCCAACTGCAGGATCGCGGGCCCGGCTGCCTGCCCCATGAACTGGGCGAACTGCTGCCAGAACGGCGACTGCGCCGCCGCCGAAGCACGGTCCAACAGTTGACCGACGGCCCCTGCCGCCCCCCGAACCAGCGGCGTGAACGACGGCAGCAGGTCCCGCAGCAGCGTGATGCCCTTGATGAGGACGGGGATCACGTCGGGCTGCAGACTGTTGGCCCATTCGCGGCCTGCGGCAGTCAGGCCCTGCCACGCCGCCATGAGGTCCCGCTCGAGCGGCGTCAGTTGCGATACCGCGAACGCGAGGTTGTTCACCGCGGCGACCGACCCGGTCGTCGCCTGAGTCAGCGAGCGGCGCGCTGATGCGATCTGGTCGGCGGACTGTTGGTCGACCCGGGCGACGTTCGCGCGTGCAGACGCCAGTGCCCGCTCGGACTCGGCGATGCGCTGGTTCGCGGCGGCGAGACGGTCACGTGCGGACCGGACCTGGTCCGATCCCTCCACACCGGCCTGCCGGGCGGCCTTCTCGTCCTGCACGAGCCGCTGCAGAAGGGTCCGCTGCTCGTTGAGGCGATGCCGGGCCTGGTCGGCGACGAGCCGCTGCCGCGCGATCTGCTCGTCGGTCGCGGACGGGTCCGCGCGCAGTCGCGCAAGTTCGGATTCAGCGTCCTGCAGATCGAACACCGCTTGGCGCTCGTCGAGCCGAGCTCCGGTGACCTGGTTGGCCATGTCCTGCAAGCCGCGGCGGGCGTCGACCCGCGCCTGATTCAGCTCCTCCTGCGCCTGCCGCGCAGACCGCTGTGCCTGCGCAAGCTGCGTTTCGGCCTGCCGAACCTGGTCGAGCGCCTGCTGGTGCGCATAGGCAGCGTTACGGGTCGCCGCAGCAAGCTGCTGCCGTGCACCTGCCGCAGCCATCGCCTGAGACTGCGCCTGCTGCGAAATCTGTGCGCCCTGCTTCTCCGCGGCCTGCTGTGCCTGCAGCGCCTCCCGGATCCGCAGCACCGAGGGGATCGCCACACCCGCGAGACCGGCAAACCCGGCGCCCGCCGCTGTGAGGGGACCGACGAGCCCGACCAGCCCGGCGCCGATCCCCGCGATCGCCGGGAGCGACACGACCCCGAGCCCGATCAGCGAGGCCCGCAGCGCAGCGATGCCTGCCATAGCGCCGCCGGTGTTGACGTCGATGTCGATCAACTTGCGGTTGTCGACCGACCGGACGGCGGCGTTCGCGGCGGCGATCTGCGCCATCGCCTGCGCGACCTGGACGTTGAAGTTGATGTCGACGCGGCGGCCGTCCAGCCGCGACACGAGCTGCTGCAGCAGCCGAAGTTCGGCGACCGCGCCACCCATTTCAACGTGGACGTTGACGTTGGCGTTGCGGCCGTCGAGTTCCTCCAGGAGCTTCTTGAGCCGCTCCAGGCGGGCCACGGACTGGCCCATGTTCACGCGGACGGTGACCGGCTTGACCTCCTTCTCGATGCCGGTCTGGATCCGCTTGCCGACCTCGCGGCCGATTTTGGTGGCCTCCGGGAGCATCTCCCGCCGCATCCGCGACGCAAAGTCCTTGACGGAAGGAACGACTTCGACGGAGACGGATCCGACGGAGATGGAGGCCACCGCGCACCCCCATTCCGCTGGGTCAGTGGGCGGGCGGAAGCTGCGGTGGAGCGCCGCCGTTCATGTGCGCGATGAACCATTCGGCGACGTGCGGCGGCATGACCGGGCGGGTCCGCTTGCGGTTGATCCCCGGCCGCGGGGTCGGCTCGGGCTCCTTGGGCTTCTTGTCGCCCTTCCCGAGACGGGACACCGACGCTTCCCAGCGGGCGAAGCGGGTCTCGTCTAGCAGCATCGCCACCAGCATCTCGAGCTGGGACCACTGCCCTTCTGCAGGGTCGGCGTCGCCGTCCCCGACCCGGTCGGGGTGGTTGACGCGCAGCGTCGTCTTCGTGGCGGACTCGGGCGGCAGGAACTGGATGAAGTTGCGGAGCCGCCGCCACGTCAGCTGCGACCGACCCCCGCCCGGCCGCCACAGGTCCCGAAGGTCAGTCTGGTAGTAGCGCTGGAGGTCGGCCTCTACCGGCGCCGCTGCTTCTTCGAGGAGCGCGGTGAGGCCGAGGATTCCCCCGTGCTCACCCCGTAGTGCTTCTGCGCGCCCTGCACGATCTGGTTGAGCTTCCGGTTGGAGACCGTCTGCTCGCAGAACCGCTCGTAGTCCTCCGGGCCGAGGAGCTCACGGATGAACGCCCGCAGGCCACCCGGAGTGTCGGTGTCGGCGGTGGCCTGCCAGTCCGCGTCGTCCGGGCTGATGCAGGTGAACACCTCACCGTTGATGCGGAACGTGAACGTGGCGCCGGTCGCTCGTCCTCCATCGCGTCCAGGTCCAGGTGGACGACCGGTTCACCGTCCTCGGTGATGATCCGGGGTGCAGCAGTCATGAGTTCCCCTCGAAGGAAGTGGGTGGGTCACTGTGCGGTGCGCCGACCGGAGCCGGCGCACCGCGAGGTGCAGCGCGGGTCAGGACCCGCGCCCGGCAGCGACGCCGGGTCGATCTTGGAGGTGTGGTACAGCAGGTTCCCCGCCGCGTCCGGGTACACCGACACCGTCACCTCGTAGCCGGTGACCTCGTCGCCCTTGTAGACCACGTCGCCGCGCTCGGAGATCTCCGCCTCCGGCGCGAACATCCGCAGCATGCTCACCCCGTCGTACACGTCCCACACCCACGCACGCCGGTCCGGCGCCGGCGTTGCCGACTCCGCGAAGCTGGCGAGTCCCTCGGCGTCGGGGGTGACGTCGGCGACCGCGAGACGGTACATCAGCGACTTCACCAGCGGACGCTGCGACTCCCACAGCGTCATCTGGAACGTCCGCACGCTGCCGGTCACGACCTTGCGGAACGGGGACGTCTGCCCCCACGCCTTGAACTCCTCGGAGTCCTCGTCGATCGCGTACGTCAGGCCGTCCTCGGAGATCATCCCCACCGCCAGCCACGGCGACGTGAGGCTGTCGAACCCGGTCGGCGCCGTCGGCGTCGCGGTACCCAGATCGACGGTCCACGCACCGCCGTTGATACCGATCATCGCCAAGTCGTCGGACCGCTCAATCGTGGGCATCGGGCCCCTCCCATGCGAAAGGCCCCGCACGCGGCGGGGCCCAGGGTTTACGAATTAGGTCAGATGTGCGCGGCCAGCCGGTAGGTGGCCAGGTAGCGGCACAGATTCGGGTTGGGGTCGGGCAGCTCGTACGGGGCGACATCAACGCTCACGAACGTCACGACGCCTGCGGGCGGCGCGGCCCGACCAGCGTGGTCGTGGTGAGGCGTGCGACGTCCCGGGCGACCTGCGAACACAGGGCACGCTGCCCCTTGAGGGTCCACACCGACACGTCCACCACGGGACGGTCCAGCCGGTACCCGGCACCACTGGGCACCCGGCCCACCTGGATCACCGGGACGATCTCCTCAACGTTCGCGGGCAAATCCGTGGACGCCCGATGCCCCGTCTCGGCCTGGTAGAAGGCCACGAGCAGCTGCTCAATGTCGGGATACACCGTCAGTCCCCAGCGGCCCGCAGCGCGTCCCGCAAGGTGCTCCGCGCCGGCGTCCGGGAGGTGCCGTACTCGACGTACACCGCGTGATTCGAGGTGTTGGTGACCCGCCCGTAGGCGCGGTTCTTCCGGACGCCACCGCGGGGCCCCGACGTCACCTGGAACGACCCCTTGTAGTCCCCTGAGTCCACCGGCGCTGTGGCTTCCGCGGTCGCCGCGACCTTCTCGGCGCGGCGCCGCATCTCCGCCTGCATCTCCGGGGAACGGATCATCTGCCCGATGCCCTTATAGGAGGCCCGGAACCTGGTCCCGCGGGACCTAGCCATCGTCGCCTCCCGCCTGCACCGCGACCCCGGCGATCCCGCCGATCACCACGAACGACACCGTCGGGAACGAGCGGCGCAACTGCGCCGTGAACGCCTGAACGTCCTCGGTCGGAATGTCCTCGGTGAGCGCGACCAGGACACGGTCACCGGGCCGCAGCACCACCATCGGTGGCACGCCGCCGCCCGCCAGTTCGGGCATGGGCATCGGGCGTCTCCCTCCACGGTCAGCCGGTGACGCGGGCCAGTTCGATCTGCACGCCGCCGCGGAACCCGGTCAGCGGCGAACGCCACTCCCCCGGATCCCCGTCGACGTCGTACAGCAGCCCCCGAACCCGCACCCGGTCATGGGGGCGGACATCAGTCCCGTACGGCGCGAGAACGTTGAGTCCCTCCAACACCTGCAAGCGGGCCTGGACGTCCTCCGACGACGTGCGGGGCCACACCGCGCACCCCGCCACCTCGGTCTCGACCGGCGGTCCGGGCACGTCATTGCCGTACTCGTCCTGCGTCGGCGGCCCCGGACGGACGATCGTGATCGTCTCCCCCATCGGGTACGGCGGCGGCATCCGTCACCACCCCTTGTCGAGGTCGACCCACACACCGCGCGGGTCGTCACCGTCCAGATCCCAGTCCCGCGGCCACGACGCGGACGGGTCCGCGTCCGCCGGGGTCGGATCCACGGTGAACGCCCCGCCCCGCCCCGCGAGACGCTGCAGAGTGCGGCGCTCGTCCCGTGTCATGTACAGGCCCGCCTGCGGGCGCTGCACACTCACCGGCCCGACCGTCTCGTACGCGACCCCCTGCGGGTTCGCGTACGCGCGGCCCGCCACCGCCAGCACCACTGCGGACGCGGCGTCTGGCAGCGGCGTGACGATCGACTCGGCCAGCAGTGTCGCCTGCGCCAGCATCAGCTCGGCGCGGTCCTGATCGATGTCCGGCAGACCGAGGTAGACGCGTAGTTCGTCGGCGTCGACGGCGACCGCCACGATGTCACCCCTTCGGTGTGAGCTCCTCGATCGCAGAGCACCACGCGGCGAGATCCGCAGCCGGGTCCAGCGCCTTGGACCGCGCCAGCGCCCGCTCCGACGCCTCCGCCCACTGCGCCGGGTCGGTCAGCGCGGTCAGCGCCTCCACCCACGCCTGCTCGTCGTCCCGCTCGGCGAAGACACCCGCCTCGCCCAGACACTCCGACAGGCCCGGGGTCGGTGCCGCCACCACCGGGATCCCCGACGCCATCGCCTCGACCGCGACACGGCCCCACGACTCGTGCGCCGACGGCATCAGCAGCACCCGCGTGCGGGCGTACACCTGCTCCCGCATCTGGTCGCCGGGCATGTGCTCGACCACGTCCACGTTCGGCAGTCTCCGCGGGGCGTCGACCTGCTGCCCGTAGGCGCCCTTCACCCCGAGGAACTTCAGATCGGGGAGACGCTCAGCGAGCCGCCAGAACAGGTCCCCGCCCTTGTCGGCGTTCAGGTTCACCAGCGTGACGCGGTCACCCGGGGTGGCGGCGTAGTCCTCCGCGAACACCGGCGGCCGAACCACGATCGACGTCGTGGGGCGGAGACTGGTGGTGTACTCGCAGAAGAACGCCTCCGCGTCGGCCTGCATGTGCAAGCTGTTGTACACCGCCAGCGCAGTCGACCCGCGCCCGACGTTCTTGAAGATCGCCGGGGCCGTGTTGTGGCAGATCACCACGAACGGGCGGCCCATCCCCCGGGCGAGCGCACCCGCCGACGGCACGTTCTCGTGATGCGACACCAGCACGTCCGCGCGCCACGCCGCCGACCCGAAGTCGAGCCGCGCCGCGTACGGGACCACCCGCACACCGTCGATGTCGTACGGCTCCCGGTCCGGGGAGTACCGCGACAGCCACACCTCGACGTCGTGGCCGCGCGCCACCAGGGCACGCAGCAGCGAGTGCGCCATCCACTCCGACCCGGCGTTGTGTCGCGGCGGGTAGTACCCGAACCTCGCGATGATCCGCATCGGTACCGCAGCCCGCCCGAGGCCCTCGAACACAGAAACCGCCGGCGCAGGCGCGGCGGCCTGCTCGACGGCCGGCTTCTTCGCAGGGGTTCTCGGGCGGGACTTGCGCTGCGGCGCCTTGCGGGTCCTCGACGGTGCCTTCGCAGGCTCGGTCACGAACCGATGCCCGCGGCGGTGTAGGTCACGAACGCCTCCGCGTCGCCCATGACGAAGCCGTAGAACGCCTCCGCCAGCAGCAGCACCAGGTTCTCCTGGAACGCCGAGTGGACGCCGCCCTCCTCGTCGACGTACGTCGCCTCCGCCGAGATGCGGACGGTGATGTCCATCCCGACGCCGTACGCGGCCTGCGACCAGTCGCCGCCGACCGCGCGCAGCCCCGTGTCGGTGCTGGTGGACTGGCGGCGCTGCTTGCCCGACACTCCCCGCGAGTACGCCAGCGGCTCACCGATGAGGGTGCCCGCCGCGGCCATGTTCGTGCCGGGCGTGGTCGTGTCGACCAGGATCGGGCGGCCGGTCGTGTCCGTCGCCAGCAGCAGCTTCGGCTTCAGACGGGGGTCGGCGACGGTGCCGGTGAAGTCCCAGTCGCCGTCGACGACCAGGTCCATCCCGTTCACCAGGTCGGCCCACAGGCCGCCCTGCGCCTGCGTGGCGGTGCCGAGCTCGACCGTGTTCGTGGTCGCGGCGAGGTACTCGGTGAACGGACCCGCCGCGCCCTTCATCGTCTTGCCGTGGATCGCGGCGTGGTCGAACGCCCGCGCGAACGCCGTCGGCAGGTCACGCTGCAGCTGCGTCCACAGGCCCGCGGCGTTGGTCCGCACGACCTCTTCCGCCACCGGGATCAGCACGGCGATCTTCTTCGGCGTCATCTGCTTGACGTCGATGCCGCCGGACGACAGCGGCTTGCGGGCGCCCTGCCCCACCCAGTCCGCGGTCGGCACGTCCAGCGGGATCGGGATGGAGGTGTTCGCGTCGATCGAGAGCGGAGCTTCCATCGCCAGCGACATGACCGCCGACTGCTCCACCGACTTCTCGAAGATCGGGCCCGCGAGGTTCCGCGGGAGAAGGTTGCTGTCGATGTCCGACAGCAGGATCGGGTCGGTGGTGGCCACCGGTCACCCCTTTCTCAGCGGCCCTTGCTCTTCAGCAGCCGCGAATTGACGAAACCCGCGAACTCGTCCGCGGGGTCCTTGACTCTGGGTTGGTTGGCGCCCGACGCCTGCGTCCGGTCCGGCGCCGGTCGGCGCCGCTGCTCCGGTTCGGTGGGCTTGGGCTTGCCGAGGTGCGGCTTCCGCTCCAACAGGTCGGCGAGGTCGACCTTGATCGCGTCGGTGTCGATGTCGCCGTCGTCGGTCGCGTAGGACGTCAGGTCCAGGAGCGCCTCGGGGTCGGTCGGGTCCGCGAACGTGGCAGCCGCCAGGGCTCGCACCTCGCTCTTGACCGCCCGCGCTCGCAGCGCCCCGATCTGCTGTTCCTTCTCGCCCAACTGAGACTGGAGACGCTCGGCCTCCGTCTGCTGCGCGGCCTTGGCCTGGCGAGCCTCCTCGGCGAGCGGCTCGAGTTCCTTCAGCCGCTTCCGAAGATTCGCCGCCTCCTGATTGGCCTTGCGGATCTTCGCCTGCGCACGTGCCTCGTCGAACGGTTCACCGGTCGCCTTGCTGCCCTCCTGGGGCTGCTGCTCGCCGGTCTCGTCACCGTCTCCGGCGGGCTCGGTTTCCTGCCGCTCCACCACCTCGTCGGTGACGTCGGTGGTCTCGGTGTGCTGCTCGGCAGCCTCTTCGGGCATAGGGGTTAACCCTCCAGGGGTTGGGATGTGGCAATCTCCCGCTCCAGGCGGGAAGTCGAAGGCCGGTAGCGGTCCCACCACCGGTCGATCACAGGGCCTGTCCACGCAGGCCGCCTGGCGGCAGCGGCCCGGGACCTGGCCTCATCTGCGGCGGTCGCCAGCACCACCACCTCCGTGGCGCCCAACGCCGATGCATGACGGTTGCGACGCTCCGGCTCCGGCATCGTGCGGATCACCCACGCCGTGCCGGACTTCATCCGGGCGACGAGAGTCTCCTCAGCCACCCGGACCCGCCGCGCCTGCGCACGCACATGCTCGGGATGATTGTGGCTGTCGGAGGAACCGAGCCGCTGGCAGATCCCATCTAGGTCCACGACCCGGTCGCCCGGTGCCGCGTGCTCCGCGACCCATGTGGTTTTGCCTGCCGCCGGTGGGCCGCACACCAGCACGACCCGGCGCGTCACGACACCCGCAGCAGCCGGTAGAAGTTCGAGATCGTGTCGCCGGGCATCGCACGGGCCTGCTGGTACTGCTGCTCCCACAGTTCGATCTGTGGCTGCGGCTGCCACTCCTCCCCCTCGAAAAGCGGAGTGGCCCAGCAGCGGCAATGGTTGTGGTACTTGAACTCGCCTGCGCCGGCGAACTCGCTGTTCGCTGCCCGGCCGGCGGTCTGCTCGTTCTTGTAGACCGCGCCTCTGATGGCCATCACCCGGCAGAACGCGCACGCGTCCGGTGCCGCCCTCCGCGCAACAGCGACTGCGGCCCGGTCCTCGGCAACGGCGTCCACGATCGCGCCGCGGCCCACATCCCCGACGAGCCGCGATGCGATCCCGTCGACCTTTGTCCGGGACGCTCTCGCCTGCCCCGCGGGATCATCGGCCGCCGGTTGCGGTTCTGGGTCGGCGATCTCTTCGTCGAGGTGGTCTTCGCCGATCTCGGCGAGGTCGTCCTCATCCAAGTCGGCGAGGTCGGCTATCGCGGCTTCTTCTTCGTGGGCGATCTCCTCCAGTTCCCGCTCGAGCGCCACGGCGTTGTCGAGCAGTTCCTGGTCCCAGAGATTCTTGGTCGCCCACCGCAGCGAGTTCTCGATCTGGTCCGGGTCTGGTTCTCGCAGCAGCGTCGTCGGTGACCGCCCCGAAACGCCGGCAGCGGCACGTTCGGCGTCGTAGTAGTCGAGCGCCATCGCGCCCGCGGCCTGCCCGTACCGGTCGATGACATCGTTGACCGCGGCGATCCACTGCGGCATCGTCCCTGCAAGCCGCGCCGGGTTCAGAAGCCGCCACGTCCCCGCGAGCTCACGCAACATCAGCACGCTCAGGCCGGTCTGCGCGGCCTGCTGCTCACGCGACGCGGTCGGCGTCGCCATCCTCGACCTCTACCGCCGCACGCCGACCGAGGCGCTCCCCGATCCGGGCGAGCTGAGCACGGCCCGCAGACCGCTGTCGGTCGGCGCGGACCCGCTGCCGCTGAGCCTCCGTCAGCCCGACCATCTCCAGCGCGACCTCCGAATCCGCGGGGATGATGCCGGCCTGCACCAACTTCACCGCCGCGTCGGTCTGCGCCGCGACCGTCGGCGTCGCCGGATTCCGCCACACCGTCTCAATGCGCCGCGCCCGCTCCGGCACCTCGCCCCGCCAGATCAGCAGCGCCAACTGCAGGACCTGCGCCCACGGAGTGTTCAACATCGTCTGCTTCCGCTCGGCGCGCTTCACCAACTGCGCCTCCGTGGAGCGGATCGCGTCCGCGCTGGCGGGGTTGTCGGTGGTGTAGCCGAGATAGTGCGGCGGCAGGCCCAACTGCGTCGCCATGATCCGCGCATACAGGTCCACGATCTTCGTGTACGCGGACGGGTCGTACGCGGCGAACGTACCGACCTGCGGGACCTCGCCCTCCTCGTCCCGCTCGAGCGCCAGCACCCGACCGATGTAGGTCTCCCACGCGCTCTTCGCGTTGCCCTCGGCATCCTGAAACGCGCTCTCGGACGCCCCGAGGATGTACCGCTGCGGCGCCCCGTAGAACTCCCGGGCGACTTCCATCCCGAGTAGCGTCCGGCACGCCGCGTCCGTGATGCCCATGACCGACGACGTGATCTCGCTGCGGCCAACCCGCTCCGACGTCCGCTGCCGATTCGCGAAACGCACCACCGGCACCATGCCGAGTCCGTGCATGTCCCGGTCGACGACCTCCCAGCCGCCCGAATCCGACTGCACCACGTACACCGTCTGGTCAGGGAGATACAGCGTCGCCGCCTGCTCCTCCCCCACCTTGTAGAGGCGCAGCGACGCCCGCACCGCACGCAGCCGCGCGTCGTAGTCCACCGTCATGTCCATCGGCGACTCGACCGTGATCAGCGGAGGCGCCTCCGCGTCCTCCCCCGACCCGACCGCGGCGTACGCGCGACCGTAGATGAACGAGTCCAAGTGCCCGAGCTCCGACTCGGCCAGCAACTGGTTCGCGGTCGCGATCTCCTCCAGCTCACCCGACGACGCCGGGTCGCCCGCGTACCGCCACGCCTCGATGTCGAGGCGCTGCTCGAGCGCGTCCACGCCGATCTGCGGCCACCCGATGACCGTGTGGAGGCCCTGAAGCTGCGGCGGGATGCTGATCTTCAGGTCCCGGATGACCTGCTCACCGTTGTAGTAGCAGTCCCGCAACTCCAGCGGGAACCGAGCCGACATCAGCTCCGCGCGCAGTGCGTTGATCAGGCGGGTCTCGTCGTCGGACAGGTCCAGCAGACGTAGTTCCGGGACGGTGACCGTCATGACAGTACGACCACCCTTCCCTTGCCTGCCGAGCGTCGTCTGCGCAGGCGTTTCTGCCACTGTGGGCTGTTCAGCAGGGTCCGCCGCACCATCCGGGCGCCGATCATGCAGACACCGGCGTCGATCTTCAGTGGCGAGTCCGGGGTCTCCTTCGACACCGACACGCCCCACCGGTTCGGGTGCCGCCGCAGATTCACCACATGCCGGGTCAGCCGAGCGTCGTCGTCATGGGTGAACGCCTTCTCTCTGATCTCCGCCTCCACGAGCTCGGCAGCCATCGTGAAGTCGTAGACGTGAGATCGCATGTCCCACGCGATGGGCTGCGGATCCTTACCCGTCGGCACCGCCATGATCAGAAGCTTGTCGGCGTACCGCGTAGGCCACGTGACCTTCGCGAACCCCTCCCACTCCTTCACATCGGCGAAGAACGCCAGCACCTGCCAGCGGTCAAACGCCTGCTCCACGGCCGCGTCGACCTGCGCGACGGGCACGACGTCGTTGCTGTCGTGGGATGGGTTCGGCTCCCAGATCCCGATGGTGAAGACGTGACCGTCCTCGACCCGGCACCCGACCAGCGCCGTGGCGTCGCGGCTCTTGCTGCCGTCGAAGAACATGACGATCTCTTCGCCGTCGGCCACCTGCCGCTTCGGGTCGGCCAGCACGGTCCAATCCTGAGGCACCAGCCATGCGTCCTCGGGGGCGGTCGGCCAGTTCAGGTACTTGCGCTTGGAATCGTCCGGCCGAGACTGCGGATCCCAGATCCGTTCCATGATCGGGCGGATCTGCTGCCAGAAGCAGTCGTCATACACGAACTTCAGGGCCCGTTCCAGCGACTCTGGATCCTTCATGTCGGTGTCCGGGGGCGCGATCCGAGCGTCGTACAAGATCCGCGACTCGCCGCGGGTCCGGCCCTCCTCCTGCGCCACCCACGCATCCCACGACGACTCGGCGACCGAACCGATCCCGGGCTTCCACGCGTTGCAGGTCTGCAGCATCCGGGAACCCGACTTGGTCAGGTTGTCCTCGAGCGTCGCCACGAGTTCTGGGCCACCGTTCGCCGGCCGCCAGTGCTCGGTCTCGTCGGCCACGATGAAGCTCGCCTCGGCGCCCTCCGCCGCGGTCGACGAGGACGTGATGACCTCCAGCGTCCCCTCGGGCGGCTTGTAGTACTTGACCTTCCCTGGATCCAGCGAGAAGTCGCGTACGAGCTTCGAGCCCTTGGCGGCCAGGGCCCGCACCATCCGCATCGTGTTCGCCGTCTGCGACTCGGCCGTCGCGGCGATCTGCACGAGCGGCATGTCCACCGGCTTACCGACGCAGCCGCCGGGCCTGTCCGGGGCGAAGTCCTTCAGCCGCACCGGCGCCGTGAACTCCGCGAGCGCCAGCACCGCGGCGAACGGCGACTTCCCTGACCCCTTCGCCAGCCGCCGCACGGCGTGGCGGAACAGCCAGTTGCCGTCCCCATCGACGGCGTACCACCACAGCAGGAAACGGATCTGCGACTCCACGAACGCCCAGCGCTGCCCGGCCCGCGGACCGTTCGGGTGCCGCAGATAGGTGGACGCCCACCCGACCACTTCCCACCCGAGCGTCAGCTCCGGGACGCCCTGAGGAACCGTGACGAGCCGGTTAGCCGGAGAGACGACGCTGCCACTCATCGATCGCCGTCACGCCCGCCTGCTCATCCGGGTCCGCCTTCGGAGCCCGTTCCAACTCGATGCGGAGCCGACGACGGTCGCCCTCGGTGGTGAGGAGACTCGACATCCCCGACAGTACGGCCGCGAACAGCTGCGCCGAGAACCGCCCGGCCTCCAGGTTCCGCGACATCGCCTCCGCGACGAACCGTGCCGTCTGCCAATCGGACGGCTCGTAGAACACTGCCTGACCTGACTCCCCCAGCGAGCGGAACCACTCCCGGGCGATCTCGTGCCAGTGCTCGTCCGGCTCCATCGCCGGCACGGTCCCGGCATCCACCTCGACCTTGGTGACGTTCTCCTGTTCCGCCTTCGTGCGGTGGCCATGCCGTTGGTCAGAGCGCTTACCAATCGGGCCTCGAGCTCCCATATCGACCTCCTGGGTCACGCGCCACCAGGGCACGCAGGGCAACTACGTAGGGTTACGAACATCGGGGCTCATCGGCCCCAAAACCTGGGATGGATCTCCGGCGCTATACGAGGCCGGTGCGGGGTGAGGGGGGCGAGGGGGCGATCCCCCACCCGCAGTAACACAGAGTGACGATCTTGGGGGGTGCTGGAGGGGCCCGGTTGGGCGGCCGGGAGGCCGGGTCGGCGGTGATCTTGGACGGCTGTCAATGCGTTGTTGATCTTGTGTTCGCTGTGATGCTCGTGATCGCTGTCGTGTCGTAGCAGATGGTCATCGGCGTTGGCTGGTGTGCTGCTGCCTGTGACCTGGTGTGCTGCCGTGCTGCCGTGCTGCCCCGTCGGCCCGCCCCGTGCCGGCTGGTCGGGTGTGGTGCTGTCTAGGGTTCGTCTGGTCCGACGAACTGGGACTGACGAAGGATCTCCGAAGCAGCAGTGATGAGGGCAAGCTGGTCGAGCCAACTGGTTCCCTCGCTGTTGGAGACCACGACTCCGACCTCACCGTTGCTCGCTATCACCTTGCTGACCACGACCGCGTTGGCGACCAGGTCTCCGTCGGCGAGGTCGAGGGTGACTCCGAGGTTGCGGAGGATCTGGTCGGCAGGTTGTGCGGGCATGCGGTTCCCGGTCATGTGTCGGTGAAAGTCGATACGTGAACGTGTTGTGCGTCAGCGTCGCTTGCCGACGTTGGCTCGACTGCCTGTGTACGCGCCCGTGTTCCTGCGGTGGAGGCGCTGGCAGTAGCCCTTGGCTCGGGCACCCATGTACTTCGACAGGGCGCGGTTGCAGCGGGTCCAGTCTCCGGGCGTGCCCCACCGGATTGTCGCGTTGCCCTTGCCGCCCTTGGACCAGTAGCGGCGGAGCGTCTCTGCGCTGCCGGGTTCTCTGCCGCGTCGCGTCGCCATGATGTTCGCACCTCCGTCCGTTGGTTGTTCCCGCCGCAGGGCGGGGATCACGTGCGGAGTCCGGGGTGTGGTTCGGGTGGGCGTTGCCGCTTGGGCTTCTTCACCTGCGCCGCCTTGCCGCCCTCGCTGCTCGACTTGTAGACGTGGCACCGCGGGCCAGTACGCCTGCCATGGATCGGGGCGAGGGACTCGATGCGGTGGTCGTCCCCCGCGACGATGTGGTCGATCTCGTCGGCGCCCGGTAGTCCGCACACGTGGCAGGTGTCGCCGTGGATGCGGAACACCTCGGCGCGGCGGGCTGCCCAGTCGCGTGGGAGGCGCGAGGCGCGGTCGGAGTTCGCCCATTGCCCGTTCGGCATGGTCTCCCCCTTGGTTACTGAGGAGTATGGGTGCCGTGTTTCCGCAGGTGACATTCACGCCACCTGGCGGTTCACGGTTCCTTCCGTGAGCAGCGCCCTCATCGTTTCGGGGTCGCCGTCGGCTTGGTGGTACCGGTAGACGAGCGCGAAGTTGTCGCGGTACTGGTCGCCTTCCTTGACCGCGGACTCGTGGTGCAGGGCGTACACGCGGCCCTCATGCCGGGCTGGTGGGGCGCCGAGGAGCGTGGTGTGGGCCGAGTACCAGGCTGCGTCTTCGCCGCCCCAGCCGAGGAACCGTTCGTCCTGCCCGTGGTGCGCCCACCACGTCTTCGGGGTTGTGACGTAGACGCCGGAGCAGGCGCCGGCCACCACGAAGGCGTTGCATGCTTCCAGCGGGCGGCCCGCCTGGTATTGGCGGGTGCCGTCCGCGCGGAGGGACCGGTACTCGGTGTAGGGCAGATGCACCCGGTCGTCCGTCACTGCGGCTTCGATCGCGGCGGTGAGCGGGCCGTGTTCGGGGAGGGTGTCGGCGTCAGCGAGGACCACAACGTCGTACCTGCTGGCTTCGCCGCGGCGGACGCCCTCGTTGCGGCACGCGGCGAGGCAGAACGGTTCGTGCGCGGTGTCGACGTTCAGGAAGTCGGCGTCGGGCAGCAGGTACCGGTAGCGGGCCGTGGTGATGTCGTGGGCGTAGACGCGGTCCGGCTGGGGACGCCACGGGATCGCGACGAGGACGCGGGTCACGGAGAGGCGCCCATGCTGGCCGCGATGATGGTGCACACCATCTGCATTGCTTGCGCGCCGGTGAAGCCGGCGGCAACGTACAACTCGTACACCTCGTGGAGTTGGACGGCCATCGCGGCGAGGTCGGTGACCGGGTCGGCTGGCATCCTGTCGGCCATCACGCCACCTCCGCGGGAATGTTCATGCCCTCACGAGTCCGCATCGCGGTGACCGTCTTCGCGATCGCGGCAGCGGCTTCGAGAGGCCACGTGCCGTTGCGGACGGAGGCGGCGGAGACATCAATGTGGAATCCGGAGACCCGGCCGCGGCCACCCGGCTCGGTCGGGATGCCGCCGCCCTGCTTGTCCCAGTCCACGGTCCAGGTGAGCTCACGGCGGCGAAGCTTCTCGCGGCCGAACTCGCAGCGCTGCAGTTGGAGAGTGACGGTGTGGTCGTCGCCGTGCGGGAGCCGCACGGTCGCTTCCACAGGGTCGCCTTCGTCGGTGAACCAGTAGCGCTTCTGCCCGAACAGCTTCGTGGCGACGTCGAGGTTGATGGAGCCCTGCTGCCAGCGCGGGTCGCTCCTGGACCAGTGGTCCCGTCTCGCCCACAGCTGCCAGGTGAGCCGGTTGTGGTCGATGTCGACGCCGATGACGCGGGATTCGTAACCGGTGGGGTTGAGGCGGCGTTGGAGTCCGCGGCCGAGGGTGTTGGCGCCGAGGTAGAGGGCGCCGATCGGGTGGATGCGGATGTGAGCGGCGATGGGCTCTTCGCTGCCGCTGTTCCCGACCTTGGCCTCGATGGAGGCGCCGGGGATGTTCTTGCCGAGGATGGCCTGCCCGCTGAACGTCCAGGTCGGGTTCGCCGGCCACGGCCCGGGGTGCGGGGCATGCGGGCCGACGGTGGCTTCACCACGGGCCTGTTGCGCCTTCAGCACTTCGGCGTGAACAGGCTGGCTCTTGGTCCACGGGCCGGTGTAGGCGTCGCCGACGCTCCACTCGGCAGGGTCGAGGGCGCCTTGCGGGTTGGGGCGTTCGCCGCAGCGGTCGCACACCACCCAGCGGGCGGTGTGGCCGGGAGTGCTGCCGTCGCCGAAGCCGTCCACGACCGGCTTGTGCCCGAACGTGCGGCAGGTGAGAAGCGGGCGCGGGATGTCGTTGATCCAGAAGCCGCGGTCGAAGAGGCGCCCGCGGGGAGGCGTGTCTTCCTGGGCGCGGTAGTCGACGGTGTGGCCCCTCATCGGCGGCCCGCCTCGTCCACGGTGTTGTGCACGCGCTCGGCGACACGCTTCAGGTCGTCCTCATCCAAACGGGGCACCATGCGGACGCGGACCTCGCCCAGCGACTCGGCGGTGTCGTCCAGGTCGGCCTGTACCTCGACGTCGTCCAGGTTGCGTGGAGCGGCGAAGTTGATGAGGTCCCCAGTCGTCGGCTCGTCGAAGCCCGCCTCTTGGAGTTCGTCGCGGTAGGCGGCGAGGCGCTGCGCGGTCGTAAGGTACTTCACGCCAGGTCCCCTTCCGCGGCGATGGTGACGCGGCGGGCGAACAGGGTGAGGGTCACGTAGACGGTGTCCTCGCCACGTCCGTCGTTGAAGGTCATGTCGTGGACCTTGATCTGATGACCGTCGGGGATCAGCAGCGGGATGCCGTTGATACGGACTTCGTTCGGGATGATGACGCTGCCGCCGGGGGTGTCGTCGGTGGTGTTGCTCTTCTCGACGATCTCGATGAGTGCAGCCGTGGGCTGCTTCGGCTTCTCCTCGTCCGGGGCGATGCCGTTGTCCAGGCTGTTGAGCGGGTAGTCGCTGTCGGGCATGAGGGGTCCTTCTGTTGGAGTGGGTTGGGCCCGGTCTGCGTCCACGCCGCCCCCACTCCAAGGAGGAGGAACGCAGACCGGGGGATCAGGGGACGATCTTCCAAAATGGTTACATTTTCATAACCATTCGTTGCTTGTCGCGCTGTCCAAATAAGTACAAAGGAGTACGTGGGAGTACGTAGGAGTACGTGGGAGACCGTGGAAGGACGGGGAGTAAACGGGATCTACGGGGCTCATCCACGAACACACACGCGCGCTTATCAGCGGTGCATGCCATAGTCCGAATTATGGACGCATGGAACGATCGCATTCGAGTCGGCGAAGCTCACGAACTTCGGGTCACTGAGGCTCTCAGGGCTTCGGGGTGGAACGTCGCTCCCTGGGGCCAGGGCATCTTGCCGCCACGTATCCAGGATGCGCTCAGCCACAGCAATTCCCGTTGGCGCTATTTCCCCGACCTGGTCGCAGCCCGAGATGGCGACGTGGTCACGATCGACGCCAAAGATCGTATGAGGTCCACCCACTCGAACCGGTACGCGGTCAAGCGCGACTGCGTCAGTTTCGGGCTGCAGTTCCTCGCTGCCTTTGAGCTTCCTGTGTTCTACGTCTTCGGGAATCTCAGCGTGCTGACTCCAACAGAGGTGCAAACGTACGGGACAGTCGGGCCACGTTCCCACGGAGGCGCCTACTACCTCGTCCCCGACAGGCTGGGACACCACTTTGACGATGTCTTCGGAGACGTCCATTCACGTGGTCAGGTCGCTTGATCAGTAGCCTGCGCCTACTCGGGTGTGGCCGATGTGTTCGACTCGGGGCGGGTCGCTGCGGGCGCCCCAGTAGGCGCCGCGGGTGCGCGGGTCGCGGAACAGTTCCTGGCCGAAACGGGACTCGGACCAGTCGCCGGACGGCCAGTCGTGATCGTAGGTGCGGGCCGGGATCACCGAGGGGTTGCCGGTGAAGCAGGCGCGGTGCTCGATCCACGTGCGGCCGTTGTCGGTGACCTCGGTGAAGTCTTGGCCTTGCGCTTCGAGGGCTTCGATGAGGCCGCCGTGCTCGACCTCGTTGCCGAACCAGGGCTGGCGGACGAGCGCGACCTGCGTGAGGTACGGGCGGTCGTTGAGGACGCCGGCGAGCTCCTCAAGGTCGACGGGCTGGTTGAAGACGAAGTCGTCCTCGAGGAAGAAGAACGTGGTGGTGCCGTAGAAGGCTGTCCAGTGGCGGGCGAGGGACCACACGGCCTGCATTGCGGCCCAGTAGCCGCGGGCCTTGCCGAGGTGGAGGATTTTGCCGTTGAGGGGGCCGCCGATGAACTCGTCCTCGAGCCACTGCCCGTACGTGGGGTCGCCGGAGTCGTCAACGATGACCATGTCGCCGACGCCCGTCAGGTGCTCGATTGCGGACGGGATCGTTTTGGAGATGCAGTCGGGGCGGCCGTTGGTGAGGCAGATGATCGGAACCGGCATCATGCGTCCCGTGCTGCGGACAGGGCTCGGCGCACGCCCTCGGCGAGGGTGACGCGCGGCTTGTAGACCTCGCGGCAGCGGGCCGGGTCACCGACCCGGTACGCCACCCCGGCGGGCTTGCCGGTGAGGAACTCGAACCGCGGGTCGTAGCCGGCCTCGGCGCAGAACATCGCCGCGAGTTCGGCCATGGACACGCCAACGCCAGTGCAGAGGTTCAGTGGACCGTCCACGTCCGCATCGACTGCGGCCAGGGTTGCGCCCACCACGTCGTCCACGTGTACCCAATCGCGGACCTGGGTGCCGTCGCCCCACACGACGAACGGGTCCTCGCGGCGCATCGCGCGGTCGCGGAACGCCCCGAACGGGAAGTCCGCGGTCTGGTCTTCGCCGTAGCCGGAGAACGGGCGCACCACCGTTATGGCGCCGCCCTGTGCGCGGTAGGCGTTCGCGAGGCGCTCCCCCGTCAGCTTCAGCCAACCGTAGATGGCGTCCGGGGTGCCGACGTTCAGCCGGTCGAAGCGGATGTCGTCCTCTCGCAGATTCCGCGGGAAGGCGTGGTCGTTCTGAAGGTCGACGGGGTACGCGGCGGAGCTGGAGAAGTACACGACCCGCTTCGGGCGGACGTGCGCGGCCCACTCGAACATGGTCGCGTCAAGGCGGAGGTTCCCGGCGCCGACTGTCAGGGCATGGTTGTCGATCGCAGTGCGGTGCGGGTCGACCGCGGCGCAGTGGATGACGAGGTCCCATGCGTTGCGGTCGGTGCGGAAGAAGTCGAACGCGTTCCACTTGCCGACCTCGATGCCGAGGACGCGGTGGCCCTGCTCGACGAGCGCGGCGGTGAAGTGGCGGCCGAGGAACCCGCCCGCTCCGGTGACGACGACGTCCATCATCGGGCGGCCCAGATACCGAACTGGTAGTAGCGGCCTGCGGGGCGGGGGTCGACGGCCATGAACACCTCCACGGTGAACCCGGCGGCGGTGAGCATGTGCTCGACGTCGGTGCGGGCCCAGGACCAGTAGTGCTCAGGGTTGGCGTCGTGGCCCGCGTCGATGGGGGTGGACAGCACCAGCCGGCCGGTCTTCGCTCGGATCTGCTTCAGGACGGTGTCGGGGTCGTCTAGGTGCTCGAGCGTCTCGGAGCAGATGAACAGGTCCACGTCCGGGATCTGCTCGACCGTGGCCTCGATGGGGCCGGTGTAGGCGTAGCCGGGTGCGTAGTCGCCCAGGACGAGACCGTCGGCGCCGGTGCCGAGAGAGCGAGCGATCGCGGCGTCACCGCACGAGAGGTCCGCGACGGTGTGGACGTCCTCGACGCTGGTGAACCAGCGGCAAGCTTCGATGGTGGCGCCGACGCGGAGGCGGTGGTCGTCCCAGCGGGTGTGGTCGTGCGGTGCCGCGTAGATGCGGGCGAGCTCGTCCGGCGTGTAGGCGGGGCGGAGGCGTCGGCGGGTCACGCGGCCTGCTCGATCAGCGCGCGGAGTTTCGCGACGTCGGTGGCGCGCTGGCTCTCATACCAGTGGGCGTACACCTCGCGGTCCTTTTGCGCAGCGGTGTCGCTGTTGACCTCGCGGTACCCGGCGTCGTAGTTGACTTTCCCGGCGAGGGGGTGCATGTGTTCCACGACCACGTCGGGCAGGTAGCGGATGCGGTCGATGGCGTGCCCGAGGTCCCACCACTGGTTGTCCGCCCAGAGGTGCTTCACCAGGGCGGGCACCATGGCGCCGAGTGCCTGGACGATGTCGGACGTCATCGCGATCTGTGTCGGGAGCCGTTCCCCGGCGAGGAGGTCGTTGCCGTACACGAACCCGGTGCCGAGGGTGCGGAGCGCGGCGAGGTAGTGGGCGCTCCACCCGAGGGTCCGCGGGCGGTGGTCGTCGCCCATGAAGCCTAGGGCGAAGTGGTGCGGTGCCCGCTCGATTGCCACGGCGTTGAGGGTGGGGACCATGCGGAGTCGCGGCCCGACCGTTAGTTCGATGCCCCGGTCGCGGCACACGGTCCGGTATTCCGGAAGGGTCGGGTCGTCGTCGTCCGCGGCGACGAGCAGAGCAGCAGCGCCGGTGCTCGTCTCTTCCCACGCGTCGTGGAGCGCGGCGATGTTCTGGGGTCGGCCGCGGGACGGGACGATGATGAGGAGGTCGCGCATCAGGTGACCTCCAGCAGCCCGGACCGGATCACCGGGATCTCGGGGTTGGCGGTGACGCGTACCCAGACTCGGTAGGTGCCGTCCTCCAGCTCAAGCGTTCCGCCAGGGCCGATGAGGAGTTTCGCGGTGGTGCCGTCCCACTCATCTGCGGGTCGCCAGTCGGCTTCGGCTGGTTCTTCGGTGCTGGCGTTGATCACAGCGATCTCCACAGGTGTGGACACCGACCCGCCCGTTACGGGGATGTGGAGGTACTCCTTCGAGACCGAGGGGATCGTCAGCACCACTCCCCCTTCACTTCCAGAGCGTCCCCGTGGCCCAACCTTGCGTGGGTGCCCCAGTACCCCACGTGGATGGCGCCACGGTGGCGGACCACCCGCGGGTGGGAACGCCGACGGTGACGGTGATGTCCTGCCCGGTGCCGGTCGTCACCAGAGGGGCCGGGAACGACGCTGCCGCCCCGATCGAGGCAGGGCGAGCCGTCAGGGCCGTGGCGAGTGCCGGGGCGGGGAGCACCGCAGTTGCGGTGACCGCAGCGGGTTGCACGGTCGTGTGTTCCGCCGCCGACGGGGCCGGGACGGTTGATGCAGCGGAGAGGAGGGCTGGTACTGCCGCCGCGCTGGTGGACAGTGCCGGGGCCGGAACCGCGACAGCAGCAGCAACGACCGTCGGGGACACTCCGCTGCCAGCCGAGTTCCCTGCCGCGGGGAAGGCTGCTTCGGCCTGGACGGCGGCGGGCGTCGCCGATGCGCCCGCGGTCAAGGTGGGTGCTGGCACGACGGCTTGGGCTGCCACGCTGCCCGGCGAAGCGCTGCTCGAAGCGGCCGGCGCGGCGGTCGGGATCAGAGCCGAGGCGGTGAGGACCGTCGGCTCCGCGGTCGTATTGCCGTCAGCTGCCACCGACGGAGTCGGCATGGACGAGGCGACAGTCACCGTCGCGGGGGAAGCGGTCGACGAAGCGGACGCGATCGGTTCCGGAACCGCTGCCGACGTCGTCACCACTGCCGGGGCCACGTCCGCTGAGCCCGTCACCGAGACTGCCGGGGCGGGAACCGTCGCGGCGCCAGCGACAGGAACGGGCAAAGCCGTGCTGCCTGCGGACAGGACCGGGGAGGGCATGGACGACGCCGCGTGCACGGTGCCGGGCGACGTGTTCGAGCCCGCCCCCACGACGGGTGCGGGGACCGTGCCGACCGCGGCGAGGGGCGACGGTGTGGCCGTGGCGTCTCCGCCTGTGGCTTGCGGCGGCTGGACAGCGATGGTGAACACGACCGCGTTGCGGGAGCCGGCCAGCGTCACCGTGAGGGTGCCTGTCGCCCCCGTGGTCGTCTGTGCGCCGGTCGCGAGCGCGGATGTGCTGTCGGTGCCGCCGTTCGACTGGACCTCGACGCGTTTCGTCAGCGTCGCCGGGTTCGAGGCCGTGAACGTGCTCGCTCCGGTGTTGTCTCCGATCCCGACGCCACCGATGATCAGGCATTCGGTGACCTCGGTGGTGACGCCGCTGTCGGTCGGGGCGCTGCTGTCCGGCGTTGCCGTCGCGTGCGCCTTGTGCGTCGGGGTGGTCGTGTCCGCGCCGCTGATCGCGATCATGGACCCGGCGCAGGAGTCGGTGAAGCCGTCCCACGTGTACGAAGCGGGTTCGGTTCCGGCGTTGGCGACGACGTGTTCGTAGACGCCGGCCCAGCCGGTGCCGATGACCGCGCCGATCGTCAGCGCCCACCCGGTAGGGACGGTGCTTGGCGGGGTGGTGGCGGATCCGTTGACGACGAGTGCGTACAGGACGTCGCCGTTCACGAGCCCAGATGGGCGGCCGACTGTGGTGAACGTGGTCGAGTTGGTCGGGCCGATACCCGACGACCGGTAGGCGGGCGCGGCCACCGGAGCCTACTCCCGCAGCTGCAGTTGGATCTCGCCGCCCGCGAGCAGCGAACCCTCACCGGACGCGGTCAGGTACTCGTCGCCGTAGTACGGCGAGTCGAAAGCGAACACCAGGCCGAGCGCCGACACGTCGAAGTCGGTCAGCGCGTCCGCGGCGGCGGTCAGCGGGCCGTAGACGACGTTGCCGAGCCCGGTGGGGTCTTCCCAGTCGGCCGGGCGTTCCGGGTCCGTCACGCTGAACTGGCGGATGAGGATGAAGCCGCCGTCGGTGGGCCAGTTGTTGTCGACGTGGACGGTCGACACCGCGTTGCCGTTGGACGGGTCGTACGTCGCGTTCAGCTCACTCGCGATGATGTCGGAGTTGTGGGAGTAGTACGTGAACGTCAGCGCCATGGGTCGTCTCCCCTCACGGGACCAGGTCGAGCGTGAACACGCCCGCGGCGTTCCACTGGACGGCCAGAGTGCCGTTGGAGGTGCTGTAGTCGGCACCGAAGTCCACCAGGCAGATCACGCTGTTGCTGGCGAGGCCGTCGGCGTACAGCAGTGCGCACCGGGCGCCGGTGATCGTCGACGTGGGCCAGGAGGTGTCGGCCTGGTCGTAGGTGATGACGCCAGACGCGCCCGTCAACGTCGGGGACGCCACTGCGGCGCCGCCCGCGGTGTAGCCCGCGCCGGACACTTCGTTGGTGTCGTACGGGGCCACGCCGTAGGCGGTGTCGGTGGTGAAGTTCGGGGTGATCAAGTTGGTGAACAGCGCCCACTTGTTTCCCGTGGAGCTGAGGTCGACGGCGAGCTGGGTCGCGTCGAACACGTCGATGAACGTCGCGACGAACAGGCCGGATCCGGAGACCGCCATGTCAGCCTGCCTTCCCGACCTTGGGGGCACCGATGGTGACCGAACCGGGCTCGCCGGAGGCGACCATCACGCCGGAGCCGCGGGCCTCCACGCGGGCGGCTCTGAGGTTCTCGGACGCCTTGGTGTACGCGTTCTTGGTCTCTTCGCTGGGGGCGGCGCGGTAGGCGGCGAGGGCTTCGTCGAGGGCGACTTCCAGGGCGCCCATGGCCTCGTGTTGGTCGGCGAGGGTCCGCAGTTGCGCGGCCCGTTCTGACGCGTTCACCGCTCCTCCAACGTGGTTGACACCTGCCGCAGGTGCGGCGCGTTGATCGTGACGTCCTGGCGGTCGCCGGCGCGTTCGGTGACGGTGTTGCCGAGCTCGTCCGTGGTCGCCTTGTAGCGGTCGCCGTTGTCGTCGCGGCCTTCGTGGACGCGGTCGCCGGAGCGGCGCGTGATCGAGCCGATGGACCGCATCTTCTCGAGCCATGCGGGGTCAGCGGCCACAGCAACCTCCGGAACAACGTGTTGGGCGAGGTGGGTGCCTGTCCCGCGGCCACCCCTCAGAGGCCACGGGACAGGCACCGTGCGCGGTGCGGCGGGGGCCTGGCAACCGCGCAAGGGGGCGCACCACAGGGGTGGGTGCGCGGCGCACCGGGGCCGTGTCCGATGAGCAACGAGTACAGCCGGGTGCGCGTTCAGGAGCAGCGGGTCAGGCCGCTGCGGAGGTGTCGGGCTCGCGGTGTTGCGTGAGCGGCATGAAGTGGCGGCGAGAGGTGCGCTTCGCCGAGCCGGAGGTACGGATCGCGTTGTCGTAAGCGATCTTCTCGGCGTGGATGACGTCGCATTGTCGGTACAGAGGCTTGCGGGGCGGGCTCTTGGGGACGGGGGTGAGGTATCCGTTGCGACGCCAGGTGCTGATCGTGGAGGGGGCGACGTCCAACGCTTCGGCGGCTTGCTTGGTGGTCCAGTACTCTTTGCCGTCCGGCCCGACCATGAAACACCCCCGGACATGCGAAAACCCCCGGGGCGTGTTCGCTCCGAGGGCAGACGTGTGCTTCCTGTGGATCAGTTTGGACCGCAGGCGCAGTCAACGCAAATTGGGCCGGTCCGAAAGCGTAGGCAAGGTGTGTGAACTGGCGTAACGTCCCCTCATGGACTCCCGCGAGTCGCCGTACTCACCCTCGGCTTGTACTTCTCGCTGTGCGGGCATGTCCGTAAGCCGAAGCAGGATCGGCTACGGGACGAAGGGTGGGAGACCTACAAGAAGGGATGGGAGATCAGGTTCCGGCTTCATCCAGCGGACGCTGACTTCGTCCGGTCTCTGATCTCCCACGCTGGTTACCGCCCTGGACGCCCGTATCTGAAGCGGGCAAGGCTCATTCAGCCGGTCTACGGGGCGGAGGCGGTTCGAGAGATCACCCTGGCTTCTGGGGATGCTTCTCCCTCAGTCTCCCCGCTTGGGAGTCCGGCTGACCAGTGAGGCGCGGTCCGCCGCTCCCTCAGGACTTCTCTTCCGGGGGCCTTCCCCACCCGTTCCGAAGCCGCTCAGCCATCTTGAGTGAGTCGCGGCCGGAGACGGCGCCGTAGTGGGCGAGGAGCGCGTCCTGCTCCTTGCGTGTCAGGCTCTTGTCGGCGACTACGGCTCGCTCGATCGGGCTGGAGAAGTTGAAGTACTGGTCGGCGAGGTTCCGGTAGGGGACGTTAAGCGCTGCGCTGAGTTCCTTGAAGTAGGAGCCAGGGAAGGCTTTCCCTGTCTCCCAACTCGAGACCATGGCTTGGGATACACCTAAGGTTTGTGCGAGCTCGGTCTGCTTGAGTCCAGCGTCGAGCCGCAGACTGCGGAGGGTGCGCCCGAAGGACTGAGAGTCTTCTTCCATATCAGCAATATTAGCGATGCCCTGATATCCCCTGGGGTTGGTTCGAGGAATCCGATGCTCACGGACCGGCCTCTGGCTACACCACGTTGCGGAGTTCGCCTGTAGCCTTCTCGATCTCGGCGGCGTACTCGCGAGCCAGGGAGTCAACGCGGTTGAGCACCTCACCCAGCGCAGCGCTTCCCTGCAGTCCGGAAGCGAGCGCGGCCTCGCGTGCGACCATGGCGCGGCGGTGGAGTTCCAGGGACGCTCGAACGAGGTTCTCCGTCTCGGTTCGTTCTTCAGCCACGGCGTCTCCTGTTCTTGCGGCGTCGGGTGTAGTCGACGCGTTCGCTTTGAGGGGCTTGGGGTTGCCTGCCGGGTTGCAGAAGGGGCAGCCGCGGCGGTGATGCCGGTAGTCGCCACCGTAGACCAGCGGTGCGGTGCTGGCATGGATACTGCGGGCCGCGCCTTCAAGGGGCACCACAAGCACCTGCGTCATCGGCGCTATCGAGTGGATGGCCTCACGGAACGCCCGGAACGCGTTGTCGCCGATGATGGCCATGCCTGGAGAGATGCCGACCAGCCGCTGGTCGGTGTCAGTCCATCCGATGTCGGTCCAGGCGTGCTGCGCACCCGGTGGTGTACCGACCGGCGCGATCTGGACTCTGCCAGCCGGTTCGGGGTTCTCGGGTGCCCACCGCATCGCGTCGGGGGATACGACGTCGTCGTAGTCGCTCCACCCTTCGAGGGCTGCGTCGATGGCGTTGAGGGTGTCGTCGGGGTTCACCGTCGGCCTCCGGTTCCTTCTCGCGCGCCAGCGAGGCTGTGGCGTTTGGGGTCGTGGCGGCGTTCCCGGTCGGCTTTGCGCTGCTGCGCCTCGTCCTCTTCGACCATGAGGCGGTTCAAGCGGCCTCCGAGGTACTGCTCCCGGCAGTTGAGGCACTCAACGTGGTCGGCGAGGCCCGCGGTGCCGTCGTGGCGGCGGAGGCCGCGTTCGCCGCATTCCCAGCAGGGGGTGATGAGGGGGTGATGCTGGGGCGTGTAGCCGAGCATCTTCAGGGTGCGGTGGTGGAGGTTGAGGAGTTCGACGCCGGCGTGCTCTGCGCCAAGGTCCACGTTGTACAAGACCCATCCCCCGGACCGGACCCAGCCGCTCACGTCTTCCGGGAGGTGCTCAATGTGGGCGAGGTCCATGGTGCGGGCCATGGTCTCCGGGTCGAGGGTGAGGAGGACGTCGACGTGCGCCGCGAGCATGCCGCAGGCGACGGGGATAGCGGCGGCCCGGTTGGCAGCGGTCAGGTCGGTGAGGCGAGCGACGTCGCGGACACGTTCGTCCCAGGACAGGACGATCTCCTCGACGGTGCGAAGCAGCGCGTCGACGGCGGTGTTGATGGGGATGGGGGCGGTGCGTCCTCCGCCGGACACGCGGGGTCCGTCGCTGCGGCGGCGCTCACCGATCCGGGCCGCGAGTTCGGCGTAGCGGGCCGGGAGGTCGGTGAGGACGTCAGCGATGCGGTCCCGGTCGACGTCGCAGAACGTGCGGTACGTCTGGGCGGGGATGGTGATGCGTTCGCCGTCCTCGATGGTGGTGGTGCGGGCGGCGCAGTGGATGCCGCGGGCGCAGTCGTGCATCTCGTCGGACATATGGTTCCCCCCTTGATTGCTGGGCTCGGGGCCCAGGTTTCAGCCCTTCACCTCGGCGCGCTTGATGCTCGAGCGCCACGTCGCCACGACCTTCACGACCGTGTGGCCGGGAATCTCGGCACGCATCGCTTCCTGGACGAGCGCGGCGAGCTCGTCGAGGGTCATGCCGTGCTTGGTGTCGGCGGCTTCGGCCTTCACGGTTTTCTCGGTGGTCACGGCGTCGCCTCCGGCTGGTCGAGGGATGCGCGCCACGCGTCGAGGACCTCGGCAGGCGTTGGGATATCGAAGTTGTTGACGCCGCGCCCGTCGAACGCGGCGAGCGCTTCACGAGACCGCTGCACGGTGGCCTCGGCCTTCTCGGCGCGCTCAGTAAGGTGCCGCTCCATCTCGCCGTACGTCCGCTCCCCGTCCTCACAGCACGACGCGCGGGCACGGGCGAGCGCGGCCTCGACGACGGGCAGCGCCGCGTCGGCAAGCTGCGACCACGAGATGTGGGCAACCGCCCCTGCTGCGGCCGCGCCGGTCGAGGTCTGGATCATCATGTCGCGCATGGCGTCGGCGAGCTGGTCGCGGACGTTGCCCTGGAGGCCGCAGGTGCAGGTGTCGTCGCACACGGTCGCCCGGTCGGCGTGCCACCGCCGAATGAGGTCAGCAACCTGCTCGCGGAGCGTGGGCGCCATCTCAGGTGCAGGCTCGCCGTAGGTCCCGGCGTCGACCGCCTCGCGGGTCAGGTCCCGCAGCAGGCTCCGGCGGGGTGGCTGGCACAGCGCCTCCGCGTCCTCGGCCGTGGCCGGGCGCGGGTCGGTCCACTGCCCGCCGTTCGCGTCCTGATGGACGGGCCCGTCATGACCAGCGCGCAGGACGCACGGCCCGATGCACGGCAAGGGTTGGCCGGGCCACACGCGCTTGGAAGCACCGCACCAGGTGCCGGGCTCAGCTGCCTCGGGCTCGGGCTGTGCGTGGTATTCGATGAGTGCCTCACGAACGGGCCTGCCGGTTTGCAATGCCTCCCGCATGGCGTCGCGTTCGTCGGTCACGCCGTCACCTCGCCCCGGTAGTCGCCGCCGACCGTGAACCCGGCCCACGCCGCGCCCTCGCGCTTGGCGTGCTCGTCGGCGCGGCCCTCGTCGCCCACGTACGCGCCGAGCAAGCCCCGGACCGGGCAGACGACGAGTTGGATTTCGGGTTCGTCGGGGATGCTGTTGAGGTCGTAGGCGGAGGCGTGGTTGATCTCGAACTGGTCGCCGACGGCGGCGAGGATCCGGAGGCGGACCTCATCCGGGGTCAGGTCGGTGGTGCGGACCGTGAGGCTCACGGTGATGTGGCGGGGCTCGGTCACGGGGTCTCCTCGTTGCCGAGCACGGGCAATTCGACCAGGTGCCACACCAAGCCGTCCGGAGTGCGGGGCGCGGTGCCTCTCCACTGCGCGCCGGGCGGCAACGGGTGGCCGGTGCCGACCACCTGGAACGTGTACGGCTGGTCGGGGTACTCGTCGGAGTGCACGGCCCAGAACTCCACCTCGTCGTTCGTGGCGGCGACGTGCAGCGGCCCGTACCCGGCGTGGGCGAGGGTGAGGTGGATGGTATGGGGCGCGTCGTCGACCGGGACGACGTACCGGTAGATGCGCTCGGTCACGGGGTGTCTCCTTCGAGGCGGTCGGCGAGGTGCCGGTACGCGGCAATCGCGATGGTGCGGGGGTCGTCGATGACGGCGGGGGCGCTGCTCGCCTGGTGGCAGGTGTCCCAGATGGCAGCGGCGAGCGGGTCGTCGTTCTCACCGCCGCTGTCGGTGATGGCCTGCGCCGCGTCCCGGAACTCGGTGGCGAGGCGAGCGCGGACCCGCTTCTCGACCACGGCCTCGATCGCGAGAATCTCGGGTTCCATGACCCACTTCACTGCCTCCCGGAGACCGTGGTCGATCAGCGGGGTGAGCATCGCGGCGGCGAGCCGGTCATGCCGTGCGGGCACATCGGCCGAGGCCGGATGGGGCGTGGGCTCGGTCATTCGCTCTCCTCTGGTGGGCTGCAGAACATCGCGTCGCCACGGCGGATGGCGTCCGCGATCTCGCCAGGTGTGGGGGTGGGGGCGATGTGCCGGGCGGCGGCTTCCATCCCGCGCCGGAACGACGCACGCGGCCCGGTCGGGACGTCGGCGTAGGCGGCGGCACGGTCGTGGATCTCGCGGGCGGCCTGCTCACGCACCATGCGCTCGTGGGCGGCCAGCACGGCGACAACGACGGGCCGCAGCTCCTCGCGGTGGGATGCCATCGACGGGTGCGCCGCGAAGTCGCAGTACTCCTCGATCTGCTCGGCGCTGGCTCCGGGTGACCACCGGGCGAGTTCGGCACGCCACGCCACGTCGAGCAGTTCGTCCGGCACGTCCTGCGGCCGGGGCGCGGGCGGCTCGGGCATGGGTGCCTCCGTTGGGTCGGGATCGCACTGTCGTGGGCACGCGCAGGCGTGCCAGACCCACGACGAGCATTCGGTGCCGTCGGCCAGGCGCGGCGTTGCGCGGGCCGGCGCGGGCGCGGGCGCGGTCACTGAGCCTCCCCGCGCGAGGTGTCGGCACAGAGGACGCAGGTGTGCGCCACGCCGGGCTGCCAGTTCTCATGGTGGCCGCGCCCAAGGTCATGCGGGTGGGTGCAGCATGCGCAGTGGTCCGAGCGCTCCGGTCGCTGTCCGGCCCGGTGGTACTCCGTCTGCCAGCGGATCTCACCGCAGGTATCGCAGCGGCCGTACAGGGGTTCGCTGGCGGGGTAGACGGTGATGCCGTCGGGTTCGCTGCGCCGCTCGACGGCGACCACCACTTCATGCCCGCATGCCTCCGCGATCCGCTCAGCCCAATCGAGGGTGAGGCGGGCCCGGCCAGTGAGCATGGCGCACAGGTGCTTGGTGGTGATCCCGAGGTCGTCGGCGATGGTGACCTGGTGTCGCCCTGCGGCGGGGATCGCGGCGCGCAGCGCACTACGTAGCAGGTCCTCGGACCGACTGCCGGGCGTGGGCTCAGGCACGGGGCTCCTCCTCGGCCTCGCGGGGCATCACGTGCGCGTCGAGGCGGCCGGCGCGGACGCCTGCCGCTCGAGGTCCGTCAGGGGACGCACGGGGCTATCGGCGTGGCCGCAGGTGCAGTCGGGGGTGGTGCAGGCGAGGTGGTCCCTCTCACGGCACTTCGGGCAGATCACCAGCGCTCCTTCGTTGTCAGCCAGGTGGTGAGGGTGTCGCGGAGCCGCTCGACCTGGGCGCGGTCGAGGACGAGTTGGGCGAGGCCCGGGGTGGTGTCCCCGTAGGTGGCGGGGTCCTCTTCGGCGGTGAGGCGGAGGTACTCCACGGGCGGGCCGTCGAGGGTGGGGGTGCCGCGGACCGAGGGGTGACAGTGGTTCGGGATCGCCGCGATGCCGAGAGACCCGCCGCGGCGGTCCTTCTCGGAAGGGTTGACGTGGGAGCCCTGGTAAATCAGCGGCGGCTGGTTCCCGCAGTCGCAGGGCTCGTCCGTGCGCCGGAAGTAGACGGGCTCGCCGAAACCGACGGCCATGGCGGCGCCCTCTGCCCAGCCTTGGCCGGGCGGCATCTCCTCATAGACGGCGCAGCGTTCACTGTGGCCGTCGTCGTCGATGGCCAGCCATGTTGCGTAGATCGACATGTCAGGCTGCCTCCTTTGCAGGCTTGGGCTCGTTCCGCCGTCTGGAGTACCGGTCTCGTTCGCAGGCGCGGCAGACTCGGCTTCTGGCGAGCTTGCCGCGCACGATGCGCTGCTGCGTGCGGGTGTTTTCCGGGGTCCACTCGTGTCCGCTCGAGCAGTGCGTAGCGCGGTCGCGCCCGTACGCGCGACACGACGGTCGGCCCGATTGGTGCGTCGGGGGGTCTCCCCTTGGAACCAGTTCGCCAAGACCTGTTTCCGGGCGACGGTGATGCGTGCCTTGAACGCGACGTAGGAAATTCCAAGTGCTTCGGCCGCAGCCTGGTAGGTGTCGTGGACGGCCAGCGCCACGAGCGCGTCACGGTAGATGGGTGAGAGCGTGTCGACGACTTGGCGTGCGGCCAGGGTCTCCACGACCTTCGCCTCGGGCGAAGGGACGATCTTGTGGTCTTCCCAGAACTGCAGAAATCGCGGTCGTAGCGTGTCGTCGCCCGGGAGTCCGTCATCGGGGTAGCCGGCGTGCCGGAGACTCCAGCGGACGTCGAGGGCGATCGCCTGCCAGCCGACGCGGATCAGGTGGCCGCGGTCGGGTGGTTCCTCGCTGGCGTAAAGGCATTCGACGATGGCGGAATAGGCGATGCCGTGCCGGTATTCGATGTCGCCGACGAGGAGACGGTCGGCGACCACCGCGGCGCGGGTCATTTTCTCCAGGTCGGTCAGCGTGTAGCCGTGCCTTACCTCGCCGGTGGGCGGCGCCATTCAGACCACCTCCCCGAACAGGTCGAGCTGCCCGTCGTCCCGCGCGTCGTCGGGGTGGTGCTGGAGGGCTTCGCGTTCGACCCGGTTTCGTTTCCGAAGTTCTGCGGTGTACTTGGCGTCGTCGCCCTCGATCGGCTGGAACGCCCCGTCGGGAATCCCTGCCGCCATGAGCGCGGGTGTGGCGCCGATGAGGGCGTTGCCGTGCTTGATGCGGTGGCCGAGGAACGGGTTCGGCTTCCCGTCCATCGCGGCCTCGGCTGCCAGGGCGAGGCGGGTGATGTCGACGGCGGCCGGGTTCAAGTCCACGCCGTACATCTGGTCGGCGGCGACGTCGCGGCGGGCCTGCTCCACCACGGACCGGGCCGGGTCTCCCCCGTCGGCACGGTTGGCGGCGAGGTGGTCGGCGACGCGGCGGGCGGCGCGGATCAGGAACACTCCGGCGCCGCACGAAGGGTCGCAGATCGTCAGTTCCCGGAGCGCCTCCTCCGGGTCGGGGGCCTGCTCCGCTGTGTCGATGAGCGGGTCGAGGGTGCTGTCGAGGAGGCAGTCGACGAGCGACAGGGGCGTGTAGTACGACCCGGACGTTTTCCGCTGCTCCTTGCCGCTCACACCTGCCTCCCGCTGGTCACGGTGATCTGGATCGCGGACCGGCACAGGCGGTGCAGGACGCACCAGTGGTGCCCGAGGAATGTGATCCCGCCGGGCTGCAGCGCCAGGATCGCGACGATCCGGAGGAGCGCCGCGAACGCCTGTTTCCCGTTCTCTTCACCGGCGTAGAGGAGGACGTCGGCGCCTTGCGCGAGCTCCCACACGGCTTCGTCGAGGAGGGTTTTGCGTTCGGGGAACGGGAGGTGCAGCATCTGCTCGACCTCACCGTCGACCTCGTTCTGGAGTCGTTCGGCGAGTTGCTCAACGCGGGCGCGGCTCGGGGCGTCTTCCGACGAGTACAGGTCCTGCCACGCTTGCCGGTCACCGAGGACTGTCATGAGTCCGGCGGTCACAGGAGTTCTCCGACGGTGGGGACGGTGACGGACTTACGCCACGGCTGCGGGTTGTCCGCGGGGGCGTAGCCGACACGGCCCGGCAGCCCGTTCGCGTGCGCGAGGAGGACCGCGCCGTGGCACACGTCCGGCTCCCCCTCGGCCGGGAGCGGGCACCAGCACAGGAGGTCCCGGCCGGCGAGGTTCGCGCGGATCTCGGCGTCGGACGGGTAGTCGATGAGGTACCAGGACGCGCGGGGGCCTTGACGGTCCCGGAGGTACTGCGCGAACCGGCGGACGACTTCCTCGCGGCTGAGGGCGTCGGGGCCTTCACCGATCCGCCACGGGTTGCCCCAGCGGGACGGGCGCGTCACGATCACCGCACCGGGCGGCTTACGCCAACCCTTGGTGCGCTTCCTCTGGAGTCGGCGGGGGCTCACTGCTCGACATCCTTTTCGAGGACGTCAGCAACGGTGTAGCCGTTCACCCGCATGCGCGGCGCGTGCACCTTGGCGAACCGCAGGGCCGTTTCAAGGTCGAAGCGGTGCATCGCCTTCCACTCGTCGGAGCGGTTCGACGGCGACGGCTCGTAGCTCCACTGGCCGCTCCGGCTGAGGCACTGCTGGAACCTGCAGACGGCCCACAGGCCGCCGCCGCGCCACTCCACCGTGATGGTGAAGTGCGGGGCGTTGATGTTGTCAGGCGGGAGGCATGAAACCTCGTAGCGGGTGACGCGGACGGTCGGCTCGCTCAATGTGTCTCCTTGAGGGCGTCGGAGCTTATGGGCGGCTGGTGCGCCCGTCGCGCGTGCTCTGTGGTTAGAAGTCGTGTGACCTCGCCGTGTCACGCACATGGCACCAGCAGGTGCCCCGCAGAGTTCGCACGGCGATCTACGCATGTCAGCCCACCACTGAAAGGCCCTCGTCGAGGGATGGTGTTCGTCGGGGAAGTGCCAACCGGACCATGTCGGCGGGAACCACGAACGGACGTGAGGTGCGCTCACCGGCCCTCTCCCTCAAGGGGATCGGAGATGAGCCGGTAGCCGGTCCGACGCCGCTCGCCGTGCTTCGTGGTCCCGGACGCGTGCAGTTCGCTGACCGCGAGACGACGCGGGCGGACCTCGCGTCCCTCGGGCGTGATCGTGGCCACCTGGACCTTGCCGAAGCCGTACAGGCCCGGAGTGCCGATCGGCTTGCTGAGGACGCGGATCCAGGTGTAGGTCTCCATGCCGTCCACGACGAACGTCGGCTGGCACGGCTCGTAGACCTGCCCGACGCGGATGATGTGCGGGCTGTTGGGCGTGGTCGGCTCGGTCATCGGGTCTCTCCTCGGGCGACGCGGGCGGCGGCGCGGAGCGTGGACACGTGCGCAGCGGTGGCGGGGTGAGGGGCGCTGTTCTCCTCGACCGCGTCAGCGTCCGCCTCCAACTCGGCGCGACCTGCTCGCGCACCATCCGCTCGTGGAGCGGCAGCACCGCACGCAGCGCCCGCTCCATCGCGGCGTGGTCGCCACCGTCGACCTCGATCAGGTCGTACAGGTCCTTGAGCGTCTTCCCGGTCGATGCAGACAGCGCTGCAAGCAGCAGTTCGTCGGGCAGGTTCTCGGAGGGCATGCGTTGTCTCCTTCGATGCCTCAGGCGGCGGTGGCGTAGTCGGGGCCGCGGTCCTGGCGGGTGTGGATGACGGCTCGCAGTCGGGCCCCGATCCACGCGCCGACCTGCGGGGACACGGCGTTGCCGAAACCGTCGACCTGGTTGCGGGCAGAGCCCCAAACGACGAACGTGCCGCTGTAGCCGGGGAAGTCGACGTCGAAGCCGCAACCGCGGCCGATCTCGTGCTTGGCCATCATGCGGAAGTAGCAGTCCTCCAGCGGAAGGTCCTCGAGTCGGGCACTCCACTGGGCCATGAGCTGCGCTTCATAGGTGCTGTGGTCGACCGTCCCGGCTGCGGTCAAGAGCCCCGGGACCTGATCCGAGGTGAACGTCGGCATCGCTTCGTTGTGCACCGCAGGGAGGGTGTGTTTGCGATACGGGATGACCCCGGCGGACACCACGGCGAGCGTCTCCGACCCCACCTGAGTGGGCAGCGGAGTCCCGACACCGCGCGGGCCTCCCTGATAGTTGTCCACCGCCAGCAAGAGCGCCTTCTCGTGGGTGCTCGTCGCCGTGTCCATCGGCAGGGCGATGTTCTTCCCGTCCCCGTTGTGGCGGTGCGCAGCGAACACCGCGCTGTCGACAGGAGCGTGGTTTCCTGCTGGCTGGTCTGTGTCGCGAGCGGCTGCCACAGGTGCCGTTCCGATCCGTGCACGGCCTTCGCCGGCATCAGCACTGCGGGGAACTCGGCGAACCGCCGACGGCACCGCTCCGCCCGCGCCATCGTCCCTGGCTTGAGCGGCTTCTCCCGGTCGCCGATGCGCGTCCCGAGGTCGGTGAGGTCGAGCGCGGCCAGCGACGGCGTCATCGGCGGAACGACGGGGCGACGGCAGGACGGGCATCGGTATTCGTACTGCTTGCCGTACCGCACCGATCCGGTCGGCGGGATCCCGGTGCGCCAGGTCCACACCGCCTCGACCTCCTTGTCGCAGCGGGTGCACCGCGACGTCGGCCTGTGGTCAAGGTCGGGGGTGGGGAGGGACTTGTCCCAGAACGCGATGTACAGCCGGTCTCTCGACTGGGGGACGCCGAAGAACATCGAGTTGAGGTACAGGACCTGGTGCTGGTAGTTGAGCAGATCGAACTGTTTGAGCCACCACCGGTAGGTGGAACCGTCACCGACCTTGGGGCGGCCGGGGATCGACGGCCCCCACGAGGTGAGTTCGGTCGTGCACTCGATCAGGATCAGGCGGGGGTGGTGCTGAGCGGCGTAGTGCAGGACACAGGATGCGGTCGCCCGATCCCGCTCGGACCGGGTCACTCGCTCCTCGAAGTCGGGGTCATCGAGTTCGAACAGCGTCAGGCCCTGCTCGTATGCCTTGATCGTGTTGGCCTGCGAGTGATTGACGCATGAGATTCCGGCGACGAGGAGGTCGGCCGCGGGGAGATCTCGGGCGGAGTGATAGTCCGCCGCCTCCGGGTCGACCAGGTCGGCGATCCAGTGTTCGGCGTTGGGGTGGTTCGCCTCGTGGACTTCCACCTTGTAGGTGTTGTGGTTCGCGGCCATGATCGTGGTGAACCCGGCGATCTCGATACCGCGAGTCAAGCCACCGAACCCACTGAAGAGGTCCACGGCGATGAGGTCGTCGTGGCGGAAGCGGCGGCGCCTGATGGCCGGCCGGTGCGTGGCGGTGCGGTTCTTCTTCTGGCGCGTGGTGGCCATCAGGCGTTCTCTTCCTCGGGCATCGGGTCGAGCTGGGTGGGCCTGCGGTCAGTCTCGGTGAAGCGGATGGTCCAGGCGTCCACGAAGGCCCTCCCGGTCACGAGCATTTTTGTTAGTACAAGAATACCCGTCGGGTACGACATCGAGCCAGCAGAACCAAGGTATTTTTGTGAGGACAGAAACGAGGTCGTGGCGAAGGAGGGCCCTATGATCCTGTCCGTACAGAAACCTGCAGGCAGAGGAGACAACGTGGGGCGCCCACGCACCGGCCAGACGCCCGTGCAGTACATCCGCATCCCGCAGGACGACTGGGACGACCTCCGTGCGGTCGCCGGCCGGAACGCGCACGGTCTGGTCCGGCAGTTCATCCGCTGGTACCTGCGGCGGCCGGGCGCGAAGCTGCCCGAACGCCCTGCTCGCGAGTCCATCGAAGAACGCGTGGCTGCCAGGGAGCAGGAAGAGCGGAAGTAGTTCACGCCGCCTCCGTGCGGACGCCAGCGGGCTTCGCCTTGGGGTCGTCGATGCGGTCGTCGTCCCACGCCATCGGCGGTGCCCACCCGAACCGGCGTGCGGCGAGCCGGGCGCGGTCTGCGGCTTTCCCCTCGGGCCGCACCTTCCAGAGTTCGTCGTAGAGAGCGCGCACTTTACGGGCGACGCCAGCCGAGACCCGGCCAGTGCGACGGATCCGGCCGAGGTGGTCCGGGCGTACACCGAGCCGCGCCGCGAGGTCGGCTTGCGGGTGGCCGAGGCATCCGAGGGCTTGGAGACGGCGGACGGTGCCTGCCGAGTCGATGCTGGCAACGTCGCTGACGAGCTCGGGAGACGCATGAACGGCGAGGATCCGCAGGGCGGTGTCCTTGCGGATCTTCTTCGGCGGGGGCCCTCCCGAGTCGCCGTACAACAGCCGTTCCATCGTGTAGTAGGAAACGTCGGCTTCTTTGGCCGCGCGGCGAAATGGGACGCCCTGCGCCATCAGCACGCGGACGTGGGCGCGCACCGTGTCGGCAGGAATCCAGGGGTCCCAGCGACCGTAGGCGATCATGCGGTTGCGGTGGCGCTGCTCGTCTCGGTGCGCCGTTGTGCAGGGCGTGCAGCGGCAGCCGTCGTTGTAGCGGGCGTTCGTTCCATGGGCGGTCATCAGGTGCCTGCCTTCACCGGTTCGTTCGTGGCCAGGTAGGTGTGGGCTGTCTGGATCGCGGCCCTCCGCTCCCCCGCCCGCAGTTCGGTGCTGGTCTCTTCGGCGTCCGCGGCCCGCTCGAGCAGTTCCGCCGCACGACGGTGCGTCGCGAGATCGGGGCAGCCGGGGCCGTGCGTGATCCGAATGAGCGTCGCGGTCGCGCGCAGCAGGTTCGGGAGGGATTCCTCGGCGAAGGTCACCGGCGCCTCCCCACGTGGCCGACGTGGTAGCCGCCATCGCAGTGGCTGCAGCGATACACGTTCAGGCGGGAGCGGCGGGCACCTTCCTGCACCATCCTTCGCAGCGCGGCCTCTGCCGACTTCTTGTCGGCGTGGCGGACCTTCCCGACGCACATGCGGTTCTTCGTGCGAGTCACGACGTCCCCGCCTCGTAGATGTGCTCGTCGAGTTGCTCGTCGGTGGCGTTGTCGAAGGCGTCGCCCCAATCCACGAAGGTGCTGTTCGCGCGGGCTTCTGCGAACAGTTGCCAGCAGCGCAAGCACATCTCCGCGGGGACTCGCCCCCACTCCTTCTTCGCGGGGAACACGGGGCGGGGCTGCTTGCACCTGCCGCAGGTGCCGTTCTTCGGGTTCGGGGCGGTCATGCTGCTGTCTCCAAGTCGTCGAGGGTGAGGTCGAGCTGTACGGGCGCGTCGAGGGTTGAGAGGACGCGGGTGCGCCAGGCGAGGGCGTACCGCATGCAGTTCGCGCAGTTCTTGTGGCCCACACAGCCGGGCAGGGGCGGGTTGCGGCGGCCTGGTACGACCAGGCCATGGAGTCTGCGGTGGTGAGCCACCGCCCGTACCGGGCGAGGCCGCCGGTCTTCACACCGAAGCCGTGCAGCGGGAGGTCGAGCTGGGCGAGCTCGCGGAAGATGAGCGCGATCTCGCTCGTGTTCTGGCGGCGGCAGACGGAGCCGACACCGACGACCGGGTAGTTCTCCGCGAGGCGGACGCCGGCGGACTCGTACAGGTCGACGCACCGCAGGTAGTCGTCGAGGGTCCAGCCCTGGATCACGGGCATGATCGGGCAGTCGCCCGCGCCGCGCTCCGGCCAGAGGGCTTCCAGCTCAAGGAAGTTGGAGACGGTGCGTTCCTGGTGTTCCCGGACCGTCAGGCCCGTCCGGTCGAGCATGACGGGCTCGACCATCCAGTCCTGCGGTGCAGCCCACGCGATGTCGCCGATCTCGTCGTCGTAGCGGAGCAGCGCTTCCACGTATTCGCCGGGGGTGGTGACCCACCGGCCGTTCATCGACAGTTCGGTGAAGCCGCCCGAGTCGACGGCGTAGTGCCGCCACTCCGGGCGGGGCAGCTTCTTCATCGGGGCCAGGACACGGTGGGAGATGAACAGCGACACCTCGTGCGGCGCGTCGACCAGCCATCGCGGTCGGTGCGTGCCGAGGTAGAAGTTCATGGCCTGGTCGTCGCAGATCAGCGTCCGCGGTGGAGTGGCGGTCATGACGACCCCGCAATCGCGGCCTCGGCGCACGCCTTGTGCGAGGGTCTGCCCGTGTCGTCAAGCAGGGACGCGAGTCCGCCGCAGTGTCGGCATGGCAGCCGACGGCCACCGTTCCAGTGGGAGCGGTCGCTCCAGTCCAAAATGGGCGCTGGGCGGGCTACGGCCGCCGAGTGCGGAGATTCAGGGGCAGTCGCCTCCTCGGGCTCGGCGCATTCGATGAGGTGGCTCTTGCGGTGGGTAGTCGGACGCACCTCCGGCTGCCAATCCGACGAGCGGCCGGTGGCTCCCTCGAACAATGCACGCGACTTGGGTGAGACGAGCAGCGTGTACTGGTCGAACCAGTTGACCGGCACGATGCCGCGCTCGGGCGCCATCTCAGCGACGTCGTCCAGCGTCATGCCACCCCAAGGCTCGTGCTTGACGTGCGAGCGACCACACGGACGGCCCTTGGTGATCGGGCAGGTCGGGAAGTCGGGCAAGGCGCAGCGGGCCATGCGGATCTCTCGAAGTCCAAGCGCCGTGACACCGCGTGCGGGCGGCAGGGCCTCCCACAGTTGCTTGTTCATGCCGACGGACGGCACTCGCCAGAACCAGTTGGGCTTGTCCTCCGGGTAGTCGCGGTCGCTGATCCATGTGGAGGTGAGCAGCCCCGCCTCAACAGCCTTGGCTGTCCGGGTGATGGCGTGGTACTTGCTGAGCGCCGACCGCTGGACCTCGACCGCCACGCCGTGCGTGCCGCGCAACACGATGTCGGGGCGGACACCAGTTCCCAGCGAGACTTCGGTCTCGACGGAAAACCCAGCAGCCTCGCCGGCGCGGACGACGTACTCGACCTGCCGCTTGTGCTCATCACTCATCAACGAGGGGCTGTGGTTGGAGCAGGCGGTCCCGTCGAAGTGGCTGGCGAACATTGCGCCGCGGACCTCACGGAGGTAGACCGCCTGAGGTCGGCCGGTCGCCTCACAGAACAGCACGGGGTCGGTTGCGCTCATCCCACTGCCGTGGAGTTCGGCGATGATTTCCTGGCCGCGCTTGTCGGGCTCAAAGAGGCTGAACTTGGTCTCTTCGCCGTCCTTGCGGTAGACGAGTTCGCCGTTCATGCGGCGTCACCTGCCGACGCGCCATCCGACGGGAGAGTGGAGATGTTCCACCAGCAGCGCCACATGTGGCCGCACTCGGTGCACGCGTAGTCGCCGACGAGGTCCGCGCCTTCGATGCGGGTGCCGGTCGGGGCGTGGGGGCCTTCCAGGCACGCGGGGCAGTTATCCGTGTAGACGGGTTCGCAGTAGCTCATTGCTGGTCTCCGGGGGGGGAAGCCCGTTAGGACACAGGCCGCAGGTGGCCCTTGGCTGCGGGGCTCGACGGAGTCGGCTCCACGGCCATGTCGACAAAGCGCGAGTAGTGGCCCTGGAACGCGACCGTCACGGTCGCCGTGGGGCCGTGACGGTGCTTGTCGACGATGAAGTCGGCCTCGCCCGAGCGCGGCGACTCCTTCTCGTAGGCGTCGTCGCGGTGCAGAAGGATCACTGCGTCCGCGTCGGCTTCGATCGCGCCGGAGTCCTTCAAGTCGCTCGACATCGGCCGGCGGTCCTGGCGGCCCATGACCTCGCGGTTGAGTTGGGCCAGCACGATGATGGGGACGCCGACCTCGCGGGCGATCTGCTTCAGGCCGCGGGTCAGTTCGGCGACGGCCTGCTGCCGGTTCTCCGTGCGGCCCGATGTGGTGAGGATGCCGAGGTAGTCGACGATCGCGATGCGGACGCCGGTGGTGCGTTTCATGTGGCGGAGCCGCGCGCGGATGCGTGCGAGCCCGGCGCCGGGTGTGTCGTCGATCGTGATGGCGGACTGCTGGATCTTCTCCATGGCGGTGGCCATGCGTGCCCAGTCGTCCTCTTTGAGGAGTGCCCGGTTCTGGTGTGGTGCAGGATCGCGTGGAGTGGGACGCGGCCCTCGGCGGAGATCATCCGCTTCATGAGTTCGCTGCCGGACATCTCCAGCGTCGCGTAGTAGACGGGCTCTTGCCGTTTGATGCCGACGTGCCGGGCGACGTCCATCCCGAACGTGGACTTGCCGATGCCGGGGCGGGCACCGACCACGATGAGGTGCCCGGGGCGGATCGACATGAGGGAGTCGAGGTCGATGAACCCGGTGGGGACACGGTCAGCGTCGGTGCCCTGCTCGATCTCGTCGATGACCGAATGCACCAGCTCCGAAGCTTGGACAGTGCCCGAGCCGGAGTCGGTGTCGGACAGTTCGTCCAGCCACGACTGCAGGAGTTCCGCGTCGTCCTCCGGCGGGCGTTCACCCCGTTCTGCCGGCCTGCTGGACGCGGACACCGAACTGCCACAGCCGCGCCTTCCACGCTCGCGCTTTCACGTCCGCGATGTAGTAGCCGACCTGTGAGGGGAGGGCGGCTTCCTCGACGAGGGCGTACAGGAGCGGGCCGTCGAGGCGGCCGACCAGGTGGCCGCCTTTCTGGAGTTCGGACAGGACGATCGGCGGGGACACCTGGCTGCCCTTGCCGACCAGGTCCAGGACGGTGCCGTAGATCGTCTGGTGGTTCGGGTCGCGCAGGTCCGTGGCGTGGATCTGTTCCACGACCGTGACGGCGAGGTCGGTCGTGGACATCGCGGCGCCGATCAGGGCCCGCTCGGACGCGTACTTCGCGTCGCTGGTGGTCATGACGCCCTCCGGTCCGGGCCGCCGAACTCGACGCGCGTGTACCCGTCGCCGAGGCGGGATCCGATCCGGTCGCCCAGGATCTTCACCAGGTCCGGGTAGTTCGACGTGACCACGACCGGGAGTTCGTTCGCCCACCGGTGGTCGACGACCGAGTACAGGTGTTCGGCTCCCCATTCCTTGAGGCGCCATGCCCCGAGGTCGTCGAGGGCGAGGAACTCGCACTCCCGCATCCTGCGGAGGCGCTCATCGTCGACGGGCGGGCGGATCACCTCCGCGAAGCCGGTGGCGGTGACGATCTCCCACCGGCCGCGCCACCCGTTGTGCAGGAGCGTTTCGACGCACTTCCACAGGCTCCAGGACTTGCCCGTCCCGGTGGGGCCCTCCAGAGCGAGGGCGCGGTTCTCGCCGCGGACCATGCCTTCGAGCCATGCGTGGACGCGGTTGTCGAGCCATCCGCGTTTGGCGAACGCGGCCGGGCGCCGGTCGTAGAACCGGGCGAGGCGGGCCTGCTGGTCCTCTCGGAGGAACTCTTCGTATTCGTCGCCGGTCATCGGCGGTCCTTCCAGAGGTCGTTGACGTTGTCGAGGGGCCCGAACCCGAAGGGGCCGTCAGTGCCGGTCTGCTGTCTCCGGCTGAGTTCGAGTTCGTCTGTCCAGTGCTCGCCGTTCAGCCAGGTGGCCGGGTCCTTGATGAACCGCTGCTCGCGGCCCTCGGACTTCACGACCTCGCGGTAACGCTCGGAGCCCGCGATGATCACGAACGGGGCGGCCTTCTTCACGGCCTTCGCCCACGCCTTACGCGCGGCGGCCTTCCCGGTCTTCTTCGGCCACCCGGACCAGAACTTCACCCAGTCGGGGTCGTCGTCGCTGCCGGGGTCCGGCGCTTTGGGGGGTGCTGGGTCCGGCATGCCGGGGAGCAGGCCGGTCGTGTCGGCAGGTCCCGCTGCGGGGTCTTCGTCGCCCTTCGCTGGCTGCTCTTGGGGTGCTGAACCGTTGTTGGAAGGGATTCGGGAACCCTTCGCGGAACCCTTACCCAAGGCATTCCGCCTCGGAAGGGTTCGGCTTGGGGGCCGAGGAACCCTTCGGTGGGGTTCCCCGCTCCACGCCGAGCCGAGCCTCGATGTCCGTGATGAAAGCGCGCAGGACCTGCCTGGCCTCAGAGGAGTTGCTCTCCGCGACGGGAAGCCGGTGGAGTTCGGCGAGGAGCTCCGCGAGGATCTTCGGCGACTCGACCAGAGTTGCGGCTTCCCGAGCGGACTTCAGCAGGTTGGGGCTCTTCCAGACGCGGTCGCGGCGGATGAAGGAGCGGAGGAGTACCTCTTCGGTGTCCTCGTCGACCACGATCAGCGGGCGCTTGCCCTCCTCTTCGGCCTCTCCCGTGGGGCCGGTCTTCGCGAGCCCTTCCAGGTCTTCCTGAACCTGGGCGGCCGTGAGGTCGACGGCTGAGCGGGCCCAGCGGCGCATCCGCAGCGAGATCACACCGCAGAAGCTGAGGTCCGGCTGACTGAGCAGGAACAAGTACATGCGCTGCTCACGTGCGGACCTCTCGAGGAACGTCTTGTCCCTCCAGATCGAGGCGAAGATCCGTGCCTCTTTACGGCCAGCCATCAGGTGATGCACTCCCCTGTTCGTTCTCGGATGCGACTAGAGACTACTTGCTGCACCTCATGATGTCACCTCATGATCTAACATCATGTTTTAGGATCATGTCCACGGGTCTTGATGCAGGCCCATGAGGTGACCCGACTAAGTACCTGTGCGACGATGGGGGCGTGACCCCCGAGGAAGAGGCAACGATGCAGGCCGACCTGAGGAAGGCCGCACGCTCGAACAAGCGCGCCGAGGCCACCGCCGAGCGGACCCGTCTGGAGCTCCGCCGGCTCATCCTCGAAGCCTCCGAGCAGGGGATGAAGCCCACAAAAATCGTGGAAGCGATCGACCGGCGCTACACCGACTCGCATGTGTCGCGCATGATCCACGGCAAGGCTTGACCTCATGCCGCCGCCTCCGCCTGGGAGGCGCCCGCCCGCTGCTCGCGGTCCTTGCGCTGCTGGTACTCCTCCGACACGCACACCTTGCAGCGCGCGTACAGCCCGTCCCGACGTGACCGGTCCTTGTGGAAGTCACGGCGGCCCGGACCTGCTGGCAGGTCCCGCACCACTTCTCCCCCGCGGCGAGGATAAGTTGCCCGAACGGCAGTTGGTCCTGCCCGTGCGTCCACGACACGAGCTCCGCGACCGGGACGTCATCGGGGACGAGCGCGGCCAGAGCGATCACCAGGCTGGCGATCTGGTCGGTGTCGCCGCTGAACAGGACGGGCGCGAGGGCGGCGTGGGTGCCGGGGACGTCGCGGTCGTGGACGTTCACCACCATCTCGAGGGCGGTGGGGAGCATCTCCTCGACCAGGTCCGAGGCGGGGTCGCTCATGCCGCGTCCGCCGTCTGGTCGACTCGGTTGGATGCGCGGCGGCGTAGCCAACGGCGGCGCGCGTCGGCGCGTTCCTCTTCGCCGAGCGCGCCCCACACGCCGTGGCGTTCGTTCTGGGTGAAGGCCCATTCGAGGCATGCTTCGCGGACGGGGCACCAGCTGCAGATTTCCTTCGCGACGCTCTCGCGGCGGAGCATGTCGACCCGTCGTTCGCCGGGCGGCCCGAACCACAGGATTAGGTCGTCGCCCTGGCAGGCGCCCTTTTCCTGCCAGGTGAAGTCCGGCCGGATGAACCCGGCGCGGCGCGGGCCGCGTTTTTCCGGCCCGGTCTCCTCCTCGGGTAGGTCGTCGGAGTGGAGACCGAGGACGTCGAGGGCGGCTTGGGTCCACGCGGCGTCCCGTGCGTGGTCGGGATGGGTGCACGTCGTGATGCCCGCGTCCCGGTCGAGTTCGCAGGGGTGCTGCGCTACGGCCACGTCGGCGACGCCGATGGCTGCTTCGCGGTTGATGGCGGCCTCGACCTCGGGGTCCATCGCGGGCATTGAGAGGTAGGCGTCGTCGATGATCTGCCCGCCGATCGGCTTCGCCTGGACGCGGGCGGCCTGCTCAACCTGGTGTGAGAGCGCCATCAAGCACCGACCTTCCTGGTCCGGCTCACGACGCGTGCCCAGTCATCGGTGCCGGTCTGCTCGAGCGTGAGCGGCGCGGGGCGGCCCGCAGAGCCTTGTACATTGCGGCCACCAGTTCGTCGAGGCAGGTGTCGTCGATCTCGATGCAGGTGCGGTGTCCGTCCGCCTCGTCGGCCGCGACGAGACGGAGACCGCCCCGGGCGGGGACGACCTCGAGGGTGTCGCCGGCCATGTCGGTGTACAGGTACGTCATGACGCCTTCGCCTCCTCGGCCTCGAGGACGGCGTAGAACTCCGACGTCTTGATCCGCTCCCACACCTCGGGGGCGATGTGCGTGGCGTCGCCGGAGTCGAGTTCAGCGCCCCAAGTCACGTAGATGGCGTCACCGTGGGGGGCGATGCCGCACTGCATGAACGTGTGGCCGGTGAACGCGACCTCGGGCATGCCGCCGGGCATGTTCTTGCGGGGGTCCGGACGGCGGAGGGCGTCCAGACGCTTGCCGATCTCCTTGCCCGTGGTGGTGCGGCGGGCCGGGGTGATGGTGCCCTTGAGGTCGCGGTTGCGGCGCCAGCCTGCCGGGGGTTCCCCGTTGTGGGTGACACCGATGACCCGGGTTTCGCCCTGTACGACGGGGTTGCTGTCGGGGAAGCCGAGGTCGGTGAGGGTGGCGTCGACGCGGTCGCGCCAGGCGACCTGTGCTTCGGCCGCGCCGGTGTTTCGCCAGTGTTCGAGGACGTCCGGATGCGTGCTTCGGTAGACGATCTTCACGAGGCGCGCTCCTCGATCGTCTCGATGAGGAACCGCACCGGCTTGCCGTGCGCCCGCGCGTATGCGATCTCGCTGCGGGTCGACTCGCCGTAGTAGCCGGAGGCGTCCGAGACCACCAGGACCTCATCGGCGAGGTCAATCTTCCGCTTGTGGAGTTCGTCGAGCGCGACCTTCTCGGTCGAGTCGTGGGCGACGCCCTCGCCGTGGCCGTGCTCCGCCTTCGCGTGCGGGTAGAAGCCGACCGACAGGACGATCTGGCCTTGCATGGTCAGGTCGTAGTTGGCCTTCTGGAACTCGTCGTAGAAGCGGGTGGATCCGCACAGGACCGTGATGGTGGGGCGGCGCCCCGGGAAGTCCCGGACGAGGTCGTGGTGCTCGCTGCAGTCGGTGGTGAAGTGGGGGTAGCTCATGAGGGGTTCTCCTCGGTCTGGAGTACGGCGGACGTGAACTCGCGGCATCCGCATCTGGTGGCGTTCGGGCCGGTCGAGACGGAGCAGGCGGTGCGGCGCCCCGTGGCGGTGAGGTTGTGGAGCACGTCGAGGTGCTCGCAGGTGCACACCACGCCGGGGCCGGGCCGGGCAGGCGGGACACGCTCGGGGGCCCGTGCCCCCTCCTGCCCGGCGTTGGTGGCCTCGCCCGCCGGGGGCATGACACCCGGGAGGCGAGGCTGCTTACGGTGGCGGGTCATCGGCGGTCACCCGCCGGCTGCGTGGCGGCGGCACCGTTCGCGCCCCGCTCGAGGTGTTCGGCGACATCGCCGCGGGAGTGGCCCTCCTCGAGCATCACCGCGGCCGTGTGCATCACGCCGTAGCAGGTGACGATGATGGCTTGGAGGCGGCGGACCTCGCGCTCGAGCTGCTCGGTGTCACTCATTCGTCGGCTCCGGCTCCGGTTCGGGCTCGGGTTCCGTGGTCGACGGCGTCTCCGACGGGGCCGTCGAAGTGGTGCTCGCGGGCGTCGGGGACGGCGCCACCGGCGTCGAGGTGCTGGGCGTCGGAGACGGGGCCGGGGCCGTCTTCGACGGCGACGGGGTGGGCGTCGGCGAGGGCGAAGGCGTACGCCGCGGCGTGGGCTCCGGGGACGGGTCCGTGTCGACCGGTCGGGCGGCCGGTGCCGACGACCGCGGCCGGGTGACCGTCGGGGCGGGCTCGGCGGGTTCGCTCGACTCGGTGGGGGTGGGTACGGACGCGAGCGGGGTGTGCGGCGGCCTCGCGAGCTCGTACGCCACGGCGAACGCGACGAGCGCGGCGCAGAGGACCGCGGTCATTCCCGCGGTGGGGCCCGCCCACGAACGGCGGTGCGGGCTCTCGCGGCGGTGCGCGGGCCGGCGTGCGAGCGTGACGGGGATCGGCGGATGCCCGTCGACGGCGGTGTCGCTGATCTCCGCCCGGACCGCGGGGAAAACGTCGGTGGTCTCCGCTGCTCCGTCGAGGAAGTCGTCGTACATCACAGTGACTCGCCTGCCTCTCCGATAGAGCGGAGCTGCACCGTGGGCGCGGACGCGTCACCGGTGCGGAGACGGGCAACCTCGGCGCGTTCGGCGGCCAGGTCGTACTCGGTCTGGCGGAGTCGGGACCGCAGCTGGGCGACGCGGAGGATGTGCCCTACCGCGGCCATGTACACGACGAATGCGGCGCCGGTGATCCAGGCGGCGAGCGGGGACGTGAGGACCGTGGTGGCGGTGATGGCGAAGAACGCGGCGCCGGTGACTCCGAGGGTCGCCTGCGGGTGCCGTGCCGCAGCGTCCAAGGACCTGTTCACCGGGCGTGGGATACGGATGTTCATGCCGCGTCACCGCCGTCCCACGAGTGGACCAGCAGCCCAAGGTCGTACGCCCACGCCGGCTGCTCGTCGGTGATCTCCGTGTGGTGCGGGCGGCACAGCGGCGCCATGTTCGCCGGGTCAATGATGGAGCCGCCACGGGCGCGCGTGAGGGGCTCGTGGACGTCGTCCGCAGGACGACCGCAATCAGGGACCGCGCACGTCGGGGCGTCTCC
>NZ_MKJY01000571.1 GCF_001942465.1 Actinomadura sp. CNU-125
TCTCGCCGGTGCGGCGGCGGTGCTGGGCGGCGGCGACGGCGGCCTTGACCGGGCGGCGGCCGAGGCGGGCCGCGGCGGCGGCGAGGCGCGGGTCGGCGAGCACGGCGTCCGTCCGGGGAATGCGCCGCCGCACGTCGCGCGAGCCGCCGTCCTGCATGGCGGGGGCAGTACCCGCGATCTTGACGGGCAAACGACACAGGATTTGCCGGTGCTTTCTGTGCAATTCCCCCAAAATCGACCAGGCTCGTGTTTCCGCGTCGCGAAAAACGCTCGCCGCAGGAGCAAGCCGCCGAAAGTGTTGTCATCGCGGTGAGTGTCGCCGGTGACACACTGTGCCTAGCCTGGCGGCCCGGGTTCGAGCGCACGGAGGTGGCACTGTGACCGAGCTTGCAAACAGGCCCGCGGGCAACGACGATCTGGCGGCCCAGCCCTGGCGCGACGTCCCCAGGGAGGAGGCGGCGTGGATGCGCCCGCACCTTCCCGCGCTCGTCGACGCCATGGTCGAGGGCGTCCTGCGGCACGTCCCCGAGTACGCCCGCCTCGACGACCCCGTCTACGTGGAGGTCGTCCGCGAGACGACGCAGCGCGGGATGGAGCACTTCATCCGGCTCATCGCCGACCCCGACGCGTCGTGGAAGGAGATGCACCAGCTCTACTTCGACATCGGCTACGGCGAGGCCGTCGAGGGGCGCGGGCTGGAGCACTTCCAGAACTCGCTGCGCGTCGCGTCGCGGACGGCCTGGCGGTACCTGGCGCGGGAGGCCGACCGGCTGAAGAAGCCGCGCGAGCTGGCGATCCGGCTGACCGAGGCGAACTTCGCCTACCTCGACCTGCTGGCGTCGGCCGCCGCGCAGGGCTACGCGCGGGCCCGGGAGAAGGCGGCCGGGGAGCGCGAGCAGCGGCGGGGACGGCTGCTGGGCCTGCTGCTGTCGGACCCGCCCGCCCCGCGCGAGGTCCTCGTCGAGCAGGCGGCGCTCGCCGGGTGGCCGCTGCCCGAGCGGATCGCGGTGATCGTGCTGGACGTCCCGCCGGGCGGCGGCGGCGAGGGGCCGCGCGGGCTGCCGCGTCGCTGCTCGCCGGGCTCGACCACGGCCGCACCTGCCTCGTGGTCCCCGACCCGGACCGGCCCGGCGGCATCGACCGGCTCACCGCCCCGCTGCGCGGCTGGACGGGCGCGGCGGGCCCGTCGGTGCCGCTCGACCAGGCCGGGGTGTCGCTGCACTGGGCGCACCGGACCCTCGACCTCGTCCCGGACTGCCCGAAGGCGCGCGACGGCGGGCTGCTGCACGCCGACCGGCACCTGTCCGAACTGCTGCTGCAGGAGGGCCGGACGCTCGCCGAGGCGGCGGCCCGGCGGCGGCTCGCGCCCCTTACCGCCGCCGGACCGCACCGCGCGCCCGGCTCGCCCGCACCCTCCTCGAATGCCTCAAGCACGGGTTCAACGCGACGGACGCCGCCGACGCGCTGCGGGTGCACCCGCAGACCGTCCGCTATCGGATGGCGCAGCTCCACGACATGTTCGACTTCGACATCGAGGACCCGGAGCTGCGCCTCGAACTGATGCTGCTGCTCCCCGTCTGGCTGGCGGGCATCGACGGGGAGCGCGGGTGAACCGTCACCCGGTCTCGGTGCCGGTCTCGGTGCCGGTCTCGGTGCCGGTCTCGGTGCCGGTCTCGGTGCGCGGCAGCGTCCCGTCCAGGTACGCCTTCCGGCACGCCGCGCGGGCGATCTTGCCGCTGCTGGTGCGGAGCAGGCCGCCGGGCTCGATCAGGACGAAGTCGTGCACGCGCAGGTCGTGCTCCTTCTTCACCGCCGCCCGGACGGCCCGCGCCGCCTCGTCCGCGGCCAGCAGCGCGATCGGGACGCGCCGGTTCCGTTCGGCGATCACGACGAGCCCCTCGGTGTCGCCGGTGTCGACCGCGACCGCGCACGTGTACTCGCTGCGGATCGCCTCGTGCGCGTTCGACACCGTGTACTCGACGTCCTGCGGGTAGTGGTTGCGGCCGTCGACGATGACGAGGTCCTTGATGCGGCCGGTGACGAACAGCTCGCCGCCGTGCCGGACGCCGAGGTCGCCGGTGCGCAGCCACGGGCCGCGCGGCACGTCCCCGATCGTCCCGGACAGCTCGGCCTCGAACGTCTCCTTCGTAGCCTCGGGCCGTCCCCAGTAGCCGGCGGCGACGTTCGGGCCGTGCACCCAGATCTCGCCGACCGTCCCGTCCGGCTGCCGGACGCCCGTCTCGGGGTCGGCGATCACCACGTGCTGGCCGTAGGAGGTGCCGCAGGCGAGGAGCTGGATCGCGCCCTCGGCGTCCGCCGCGCACGGCTCGGCGACGCCGCGGCGCAGCGCCTCGTGGTCGAACGCGGCGCGCGTCGGCTCACGGAACCGGGACGAAGCCGACACGTACACGGTCGCCTCGGCGAGGCCGTACGCGCACACCTGCGCCTCCTTGCGCAGCCCGCAGTCCTTGAACGCCTCGTAGAAGCCGGTGAGGGTGCTCTCCCGGATCGGCTCCGCGCCGTTCATGAACACCTGCACGCCGCTCAGGTCGAGGTTCCGCTTCTCCTCCTCGGTGACCTGCGCGGTGAGGTACTCGTAGGCGAAGTTGGGGCCGCCGGTGAACGCGTGGTCCTGCCCGCTCAGCAGCTCCAGCCAGCGGACGGGCCGCATGATGAACGCGACCGGGTCCATGATGACGCCCGGGTTGCCGTACACCAGCGGCAGCGCGACCGTCGTCACCAGGCCCATGTCGTGGAACACCGGCAGCCAGTTCACCCCGGACGACTCGCGCGGAACGCCCTCGAACGTCCGCCACAGCTGCTCGGCGTTCGTCGCGAAGTTCCCGTGCGTGATGATCACCCCGGCGGGGGTGCGGGTCGACCCCGACGTGTACTGCAGGTACGCGACGTCGTCGGGGTCGATCGGCTCGGGCGTCCAGTCGGGCGACGCGTCGATCTCGTCCGCCACGACGACCTCGGCGGGGCGCACGCCGTCGCCGTCCAGGAACGTCCGGACGGCCGGGAGCGCGGCGCTCGTGGTGATGACGACGTCCGGTTCGGCGTCGTCGTAGACCGCGCGGAGCCGGTCGCCGTGGCCGGGCAGGTCGGGCGAGAACAGCGGCACGCCGACGACCCGGGCGTACATCGCGCCGAGGAACCCGGCGACGTAGTGGTGGTCCTGCGGGGCGAGGAGAGCGACGCGGCGTCCAGGCTCGGCGGCCCGCCGGATGGCGGCGGCCAGCGCGCGCGCCCGCCGGTCGAGTTCGCCCCAGGTGAGGTGGGTGGCGACGCCGTCCGGGTCGGACATGTAGTCCATGAACGTGTAGGCGCGGTCGTCGGGGAAGTCCTTGGCGAACCGGGCGAGCCGCTCGATGAGCGGGGTCCGGTCCAGGGCGGGGACGTCGGTCATGTCGAGGCTCCTTCGACGCGGCGGGAGGCGAGGCGGTCGTGGTCGGGCCAGCGGACGTCCCACACCCAGCCGAGCCGCTCGAAGAGCCAGATCACGCGGGCGCTGATGTCGAGCTGGCCCTTCAGCACGCCGTGCCGGGCGCAGGTCGGGTCGGCGTGGTGCAGGTTGTGCCACGACTCGCCGAACGAGGGGATCGCCAGCCACCACACGTTGCGGGCCTTGTCGCGGGTCTTGAAGTCCGTCCTGCCGAACACGTGGCAGATGGAGTTGATGGAGAACGTGATGTGGTCACCGGCGAACACGCGCAGCACCCCGGCCCAGAACGTCGCGGTGACCGCGCCGTGCCACGACCAGGTGAGCAGCCCGCCGAGCGCGAACGGCACCGCGAACGTCGACAGGCAGATGAGCGCGTACACGGGATCCAGGGACAGGAACCGGATGTCCTTGTCCTTCAGCAGATCGGGGCAGTACTTACTGCGGGACGTACGGTCTTTGCTGAACAACCAGCCCATGTGCGCGTGGTAAAGGCCCTTGGTGAGGCCCCAGACACCGGGCCCGTACAACCACGGCGAGTGGGGGTCGCCCTCCTGGTCGGCGTACTTGTGGTGGCGCCGATGGTCGGCGACCCACCGGACGACCGACCCCTGCATCGCCTGCCCGCCCAGGATCGCCAGCGCGATCCGCAGCCACCGCTTGGCCTTGAACCCGCCGTGCGTGAAGTGCCGGTGGTACCCGACCGTCACACCGATCGCGTTCAACGGGTACAGGACGGCGAAGACGGCGACGTCCGTCCAGCCGATCCCCCAGCCCCACAGGAACGGGATCGCCCCCAGCACCCCGGCGATCGGCCCGATCACGAACACCGCGATCGCGATCCGCTCCGGCCAGGGGACCGTTCCGGAAATGTCCGGCTGCGGGGTTCGGTTGCCGGCCTCGGCGACACCCGCTGTCATGCGAACTCCTCGAAGTCGATGGCTCCCCGGAGGCCGGGCCGCCGCTCGTCGGGCGCCGGCCTCCGGGACGATCAGCAGTTGCCCTCGGCGGGCTTGCCCTCGAAGCGGTCGTCCAGGAAGTTCGTCACGTCCCCGGCGGCGCCCCAGTCGGTCGACAGATGCTCGGTCGGATAGTCGTTCTTCCAGGTCGTGTTGATCCCGGCGGCGCAGTAGCGCTGCCGCGTGGCGTCCTCGGTCTCGTGCGGGATGATCTCCTCCAGCCATCCGCGGTACTGGAACACCGGGAAGCCGATCTCGTGCCGCGCGCCCGAACCGGCCGGGCCGATGCCCTCGCCGAGCCGCTGCCGGTCGACGATCTCGCCCCACGTCGTCCCGTCCGGACCCCGCAGGCCGTAGATCTGGTCGAGCGACAGGCCGTCCGTGGAGAAGTTCTCGACGCGCGCACCGAGGAACACGGCGAGCGTCCCGTACAGGCAGTGCGCCTTGACGTTCTGGATCGCCTTCTCGCCGTTCTCGTTCATCAGCTCGGTGAACGGCATCTCCGGGTACGCCGCGTTCAGCCCGACCAGGGCGTCGGCGAGGAACCCGGCGAACAGGCTCCCGTTGAGCGCCTTCGCGGTGACCTTCAGATCCCCCGGGACGCCGCCGGCCGCCGCCCCCACGACGTCCAGTTCGGGCGCGTAGGACGACGCGAGCTGCGCGCCCCACAGCGACGCGGCCCCGCCCTCGGAGTACCCCGAGATGCCGACCTTCCCGTCGGCCGTCAGCCCGCCGCCGGGGATCTGCCGCGACGCCCGCACGATGTCGAGCAGCGCGTGTCCCGCGTTCGCGCCGACCATGTACGTGTGGACCTGCCCGTCGAGGTACCCGACGCCGTCCGTCGCGGCGATCGCGTGCCCCTCCTTCAGGAACAGCGCGAGGTTCCCGCCCTCGTACATGTCGACGTACTCGCCCGCGAGCTGCTTGGAGAACGCGCACTGCTGCCCGGACCCCAGCGTCCCGGGGTTGAACGCGACCGTCGGACGCGAACCGCCCTTCGTCCACGCCGCCTCGGGGACCGCGACCGTCCCCGTCACGACGTTCTTGCTCCCCTTCGCGTCCGTGGAGACGTACCGGACCTTCCACGCCTTCATCGGGACGTCGCCGGGAACGTTCGTCAGCACGGCCTCGCGGCACGCCAGCAGATCGCCCGCGGCTCCTTGGACGGCGGACGGCGGCGCGGCGTAGATCTCCTCGTCGGTCGCGGTGCATCCGCCGGGCGCGGCCACCGCCGCGGGCGCCGCGACCGCGCCGGGGGACGGCGAGCGCGGCGGCGCCCAGCACCGCGGTGGTGAACAGAGTCCGTAGTCGCATCCTCACTCCAGGGGTGGGCCAGGAAAGTGAATGCTGACGACTGTGTCCCACGGGGCGCGCGAGGAAAATGAAGTTTCCTCACATGGTCGGCGACCGCTCTTAGCAACCGACTCAACAAACCGGGAGCGCTCCCCGCCGCACGCAGGGCACTCCCCGCGCTCCGGCGGCGCGCCCTCACACGTGAATCCCTTTCACGTTCGTTACCGCCCGGACGCGCGATCGCCGCCGTCCCGTTACGCGTGCGGCACACGCTTCTCGGCATGACGAACGCAGGCCCGTCCCGCCGCAGGTTCCTCGCGTCCGGCGCCGGTGTCGCCGCGGGCGCCGTCGGCGGCTCGCTGCTGCCGCCCTCGGCGCACGCCGCCGTCGCCCGGCCGATCCGGCCCGGCGGCCTCGACGCGATCGAGCACGTGGTCTTCCTGATGCAGGAGAACCGCGGCTTCGACCACTACTACGGCTGCCTGCGCGGGGTCCGCGGCTTCGGCGACCGCAACGCCATCGAACTGCCCGGCGGCCACTCCGTCTTCGAGCAGCCCGGCTTCCTGCGGCGCGTGAAACCGTTCCTGGCGCGCGACGCGATCGGGCACGGCCCGCTCACCGACGTCAACTACATCGGCGGGCTCGGCCACGGCTGGGAGGACGGCCAGAAGGCGCGCGGCGACGGCTGGCACGACAACTGGATCCCGGCCAAGCTGATGCCCACGATGGTCCACTACGACCGCACGGACCTGCCGTTCCAGTACGAGCTCGCCGACACGTTCACGATCTGCGACGCCTACCACTGCTCGGTGTTCGGGCCGACCAACCCGAACCGGACCTACCACTGGACCGGCACGATCGGCCACGAGCCGGACGGGCGCAGGGCGGTCGAGAACGACGCCTACAACGAGGCGTTCCACCCCGGCTACGATTTGACGTCCTACGTCGAGCGGCTGACCCGGGCGGGCCGCACCTGGAAGGTCTACCAGGAGTGGGACAACTTCACCGACAACCCGCTCGAATTCCTCACCCGGTTCAAGCGGATCATGCGCGCGGCGCTCGCGCCCGCCGGGCCGTACCGGAGCCTCAGCGAGTTCTACGGCGCGGTCGCCCGCGCCGAGGGCGACGCCCGCACCAAGCTCCTGGACGCCCTGGACGCGGGCGTCGCGGCCCTCCCGGCGCCCGACCGCGACCTGTTCGAGCGCGGGCTGCGCCGCGCCGACGGCGGCACGCTCGCCGACGCGTTCGCGGCCGACGCCGCCGCCGACCGGCTTGCCGACGTCTCCTACATCGTCACGTCCGCCGCCGAGTCCGAGCACCCGAGTTCGGGCAGCCCGATCCAGGGCGCCGGCATCACCTACCGGGTGCTGGACGCCATCGCCTCGAACCCGCGCGTGTGGGAGTCCACCGCGCTCTTCCTGCTCTTCGACGAGAACGACGGCTACTTCGACCACGTCCCGCCGCCGCTGCCGCCCGCCGACGCCGCCGCCGAGCACGTCGACGGCAAGCCGATCGGGCTGGGCTTCCGGGTCCCGATGGTGGTCGTGTCCCCGTGGACGGCCGGCGGGTACGTCTGCTCGGAGGTGTTCGACCACACCTCCACCATCCGGTTCCTGGAACGCTGGCTGGGCGTCCGCGAACCCAACATCGGCGCCTGGCGCCGGACGGTCGCGGGCGACCTCACCTCGGCGTTCGACTTCCGCCGCACCGCCCGCCCCCGGCCGGTGCCCGAACCGGCCGCGCCGCCGAAGTTCCACTGGCGGTGGCCCGCGCTGCCGCCGATCGTCCAGCAGGACCCGTCCGTCGAACCCGGGACCCGTCCGGCCCGTCCGCTCCCCTACCGCACCGAGGCGTCGGCGCGGCTGACCGGCGACGGGCTCGCCGTCACGATGACCGAGCGGGGCCGCCGCGCCTCGCACCTCGCGCTCTACCCGTACGCCGGGGAGTTCGGCACGCCGCGCCACTTCGACGTGGCGGGACGGCTCGTCGAGCGGGTGCCGCTGAAGGACGGGCGCTACCGCCTCACCCTGACGGGCCCGAACGGCTTCCGGCGGGAGTTCGCGGGCTCGGCGTCCGGACCGGCGGCGGACGCGGACGTGACGTCGCGGGCCGCGGCGGGCGCGCGGCGGCTCGCGATCACCGTGCGGAACCCGGCCGCCGAACCGCGCGCGTTCGTCCTCACCGCGCTCGCCTACGGTGCCGGGACGCGCGAGGTGACCGTACCGGCGGGCGGACGGGCGACCGTCGACTGGCCCACCGAACACGGCTGGTACGACGTCGAGGTCCGGGCCGCCGGTGACGAAGCCTTCCGGCGGCGGCTGATGGGGCACCTGGAAAACGGCCGCCCGTCCATCTCCGGCTAACCGGCATCAGCGCGCCACCACGGTGACGGTATACCGCGATCGGGGCACCGGGAGCCGCTCCGATGACCTCGCAGGGGTGTAATGAGCGAAACCGTTCCTAAACAGTGTTCAGAAGTGGGTCTTGGACCCATCTCCTGGTTCTGCGCGCGTCCCGAACGGTGTTGGATGCGCTGGTCGCCCGCGTTCTTGGTCCCGTCCGGGAGCGTGCATCGTGTGCACGTTCCGACCCAGGTCGGCGGGGTCCCTCACGTCCCGGGGTGCCCGGTTCGGTCTGGACGGTCCGATGCCCCTGCTCATCGCTCCGGTGGGCAGGGGGCGGTGCCGTCCGTCGCCGGATCGGGTGCCCCAGGGCGCGTCGCCCGACCGCGATGCTCGCCGCATCGTGCCGGGAAACCTTACGGGCCGGAGTGCACATCGGCTTACGCCAATGCTCGGCGCCCCAGCGTGACGTATATGCCGGGTCGACGGCCACGATCGCCAGCCCGTGTTCGGCGGCCATCGAGCTCAGCCGAGCCTTGAGCCTTCCGGTGGGGAAGCCGGAGATCAGCTGCCGGAACCTTTTGCGGCGCCCGTGTTTCTCTCGCGTCTTCTCGCTTGCGAAGTCCAGGTCCTCGATCGCGATCGCGGCGACGCCGCAGGACGCGGCCCAGCGCAGCAGCCGGGTGACGGCGTGTCGAACTTGAGCGTCCCGGTGAGACGATGAACCGGTCAGGTCGTAGCCGAAACGTTTCGGGTCGCCGACGGGGTTGCCGGAGGCGTCCAGATGCCAGGCGGCGAAGTGGTCGGCGTTGGTGTCGACTCCGATGATCCCGCGTGCACGGGTGGCTTCCAGGGGGAGTGCGGGGACGGGGCGACGCTGCCAGGACGCGGTGAGGTACCAGCGGCCCCGGTCGGGGTCCTGGTGGATGCGGTAGGCCACCGCCCGGTCCGCTTCCACCCGGTCGGCCCACTCCTGCCCGCGGTGCGCGAACGCGGCACGGGCGGACAGGACGTACCGTCCGTGCGCCGCGTTCGCCAGAGCCGCCAGCGGGGAGGGCACCCGGATCGACACCTCACCCTCGGGAGTCACGCGGATGGTCTCGTTGCCCAGCCTCTTGCCCGATTCCCCGTCAGCCTGCAGGAACCGGCGTCCGGCCTCCCACCGTGCCTGCCACTCCTCCGACGTGAGCCCGGCCTCCTCCAGGTGATGACGCCGGTTCAGCAACCGTCGGCCACCTCGCACCACGTGCACCGTCCCGGCGTCCCGATCGGCCCGCACCGCCGCCAGCCGGTCCTTCAACACACCCAGCCGACGCGACTTGGCGAACCACTCTCGCCTCGACCGGTACCCGCCCGGCTCCCCCCGAGCACCCTTCGCGCCGAGCGGCAGCGCCAGCCGCCGTTCAAGCGTCCGCACCCCCGCCTCGAGACTCTCCACATACGCCTGCTGACACCGGCGGGCCAACGCCCACTGATCATGCGACGCCTTGGTGATCGATCCGGCCCACCGCGCCGACGACTCGACCGTCAAGTCCCGCTTGCGCGCCGCCCACCGCCCGGCATCGTGTTTCAGGCCGTCCACGCAGCGGGTTTTGAGGTCCCGGGACGCCAGGGATCCCAGGTGCGCGCCGACCGCCCGCAGCACCGTCTCGTCCTCGGGAGTGAGGCCCTTGAGACGGGTACGGATCGCCACGCCTGACGGGCCCGCCGCCACGTACGGCGGCGCGAGCGCCCGTACCTCGCCCCCGCCCGGCCCGCCGGGACGAACCCGCCCGTCGCGTCCGGGCGTGCCGTGGCCGGTGGTGTCTCGGCGGCCACCCCACAACCAACAGCGGAACGTGACATGGTCGCCACTTTAAGTGATAGATCTCGAACGTGCAATCGAAATGCCGCGAAGCACCGATCGCCGTCTACCTTGGAGGCCGGGTCTGAAGGCCGCGCTCTGTCACGGCACCCGACACTCGTGACATATAGACACCTCCAACCATCCATGGAAACTCGTGAACACGCACTCCGCCAACAAGTCACCCCTCCGACACTCCGAGACTCCTTCCGACGTACGGCCGCGGCTGGTCGGGCGGCATCTGGGGCTCGTGTTCGCGGCCACCCTGTCGTCGTTGACCGGGTTCTTCCTGCTGATGTCGGTCGTGCCGATGTACGCGCGGGACGGCGGGGCGGGCGAGGTCGGGGCGGGGTTGGTCACCGGCACGCTGATGCTGACGACGGTGCTCGCCGAGCTGGGGCTGCCGCGGCTGATCACGCGGTTCGGGCATCGGGCGGTGCTCGCCGTGGGCCTCGTGCTGCTCGGGCTGCCGCCGGTCGCGCTGACCGTGTCGGACGGCATGCCGATGATCATCGGGGTGAGTCTGGTGCGGGGGCTCGGCTTCGCGGTCGCGGTGGTGGTGACGGGCGCGATGGCGGCGGCGCTCGTCCCGCCGGAGCGGCGGGGCGAGGGCCTCGGGCTGTACGGGATCATGACGGGCGCGCCGTCGGTCCTCGCGCTGCCGCTCGGGGTGTGGCTCGCGGAGCGGGCCGGGTACGCGCCGGTGTTCGTCGCGGGGTCGGTGCTGTCGCTCGCGGCACTGGCCGTCCTGCCCGGGTTGCCGCGGCGGGCCGGACGGGACGGGACGGACGGGCCCGCGTTCGGCATCGGGGCGGGGCTGCGCTCGGCGGTGCTGGTGCTGCCCGCCCTCGCGTTCGCCGCGACGTCGATGGCGTCCGGGGTGCTGGTCACGTTCCTGCCCGCGGTGACCGGGTTCGCGGCGGCCGCGCTGTTCGTGCAGGCGGGCACGGCGACGTTCGCCCGGTGGTGGGCCGGACGGGCCGGGGACCGGCACGGGGCCGGACGGCTGCTGCTCCCGGCGATCGCGCTGGCGGGGGCGGGGATCGCGCTGCTGGTCCTCGTACCGGACCCGTTCGCGGTGTTCGCCGCGATGGTGCTGTTCGGGGCCGGGTTCGGCGTCGCGCAGAACGCGAGCCTGGCGATGATGTACGAGAAGGTGCCGCTGTCGGGCTACGGGACGGTGAGCGCCATCTGGAACATCGGGTTCGACGGGGGGATGGGGGTCGCGGCGCGCGTCGGGTCGCGCCGACCGGATGGGGTACTCGGCCGCGTTCGCCGCGACCGCCGTGCTGATCCTGCTGATGCTGCCGGCGGCGCGGCGGCGCTGATCAGCCGCGGCGCGGCCGGTCGCGGGACGGGCCGGGGTGCTCGACGCCGCGGGCACCTCGACGCCGGGGTGGTCGGGGCCGGGCTCGCGGCGGCGCTCGTGCAGGTCGGGGTCGGACGCCGGACGACGGGACGTTCGACGCGCGGCGGCTCGGCGCGGGGTTCGTCGGTCTCCTCGGGGAGCAGCCCGGACGTCGAGGTACTCGCGTCCGCGCGGGGTGATCTCCCACGAGTTGCGGCGCCACTCCTTGCGGCGCCACACGACGCCGGCGGACAGCAGCTTGCGGCCGACGCGGCTGATCTCGGTCTCGTCGGTGCCGAGTTCGGTGGCGAGCTGCTGGTTCGACATGCCGCGGCGGCGGCAGACGGCGACGAGGAAGCGGGCCGCGTGGCCGTCGGGCTGCAGGGCGAGCTGCAGGCCGGACGGGAGGCGGCGCAGCGCCCAGTGCACGACGTCGATCAGCCCGAGGATGCGGCCGCGCTGCTCGCGCTGCGCGCCGTCCAGGGCGTCGACGTCGAGATAGTGCCGGTGCAGCCACTGCAGGCCGTCCTGGACCTCGACGAGCGCGGGCTCGTCGGCGGTCAGCGACGCGTCGGTGATCAGCATGCCGAGCGCGCTGAAGTGCCCGTCGCCGATGACCTTGGCGTGCTCCATCGTCTCGATGAGACGCCGGGCCTCGGTACGGCGGTCGCGGGGGCGCCCGGTCGGCGGGGAGGTCGGCTCTGCCCTTGTGTTCACGGCTGCTCCTGGGTCGATGAAGTGGCCGTACCCCTCAAGAGTGCGCCGGTGCCAAGTGATTGTCAAGTGATGAGTGTATCCGATGCCACGGAACGGTGGTGTTCCTCCGGTTAGCATCGAGTTACCGCCACAGGTCGTCACTCGTTGAAATCCCCCGGAGGGTGCTTATGCAGGATCAGTTGGGGGCTCCCGCCTACCCGGCCGCACCAGCTGATCTCTTCGTCCGGCTCTATGACTCGATGTCCGACGACGTCTTCCAGGACTGGACGGCCACCGGCTGGTACGACGATCCCGAGGTGCGGGCCGCGGCGGACGCGGTCGCGGAGGCCGTCATCGAGCAGGGCGAGTTCGCCCCGGACGAGACGGACCGGATCGTCCGCGAGCAGGGGGACCGCGGCCGGTTCGCGCTGCTGCTCGGCCTCGACGTCGCGCTCGCGCACGCGAGCCCGTACTCGCCGTACTACGACGCGCCCGCGCTGGTCGGGACGCTCGTCAACTACCTGACCGAGGGGAAGTTCAACGGGCCGGAGACGGAGGGCGCGCTGCTCCCCCGGTGCGCGTTCCCCGCCCGGCCGGCCGGGCTGCGCACGAAGGCGGAGTTCTTCGGCGTGCACCGGGTCTCGAAGGCCGAGTGGGACCGGATCGACCATTCAGTCCTGCCCGCGGTGCACGACCCGCACTTCAGCCGGGACGAGCCGGTCGCCGTGGGCTGCGCTCCGGTGCTGGAGACGTTCGACGACGTGGAGCTCACGTTCGGGGAGCGGCACGGCACGCCCGTGTACCGGCTCCGCCCGATGGACACGGCCGGGATCCGCAGCCGGATCAAGACGATCATCCGGCGGCTGGACGAGTCGGGCGCGCGGCTCGCGGTGATGCCGGAGTCGTCGCTGTCGGACACGCTGCTGGAGCACTGGAAGGAGGTCGCGTTCGACACCGCCGGCCGCGACCGGGAGCGGCATCCGCTGCGGTTCCTGCTGGTCGGGACGGGTCCGCTGGGCGAAGAGGACCCGCGGCCGAACCGCGCGGTGCTGATCGACCGGTGGACGGGGCGGGAACTGCTCGTCCAGGACAAGCTGTCCGGTTTCACCCTGGACGCGGAGCAGATGCGGCTGTGGCGGCTGCCGGACGCGCCCGCGGACGGAAGGGCCGTCGAGGACGTGCGCCCGGGGACGAAGGTCAGCGTGCTCGACTCGTCGCTCGGCCGCCTCGCGGTGCTGATCTGCGAGGACCTCAGCCGGTCGATCGGGTGGGAGCGCGAGCTGCTGGCCGGCGGCATCTCGCATCTGCTGGTCCCGATCTTCTCCAAGCCGATCCTGCAGTTCCGGTGGGAGCAGCAGGGCGCGGAGCGGCAGGTGATCGGGCTGGGCACCTGGGTGACGGTGGCCAACAGCCTCGCGGTCGGCGCCGCGATCCCGGACGACGAGCTGCCGGGCCCCCGCTACACGTGCCTGGTCGCGGGCCCGGCGAGCCTGGCGCGGACGGCGTACGCGACCGAGATGCAGTTCGGTTCGGCCGGGACGGGCGGCGAGCTGGGGCGGCTGCGCACGTCGGCGCTGCCGCGGGTGCTGCCGGGCGCGGCGTACGACGCCTGGCACGACCACTGGCCGAACGGTAAGTGAATCGTCACTCCACGGTAAAGGGGACTGTGGCGGGCCCGCCAGGGGTCAGGATCGTCAGCGGCCCGGACGCGCCGGGCGGGACGGTCGTGCGCACGAGCGTGTCCGTGACGTCGGAGACCGGGGCCTCGGCGGCGCCGAACCGGACAGCGGTGGCCGCGGCGAGGCCCGTCCCGTGGACGGTGACGGACGCGCCGGGCGGCGCGGACGCGGGTTCCACCGACGTGATCGCGGGGGCGAGGGCCTGGTCGCGGCCCGTCGGGGCGGGCGTCAGCAGGGCCGCGAAGACGCCGCGCAGCTTCTCGGCGGTCTCCTGGGAGAACAGCCCGACGAGCGCGGCGATCGCGGTGACCCCGTAGGGGTTGACGTCGCCCGCGGCGCCGGTCGGCGAGGTGAGGCCGCCGCGCAGCACCAGGTAGACGACGAGCCCGAGCAGCCCGCCGACCAGGGGCAGCACCAGGTACATCAGCAGCCAGCTGCGGCGCAGGGCCCGGTTCCCGACGTACCAGTACAGGGAGCGGAAGGAGTGGACGATCGCGCCGAGCGCCCCGGCGGTCAGGACGACGACGAACAGGCTCGTCTCCCGGGACACGCGGGGCGACCAGCCGAACAGGTGGACGGTCGCGGCGGGCGGCGGCGGCCGCGTCCCGCCGTCCGGGGCGGTGGCCGGGGCGGGCGGCCACGTCTGCACGAGGACGATCAGGAGCGCGGCGGCGAGCAGGAGCAGGACGATCGCGGCGGCGGCGATGTCGCGGGGCCGGGCGTACCGCGTTCCGGGGGACGATCCGGCGGGCGGCGGTTCGGCCACGGCGTTCCTCTCGCTGGGGGGCTCGGCGGGGGTCTCGGCCAGGTATCGGCTGTGGACCTGTCGGTGTTTCGCCCCATCCGACCCACCAATCACGGCATTCCATTACAAGTTGGTGGAGTGTTAACGAACCGGTCTCCGGTGGGCGGCGGGCCCGCCTTACGCTCGCGCTCATGCGCCCATCAGCAGCAGCACGCACGGCGGCGGTCCTCGCCGCCGCCGCCGTGACCGCCGGTCTCGGCGGCGGTCTCGGCACCGGTGCCGTGCGGGCCGCGGAGGCCCCCGCGGCCTGCGCCGTCCCGGCCGACACCGAGATCGCCGAGGTGCAGGGCACCGGCGGCGCGTCGCCGGTCGCGGGCCGCATCGTCCGCGTGGAGGGGATCGTCACCGCCGACTACCAGCGGTCCGATCAGCTCCGCGGGTTCTTCGTCCAGGATCCGACGCCCGACGACGACCCGCGCACCTCCGACGGGATCTTCGTGTACTCGACGCGGGACGTGGACGTCCGCGACCGGGTGCTCGTCACCGGCGAGGCCGTCGAGTACCACGGCCTGACCGAGCTGTCGCCGGTGTCGGCGGTGGACGTCTGCGGGACGGGCCGCGCGATCGCCCCGGACAACGTGCGGCTGCCGCTGGAGGACGGCGCGACGCTCGAACGGTTCGAGGGCGTGCTGCTGCGCCTGCGCGGCGAGATGGCCGCGAGCGAGACCTACGACCTCGGCCGGTACGGGGAGATCACGGTGGCGGCGGGCGGGCGGCTGTTCCAGCCGACCGACGGCCACGACGACTCCGCGCGGGCCGCGAACGAGGCCCGGCGGCTGCTCGTCGACGACGCGTCGAACGTCCAGAACCCGGACACGATCCCCTACACCTCGGACGGACGCGTCGTGCGGCTCGGCGACGTGACCGAGGGGCTGACGGGCGTCCTGTCGTACGGGTTCGACTCGTACCGGCTCCAGCCGACGCGGACCCCGCACTTCGAGCGCGCGAACCCGCGCCCGGACGCGCCGGAACCGGTGGGCGGCGACGTGCGCGTCGCGAGCTTCAACACCCTCAACTGGTTCACCACGCTCGACCGGCGCGGCGCCGACACGGCCGCCGAACGCGACCGGCAGCTCGCCAAGCTCGTCGCGGCGCTGAAGGGCCTGGACGCCGACGTCGTCGGGCTCATGGAGGTCGAGAACGACGGCGGCACCGCGTTGCGGGTCCTGGTGGACGCGCTGAACGAGGCGGTCGGCGCCGACCGGTACGCCCGGGTCGAACACCCGTACCCGGGCACCGACGAGATCAAGGTCGCGTTCGTCTACGACCGGACCGCGGTGACGCCGGTCGGCGCGCCGCGCTCGGCGCGGGACGAGGTGTTCGACCGTCCGCCGCTCGCGCAGGCGTTCCGCCCGGCGGCGGGCGGCGGGGAGTCGTTCACCGCGATCGTCAACCACTTCAAGTCGAAGGGCTGCGGCGGCGCGTCCGGGCCGGACGCGGACCAGGGCGACGGGCAGGGCTGCTACAACGACCGCCGGGTGAAGCAGGCGACGGCGATCGCGCGGATGGCGAAGGGCGCGGCGAACCCGCTGGTGCTCGGCGACCTGAACGCCTACACGTCCGAGGACCCGGTCGAGGTGCTCGAAGACGCGGGCCTGGTCGGGCAGACGCCCCGGTTCGTCGACGACGAGGACCGCTACAGCTACGTGTACATGGGCCTGTCCGGGGAGCTGGACCACATGCTCGCGGGCCCGGCGCTGTCGCGGCGCGTCACGGGCGCGACGATCTGGCACATCAACAGCGACGAGCCGCGCTTCCTCGACTACAACACCGAGTTCAACCCGGCGGAGTTCTACAAGCCGGACGCGTTCCGCTCGTCCGACCACGATCCGGTCCTGATCGGACTGGATCTGCGCTGACGGAAACGGCGTCAGGGGCCGGGCTCGCGACGAGTCCGGCCCCTTCCCCGTCTCACGTTCTGGACGTACGCTTTCCCGAATCGCTTTCTAGTGATGGGACGCGCGTCATGAACGAAGCAGTTCCCCGCCCGGCGTTCGGTATCGGCCCCGACGGCGCCTACACCCCCCTCGGTCAGACGATCGCCTTCATCCTCGGCGTCCTGACGATGTTCGCCTTCTTCCCTCTCCTCGTGGTCGCCGCCCTCCTGTACGCCCGCGCCGAAGAGCAGTTCCCGAACGACCCCAAGCGCGCGCGCACGCTCGTCAACTGGTCTTGGCTCAGCGTCATCGTGCCGGTGGTCGTCGCCGCGGTGGCCGCCGCGGTCTTCGCGATCACCATGGCTTGATCGGCACGGCTTGATCGGCACGGCCTGACCGGGAAGACGTCGGGCCCCCGACGGGTTGTCACTGTTCATGACCGTCCGTTTGTCTGTTCTCGATCTGGCCCCCGTCGTCAGCGGCTCCACCTCCGCCGAGGCGCTGCGCGACACCCTCGACCTGGCCCGGCACGCCGACCGGCTCGGCTTCCACCGGTACTGGCTCGCCGAGCACCACGCGATGCCCGGCATCGCCAGCGCCGCGACGGCCGTGCTGATCGGGCAGGTCGCGGCGGCGACGTCGGCGATGCGCGTCGGCTCGGGCGGCATCATGCTGCCGAACCACGCCCCGATGGTGGTGGCCGAGCAGTTCGGGACGCTCGAAGCCCTCTTCCCCGGACGCATCGACCTCGGCCTCGGCCGCGCCCCCGGAACCGACGCGGCGACCGCGCGCGCTCTGCGCCGCTCCCCCGACTCCCTGTCGGTGGACGACTTCCCGGAACAGGTCGTCGAGCTGCGCGAATACTTCGACGAGAAGAGCAAGGTGACGCCCGCGGCGGGCAACGAGCCGCCGATCTGGCTGCTGGGTTCCAGCGGCTACAGCGCCAAGCTCGCGGGCCTGCTGGGCCTGCCGTTCGCGTTCGCGCACCACTTCAGCGCCGAGAACACCCTGCCCGCGCTCGCCCTCTACCGGGAGTCGTTCCGCCCCGGCGCGCTCCAGGAGCCGTACTCGATGATCGGGGTCGGCGTCACGGCGGCCGAGTCGGACGAGCGCGCGGGCGAGCTGGCGGCGCCGCAGGCGCTGTCGTTCCTGCTGCTGCGGCAGGGGAAGCCGGGGCCGCTGCCGAGCCCGGCGGAGACGGCCGCCTACCCGTACACGCCGATCGAGCGGCAGATCGTCCAGTCGCGGCTGAAGGACCAGGTGATCGGCGGCCCGGAGACGGTGAAGCGGCGCCTGGACGAGCTCGTCGAGCAGACGGGCGTGGACGAGGTCATGGTCGTCACGCAGGTGTTCGAGCAGGCGGACCGGCTGAAGTCCTACGACATCCTCGCCGACCTGTACGGTTCGTCGCTCGATCCCCGGTAGGGCCGGACGGTCGACGGCCCGGGCGAACCCGTCTAGTTTGATCTCCGATGTCCGCAAATGCACCCACCCCCGGGAAACCGGTGTCCGTCGACGTCGCGAACGCCCAGACCCGCCAGATCGTCGTCGGGGCGGCGGTCGCCGGGTTCTTCGGCGTGGTCGCGATCGCCGCCGCGATCACCGGGGACGTCACGGGCGGCACGGGCGCCCGCGTCGCGGCGTTCGTGCTCGGCACGGTCTTCACGCTGATCGGCGTCCTGCCGCTGCTGATGTGGCGGATCGCGTTCCGGCCGCGGCGTCTGGTCCTCGACGCGGACGGGCTGCGCTGGGACGACCCGCGCGGCCGTCCCTGGGCGGTGCGGTGGACGGAGCTGTCCGGGGTCGAGATCGTCGCCCCGGAACCGGACACCGGCGCGCCGAGGGTGTCGCCTTCGGTACATCTCGTGCTGACGCCGGCGAGCCCGGGCTTCCGGGACGCCCACCCGGAGATGGAGCACCTGGCCCGCAGGGCCGGGCCGGGCGTCGTCTACCGGCTGCCGTTCGGCCATGCCCGGCGGGTCGTCGGGCCGATCGACGAGGGCCTGACCTCCTTCGCGTCCGGCCTGTACCGCTCGCGGCTCCGCCCAGTCGCCGGCCCGCACCGTCCCCGCGCGGTCACGGCGAGCGTGGCGCTGCTCGGGCTCTGCTGGCTCGCCGCCGTGTCGGCCGCCGTTCTGGGGGACGGAACCGACGGACGGACCGTCGCGATGGCGGCCCTCTGGACGGCGGCCTTCACGGTCTGGCTCGCGCGCATCTGGCTGGGCGGCCCGCTGGCCACCGGGCAGATGGCCAGGTTCGCGCCGGTTCTCGGCGCCGTCCTCTTCTTCGGCGTCCTCCTCATCGCGGCGGCCGGGTACAGCGGCGGGCACCCGCCCGACCCGAGCGAGGACTGGGTGCTGCTGCTCCTCCTGCTGCCCGGCGCGGCGGTGTTCGCGGCGGGGCGGCTGCTCGGCCGGGAGGATGTCCGCAAGTGGTCAGAGGCCCGTGCGCAGGGCCGTTGATCGAAGGGTGTACCGGCCGGAACCGTTGATCTATCGTCTGGGTGCATGCCCGGCGATGCGAGCCCTCCCGATGCGAGCCCCTCCCCCGACGCGGTGTCCGTCCGTATCGGCAGCCTCCGCACCCGCTTCCTCTTCACGACGGGCGCGGTGTTCTTCGTCCTCGGCTTCTACACCGTCTTCTACTCGCTCGTCGGCGACATGGAAGGCGGCGCGGACTCGCGCGCGGTCTCGATCCTCTTCGGGATCGCGATGGCCCTGCTCGGGCTCTTCCCCGCGCTGCTGTGGTGGTGGGTGATCCGGCCGCGCAGGCTGGTGTTCGACGCCGCGGGGCTGCACCGGATCGACCCGCGCGGTGCACCGTGGACGGTCCGGTGGGAGGAGCTGGAGCGGATCACGTTCTCGTTCCCGCAGCTGGTCGGCAGGCCGAAGGGGCCGGTCCCGATGATGGCGCTCGAACTGCACCCGGCGGACGCGTCCTTCGGGGACCAGCACCCGCAGATGGAGCGCTGGTCCGTCCCGTCCCCGGACGGGCGAGGGGACGTCTACCGGCTGCCGCTGGGCCGCAAGCGGAAGTTCATCGAGCCGATCGACGGCGCGCTGAGCTCGTTCGCCCTGCCCGTCTACCGGCCCGAGGGACGCCCGGTGCACGCGGGGCGCGGCCGTCCGCTGAAGGTCGCGGTGAGCGTGCCGTTCCTCGCGGTGGCCTGGCTCGTCGGCATGGTGTACGGCGCGATGCAGACCGGAGACCTCGGCGGCGCGGCGATCGCGGTGGTGTGGGTGCTGGCCATCGGGGCGTGGCTGGTCCGCGTCTGGGCCGGCGGCCCGACGGCGATCGGCTTCCTGATCACGGCCTGCACGTCCCTCGGCGGGGTCCTGCTGGGCGCGGCCGTCCTGTTCGGCGCGATGCAGCTCGGCGGCGTGATGGACGTCGGAAGCGACGGCATGCGCGGCGCGATCGAGGTGTTCGGCCCGATGGCGCTCGCCGGGCTCGCGCTGCTCGTGCCCGGCCGGCTGCTCGCGCGCCCCGACGTCCGCGAATGGTCCGCGGAGCGGAGCGGCGGCTGACGGCGCCCCCGCCCCGGACGAGCGAAGGCCGCCGACCCGCCCAAGCCGGGGTCGGCGGCCTTCACCGTTCGGCCCGGAGGCGGCCCGAGCACTCCGGTCCACGGGGGTCCTGCCTGCTCACGGGCCGACCATAGGCGGCCGCCGCGCCTACGATGAACGTACGGGGCGGCGAATCGGGCCGTCCCGGTTGGACATTCCGCACATTGACCGATCCGAGAGCCGCAGGGGGGCGCGATGCCGCCGAGCCTGGCCGCCGTGGCCGCGATCCCGCAGCTCGGGCTCGCGCCCCGGACCGGCCCGCCGCCGGACACGCCCGTCCTGTGGGTCGCGGTCAGCGAGCTGGAGGACCCCACCCCGTTCCTGGAGGGCGGTGAGCTGGTGCTCACCACGGGCATGCGGCTGACGCCGGAGAACGCGGCGGACTACGTCGCGCGGCTGGTGGGGGGCGGCGTCGCCGGGCTCGGCTTCGGGGTCGGCGTCATCCACGCGCGGATCCCGGACGGGCTGCTCGCCGCGGCGCGCGCGCAGGGGCTGGCGGTGCTGGAGGTGCCGCGCCCGGTCCCGTTCATCGCGGTAGGCAAGGCCGTCTCCCGGATGCTGGCCGCCGAATGGTACGAGGACGTCACCCGCGCGTTCCAGGCGCAGCGGGAGCTGACCCGCGCCGCGCTCGCCGGGCCCGGACGGCTCGTCGCGCGGCTCGCGCGGCTGCTCGGCGGCTGGGCGCTGCTGCTCGACGAGCCGGGACGTGCGGCACGCCGAGCCCGCGCGCGCCGCGAGCACGCGCCGGCGCTGGCCCCCGAGCTGGCGCGGCTGCGCCGCCGCCCGTCCCCCGCGAAGAACACGGCGTCCGAGGGGGCACCGGCGAGCCTGGCGCTGTCGCTGCCGGGCGAGCACATCGTGGTGCAGCGGATCGGGCTCGGCGGGCGGCCGCGCGGGTTCCTCGCCGTCGGGACGGGCGAGCCGCTGCCGCCGGTCGCGCACACGATCGTCGCGGCGGCGGTCGCGCTGCTCACGTTGCAGTCGGAGACGCCGCGCACGGCCGCGGACCTGCGGGCGGCGCTCGCGGCGGTGCTGCTGGGGCGGCCCGCCGAGAACCCGGCGGTGCCGCGCGGGCCGGTGCGGGTGCTGGCGTGCGCGGGTCCCGCGAAGGGGACGGCGGTGCTGGACGCGCTGGAGTCCGATCCGGCGGGCGAGCGGTGCCTGCCGCTGCCGTCCGAGGGGCGCGTCGCGGTCATCGTGCCGGACGGCCTCGCCGCGACCGTCGCGGGACTGCTGGCGGGCGTCGGGCCGGTCGGCGTCGGCGCCCGGCCGGTGGGGACGGCGTCCCGCCCGGGCCGGGCGAGCTGGCTCCGGCGCTGCGGCAGGCCGAGGAGGCGCTGGCGGCGGCCGTCCGCGCGGACGTGCCGGTCCTGCGCCACTCCGACCTGCCGGGTCAGGGCGTGCTGAGCGTGCTGGATCCCGGGCCCGCGCGCGCTTTCGCGGACGCACTGCTCGCCCCGTTGCGCGCCGAAGGTCTGGACGAGTCGGTGCGCGCGTACGTCCAGGCCAACGGGCAGGGCGAGACGGCGGCGCGCGCGCTGGGCGTCCATCGGCACACATTGCGGACGCGGATGCGCAAAGCCGCCGAACTCCTCGGGCGCGATCCGGACGATCCGGCCGTCCGCGCCGAACTGTGGGTGGCGTTCGCCGTCGCGGCCAGTACGGGCGACCGGATTCGCCATGTCGGAGACTCGCGTTCGGGGCCTCCGGAGATAGCGTGACAGCATGAACGCGACCCCATTCTGGCTGGCCGGCCGTCCCGAGACCGGTGACGCTGAACTGACCGTCACGCACCCCTACGACGGACGTGTCGTCGGGACCGTCGCGGTGCCGACTCCCGCGCAGGTGGAGGAGGCCGTCGCGGCGGCCGACGCGGTCCGCGCGAGCGGGCGGCGGCGCTGCCGCTGCACGTCCGCGCCGACGCGCTCGCGCACGTGTCCGCCCGGCTCGCCGAGCGGGCCGAGGAGATCGCCCGGCTGATCACCGGCGAGAACGGCAAGCCGCTGCTGTGGGCGCGCGGCGAGGTCACCCGCGCGATCTCCACGTTCCGGTTCGCCGCCGAGGAGGCCCGCCGCTTCAGCGCGACCACCCAGCGGCTCGACACCGACCCGGCGGCCGAGGGCCGGATGGCCTACATCACCCGCGTCCCCAAGGGCCCGGTGCTCGGCATCTCCCCGTTCAACTTCCCGCTCAACCTGGCCGCCCACAAGATCGCCCCGGCCATCGCGGCCGGGACCCCGATCGTGCTCAAGCCCGCGCCCGCCACCCCGCTGTCGGCGCTGCTGCTCGGCGAGCTGCTCGCCGAGACCGACCTGCCCGCCGGGATGTGGTCGGTGCTGACGGTGCCGAACGACCGCGCGTCCGACCTGGTCGACGACCCGCGGCTGCCGATCGTGTCGTTCACCGGGTCCGTCCCGGTCGGCTGGTCGATCAACGACCGGGCGCCGCGCAAGCACGTCACGCTGGAACTCGGCGGGAACGGCGCCGCGGTCGTCCTGCCGGACGCCGACCTCGACTGGGCCGCCAAGCGGATCGGGCTGTTCGCCAACTACCAGGCGGGGCAGAGCTGCATCGCCGTGCAGCGCGTCTACGTCGACCGGTCCGTCTACGAGGAGTTCCTGCCGAAGCTGGTGGAGAACGTCGAGAGCCTCGTCACCGGCGACCCGTGGGACGACAAGACGCAGGTGGGGCCGCTGGTCAGCGAGGAGGCCGCCGAGCGCGTCGAGGCGTGGGTGGACGAGGCCGTCGCGGCGGGCGCGAAGGTCCTCGCGGGCGGCACCCGCGAGGGCGCCGCCTACGCGCCGACGCTGCTCGCCGACGCCCGGACGACGCCAAGGTCGCCCGCGAGGAGGTGTTCGGCCCGGTCATGTTCGTCCAGCCGGTCGACGGTGCGGACGAGGCGTTCGAGCGGGTCAACGACTCCAAGTTCGGCCTGCAGGCGGGCATTTTCACCCGCGACCTCGACGTCGCGTTCCGCGCGCACCGCGAACTCGACGTCGGCGGCGTCGTCATCGGCGACGTCCCGTCCTACCGGGCCGACCAGATGCCGTACGGCGGCGTGAAGGACTCCGGCGTCGGCCGCGAGGGGCTGCGCTCGGCGATGGAGGACTACACCGAGGAGAAGGTCATGGTCTTCACGGGCCTGTCTCTCTGACGCGTACCCGCGGGCACGGCCCGGTTCCGCTCAGCGGACCCGGGCCTGTGCCGCGCCCGCCCGCAGCGCCCCGGCGGCCTCCGCCATCGCCTCGCGGAACCGCCCGCCGAGGGGCCACATGTTCGCGAAGCCGTGGATGAGGTCGTCCTGGCGCCGCAGCGCGACCGGCACCCCGGCGCCCGAGAGCCGCTTCGCGAACTCCTCGCCCTCGTCGCGCAGCGGGTCGAACCCGGCCGTGACCAGGTACGTCGGCGGGAATCCCGCGACGTCGGCGGCCAGCAGCGGCGACGCGTCCGGTTCCGAGCGGCGGGCCTCGTCGGGGCAGTAGTGGTCGCTGAACCACACCATGTCGGCGTCGGTGAGGAAGAACCCCTCGGCGAACAGCTCCCGCGACCGCCGCCTGACCGACATGTCCGTCGCCGGGTAGAACAGCAGCGCGAAGTCCGGGCGGCGCTCGGCGCGCAGGCCGACGACCGCCGCGAGGTTCCCACCCGCGCTGTCGCCGCCGACCGCGATCGCGTCCGGGTCGGCGCCCAGCTCGCGCGCGTGCGCCACCGCGTACGCCCACGCCTCCAGGGCGTCCTCCGCCGCCGCCGGGTACCGGTGCTCGGGCGCCAGCCGGTACCCGACCGACAGCACCCGCACCTCGGCGTTCACCGCCAGGTAGCGGCACACCGCGTCGTGGGTGTCGAGGTCGCCGATGACCCAGCCGCCGCCGTGGTAGAAGACCAGCAGCGGCGAGCCCTCCGCCAGCCCCGCCGGGGTGTAAAGCCGCGCCGGGACGTCCCCGGCGGCGACGTCGCGCGTCTGCACCGGCCGCGGCAGGGTCCGGGCGAGCAGCTTGGTCGACCGCTCCATCCCGCGCCGGGCGTCCGCGGGCCGCCCGCCGCCGAGGTTGCGCCGCTCCAGCCGCGACATCGTCAGCAGGAGCTGCGCGTCCAGGGACAGCCGCTGCCCGTCCCGGCGGACCTGCTCCCCCGCGATCAGCCGCTTGACGGGCTCGGGCAGGGCGAACACCCCGCGCAGCACACCGCCGACGACCGCGGGCGGCACACGTTCGGACAGAGCGGACATTCATACCTCCAGGGGGCGAACCGTCCGCCGATCGTAACGACGCCGCGTACCGGCGGGTAGGGGCGATCGGGACACACCGCGCATAGCCCCGCGAAGCGGCCCCGGATACCGTACGGATCATGCGATCGGGACGGGCCGGACGGCTGCTGCGGCGCGCTGCCCGGAACGGTTTCCGGGGACGGGACTGGGAGCACCTGCTGGCGGCGGGCGCGGCCGGCGACGCGACCGTCGTCGACACCCTGTGGGGCGCCTGGTTCGACGGCGATCCCCGCGCGGAACTGCTGGCCGCGCTGATGTCCTTCGGACGTCCGATGTCCGGCCCCCGGAACCGGCTGAGCCGGACGCTCCTGGAGGACGACGACGCCCTGTCCGGCAAGCGCCGCGGCCTGCTGATCGAGGTCGCGATCGTCTCGGACCACCCGATGGGGGCGCTCGCCCGCGACCGGATCGCCCGCACGTCCGAGCCGTCCCTGCTGCGCGAGGGCATCGCCGCCGCGCTCGCCGCCGGCACCGGCCGCGGCCGTCCGCTCGCCGGGCTCCTCGCCGCCCGCGACGACCTGCCGAACGCCCCGGTCCTGCTCGCCGAACTCTTTCTCGTCGGCGGACGCTTCGACCGGTACCGGGCCCTCGATCCGGACGGTTCGCTGCTCGCGACGGCCTACGAGCGCGCCGGCCCCGACCGCCGGGAGCGGATGCGGGACGCGATGCTGCGTGCGGGAGACCTCGACGTCGTCCGCGTCGTCGCCGCCCGCGACCGCGTCGCCGACCTCGACGTCGAGCAGCGCCGCGACCTCGCGCGCGGCCTCCTCGACGGCGGGCGGTGGGAGCAGGCGTGGCGGATGGCCCAGCGCCTTCCGCTCGCCGACGCCGCACGCGTCGTCCGGGAACTCCCCGACGACCGGCGGTCCGGCGGGCCCGGCGACGCGTTCCGCGCCCGGCTGCGCGCGATCCCGGAAAACCTGGACGAACTCCTCACCGCCCTCGACGACACCGCCCTACTGCAGGTGCCGATGCCGCCCGGCCCGGTGCTGGCGGGCGCGTTCTCCCCCGACGGCCGCGCCATGGCCGTCGTCTGCGCGAAGCGGATCCCGGGGGCCGGAACCGCGACCGACGGCCATGCCGTCCTCCTCGTGAGCGCCCTCGACGGATCCGTGCTCGCGTCGTGGGACACCGACGTCGGCCACGGCGTCCCGGACGTGCGGATGACGACCCGGGGCATCGCCGTCCGGCACCGGGACGGGTCGGCGATCTCGTGGTTCGACCTCGCCGCGAACTCGGGGCACCGGATTCCGCCGGGATTCCGGGCCACCCACCTGGCGCGCGTCCCCGGCGCCCTCGTGGCGGTCGAGGCGACGCCGGAAACCGGGATCCGGCTGCGGCGGATCACCGAGGACGGGCGCGCCGCGCCGGACGGGCGGCCCTACCCCGCCGCGCCGCTTCTCTCCGGCCTCTCCGGAACGCCGCCCGGCCCGATCGATCCGCGCCCGCCCATCACCGTCTTCGAGGACGCGGCGTCCGGCCGGATCGCGTTCCACCACCGCGACTCGGGCGTCCGCGCCATCGTCGACGGCCCGACCGGGCGCGTCCTGGCCGACTCCCGGGTCCGGGACGACCGGCTCCCCGCCCCGGACGGCTACGCCGCGGCGGGCGTCGTCGGCGGCTGCTTCACGGGCCCCGACCGGATCGTCACCGGCCGGGGGCTGTACCGCGTCACCGAGGACGGCGGCTTCACCGAACTGGCGTTCGTCCCGCCGGGCGTCGGAGAGACCGGTTTCTTCTTCGACCCGGTGTTCGTCCCGGCCTGGCGTGAACTGGCCGGTCTCTCCACGGCGGCGCCCGGCTCGCTGTCGCCGGGCAACGTCGCGTACCGCGGCGCCGAGACGCTCGAACTCCGGCGCGGCCCGCACCCGGTGATCGGCGTCCACCGGGACGCGCTGTGGTCCGCCCCCGCCGCCGACCTGTTCGCGATCGGCAGCCGGGGCGGCCTGATCGGCGGCGTCACCGTGGTCCGGGCCGAGCCCGGGTTCGTGCGGGAGCTCGCCCGCCGCCCGCTCGACGAGCTGACCCCCGCCGTCCCTGCGCGCCCTCGCCGAGCGGCGGCACCGGCCCGACCGTCCGGCCGCGCTCGGCCGGTCCGCCGACCTGCTGCACGACGTCCTGGCGGCCTCCCCGATCGGCACGGACGTCGAGCTCGGCGCGGCCGCCGCGCCCGTGGCCGGGCCGGACGACATCGCGCTCGGCGCGCCGTGAACCCGCCGGATCAGGCGGGCCGGGACGCCCAGGCGGCGGCGAACATCTCGTGCAGCGGCGCCGTCGGCAGCAACCGGACGAACGGCCCCCGGATGTCCTTGCCGAAACGCGCGGCGAGGTGTGGGGCGAGCTTCGCCCTCTCCATCGGCAGCTCGGGCCCCTTCGCCGTCGTCCACTCCCCCGGGACGAACGCGCTCCGGCCCGCGCGGGCGCGTTTCTCCTCCAGCACCAGGCCGAGCCGCACGAGTTCGGCCTGCGCCTTCTTGTGCCGCGCGGCCGTCCAGCCGTTCCACCTGCGGACGTTGCGGTCCGTCGGGCGGGCGAGCGTGAGGAGCTGCAGGTAGAGCGCGGCGCCGTTCCTCGCCCGTCCCGTCCGCGCGGCCGCCTCGGCGACCAGCTCGAGCACGCCGAGCAGCGGGTTCGCCTCGTACCCGCCGGACGGGACGGGCGTGTCGGCGGCCCGCGCGACCATGCGGGCGAGCCCGCCGTCGTAGCGGAGCGCGATCCCGCGCACGTCGCGCAGCAGCCCGGAGAGGTCGCGCTCGGCGCAGATCCGCTCCAGCCGGTCGAGGACGGACGGGTCGGCGAGCGCGGACGGCCGCAGGATCGGCCGCTGGAGGTCGTCGTTCGCGTTGACGATCAGGAGGCCATCGTCGTAGGCGGTCACGTCCGGGTCGACCTCGTCGAGCGGGCCGTCGTCGCCCGTCCGGCGGACCGGCACGGTACCGGGGCCGAACGCCTCCGCCGCCCCCGCGCGGAACCAGTGCGGCATCGGGAGCGGCAGGAGGAGCTCGGGGGCGTCCAGCCGGGCCCGCAGCCGCGCGTACAGGTCGCGGAGCGCCCGCGACGGCGGGATCGCCGACGGGACGGTCGGTCAGCGCCCACACCAGCGCGGAGGCGACCGGCGTGTACGGGTCGTCGTAGAGGCGGTGGCGGTCGGCGGAGCGTCGCGAGAAGAGGGTGCACCCCCAGCTCGGGGCCGCGGCCGCGCCAGGCCCGGCCGACGACGACGCAGCGCAGGTCGTCGGCGGCGAGGCCGGACGAGCCGGGGTCGGCCAGGGCGGCGGCGGTCGCGGTGCCCAGGCCGAGGTCGCGTTCGCGCTGGTCGCCGCCCCCTCGTCCACGGGTGGGCCGGGGGCGACGAACTCCGCCAGGGCGTCCGCCATCCGCCCGGCGGCGGCGGTGAGCCCGCCGTCCGTCCACAACTCGGCGGGGTCGGCCGGGATCGCGGCGCGAGGACGCGGCGCCGTCCCGCGTCGCCGAGCCGCAGCGACAGCTCCTCCGCCTCCTCGCCGACCAGCTTGCTCGCCGCGTACGGCTTGCCGCGCAGCATCCTGTCGTGCGCCTCGAAGTTCGTGCTGAGGTCGCTGCCGTGGTTGCGGCGGCGCGGCAGGCCGTCCAGGACGAGCGCCGCGACGGCCCGCCGGACACCGGTGCGTCCGGCGAACACCGCGACCGCGTCCTCGGCGAACCGCAGCGGGCCGTGCTCCTCGAACAGGTCGAGCAGGCGGCCGAGCCGGGACGCGTCGTCGCCGGTGGACACCGTCTCGACGTCCGTGGCGCCGTCCGGTTCGGGCGCGTCGGCGCGCTGCACGAACGGGTACGTCCGCTCCGGGTCGACCGGTCCGTCGGCGGACGGGACGATGCCGGTGAGCACGGTGCCGCCCGCCGCGCACAGCGGGGCGAGCGCGGCCCCGGAGGCGCGCCCGCGCCGCCACGCCCCGGGACGGGCGAACGGCCGGCCGATCCACGTGCGCAGCAGCGCCGCGAGGGCGATGCGGTCGGCGTCCGGGGTCGAGGGGGCGACCAGCCGCCAGGCGGCCGCGCCGATCGAGCCGAGCAGGACGGGCCAGTCCTGCGGCCGCCCCGGCGGGCTGGACAGCCGGGTGGCGTCGTCGATCTCGCCCGCGAGGAACCGTCCGTCGGCCGCGATCGCGGTCAGCGTGGCGGCCCGCGACGACGGGGTCCACCGCTCGTAGGGCTTCAGTTCGGGGAGCAGGCCGCGCAGCGCGGTGATCAGGTCGGGGTCGGCGACGTCGGCGACGGGCCGCACGGCCGCGCCGGAGCGGACCGTCCGGACGCGGCCGGAGATGTCGGTGCGGCGGCGCAGGACGTCCGCGGCACGCCGCACGGTCGCCACGACCGCCCCGATGATCTCCGGGTCGGTGACGCCGGGCAGGACGGCGGCGAGCGCCGCCCGCACATCGCCGGACTCGGCGGCCCGCAGGAGCGCGCGGGCCGCGGCCTCGTCCGTCCCGCCGCAGGCACGCGACGATTCGAGGTGGCGGGGCGCGAGGAAGTGCCAGAACGCGGGCGGCGGGAGCATCGGCCGGTCCTGCGGGTCGGCCGGAGGGTCGCCCTTGGCGTCGGGGAACGCGCGCCCCTCCCAGTGCAGGGTGCCTTCGGCGGCGTCGAAGAACTGCATCTGCGCCAGGTCGCCCCAGGTGACCTGCGCGGCGACGAGCTCGGCGCGCCCGCGGGCATCCGGACGATCCCCCACGGACGGCCCTCCCCCACGCGCAGCGGCAACATGGCGCGGCGGCCGTCGGCACCCTCGATCGCCCAGGGGCGCGGGTTCAGGCCCGCGCGGCCGCCGATGACGCGGAAACCGGCGAGGGCGCCGTCCTGGCCGAGCGGGGAATCGGTGACCCCGTCGGGGAGGCGGACGAGGCTCACCCGGCCGTGGTCCCAGTCCAGCGCGCCGGGGCGCTGGACGGACGTGAAGAAGTGCGGGAGCGCGGCGCCGGGCACGGAACGCTCACCGGTCGCCGGGTCGAACACCGTCCACCGCCCGAGGTGAGCGGGCTCGGCCAGGGTCCAGACGCGGGTGCCGTCGGTGAGCTGGGCGCCTTCGGCGACGCCGTCCCGGTCGCCGGGGTACAGGACGCGCACGCCGTCGTACCGGCCGCCGTCAGCCGTCTCGAACTGGAAACCGAGCGCGGCGTTCATGCGTCCCCGGCACGACTCCATCCCGGACACGTCGTCCGGTGCGAAGACGGCCGCCGGGTCGCTCGCCCAGCACGCCTCGTCGGCCACGGTGTCGCGGCGCGTCGACCAGCCGACGAGGAAGTCGCCGCCGACGTAGTGGACGCTGTGCACCCGCACGTCCTCCGGCAGCGCGAAGCCGCACGCGCCGCGCCGTCCCCGATGGTCGACCGCGATGGCGCGCTCCCGCCCGTAAACGGTGAGGACGGGCCAGGTGGACGTCACGCCCCGCACGTCCTCGCCGAGTTCGGCGACCGCCTCGTCCAGCGCGGGCCAGTGCAGCTCGGCGTGCACGCCCGCGCGCAGCGTCCGGGCGAGCGGGGCGGCCAGGTCGAGCCCCGCGAGGGCGCCGTCGATGCCGTCCAGGGCGGCGATCGTCGGCGGGTCGAGGTGGCCGTCGAGCTCGGCGACCGCCTGGGCCGCGTCGCCGAGCGGCGCGCCCGCGGCACGTTCGAGCAGCGGGGCGAGCCGCTCGTGCACGGCCGACTCGACGCCCGGCCCCACCCGGCTGATCGCCGTCCCGTGCAGCAGGTCCGCATGGACCGTGCCCTCCAGGCGCTTGCCGAAGACGGGGTCGGCGGCGAGGGCCCGCAGGTCGCGGCGGGAGCGGTCGCCCCACAGGCGCAGCTGCGCGGCGGCGTCCTCGACGCGCACCCCCTCGGCGAGGCACGCGTCGACGAGGTCGGCGTCGAAGTACGCCCAGCGGTAGGCGTCCGAGTACAGGTCGACGGGCGTGCCCTCGGCCTTCAGGCGCGGCGCCAGCTTCGGCAGCGCCGCGTACAGTTCGGCCGGCATCGGCTGCGCCGTCACGCCCCCGTACGCGGCCCGGGAGTGCTTGTACAGGTAGGCGAACCGGCCGAGCCAGCCCGCGAGCCCGCCGTCCGGCCGGACGTCCCCGGACGCCAGCGCGTCGACGATCCCGGCGGCGTCGAGCATCCGCAGCCAGGCGCCGCCGTCGCCCACGGGCGCGAACAGCTCCGCGAGCGCCGCGCGGGTCTCGTCCGGCGGCGGGGCCTGCGCGAACACCTTCGCGGCGCCGTCGAGCAGCCCGTCGGGCAGCGCCGTCCCGCGTGCCCCGGCCAGCGCCCGGCCGAGCACCTGCGCGTCGGCGTCGAGGCCCAGCCCGGCGGCCTTGGCGGACGCGCGGACGAGCGTGTGCAGGTTCGCGGGCGGCGGGGAGCCGCCGCCCCACCCCGCGGCGAACGCCGCGAACTCCCGGTGCGCGCGGTCGGCGGGAACGTCGCCGCCAGCCACGCCCGATGGTCGCGGACGGACCCGGCGCCGAGCGCCCCGGCCGCGGCGAACAGCCGCGCGTTGGCCAGCCGGTAGCCGGTGTCCACGGGCAGGTCGTCCTCCCGCTCGGCGTCGCGCGCCGCGGCGTAGGCCGTCCCGGCGTGCCGGGGCGCGGAACCGAGCAGCCGGTGCCCGACCGTGTCGAGGAACCACGGCCGGTGCGCGGCGGGCAGGCCGTACGCCCGGCCCCGCATCTCGTCCAGGTACCGGCCGGGCTTCTCGAGGCGCCGGGGACCGCCGCTGCGCATGGCGGCGAACGCGTCCGTCGCCCGGCTCATGGCGGCGGGATCCGCGGCCTTCACCCAGTCGAGGTAGGTCGTCGAAAGGTCCGGGTCCGCGGGGAGCGCGGGAATGGGCGACATGCGGGCGAGTATCGCAGCGCCCGCCGACATCCCCCGCCATGACGGCAAATGTCGCCCACGCCTTCACACTCCCCGGCCCGACGAGCCACTGCCGGACAGGACCGTGACCGGCGACAGCACGCTCGCGGCGACCCCCGCCGCCGCCTACCGCGCGGCGGCTCCCAGGCGCCGCCCTCCGCAGCAAACCCCAAGCACCGCCTCCCGCACAGCACCCTTCGAACGCCGCCCTCCCGCAGCAAACCCCAAGTACCCCCGCACGGCGCCCTTCGTGCGCTGCCCTCCCGCAGCAAACTCCAAGCACCTCCCGCACAGCACCCTTCGGGCGCTGCTTCTGCCGGGGGTCTCTGAGCCGACGGGGGCCGGGCGGCGGTTCTAGCGGGCCGTGCGGGTCTGCCGACCGGCGGGCGACGGGGTCAGCGGTATCTCGCGCTGCGGGCGGCGCGGCCGCGCGGGGCGAGGCCGGAGAGTTCGCGTTCGATCGCGGCGGCCGCCCGGAGGCAGAACGCCGCCGGTTCGTCGGCCGCGTCCGGCAGTTCGTCCAGCAGCACGTCCGCGGTCCCGGTGCGCAGCAGGTCGGACGAGCGGACGCCCTGGGCCGCCGCCAGTTCGGGCGCCCGGTCCGGGGTGCGGTGCACGATCAACGAGGCGCCCTCGGGCGGCAGCGGGGACAGCCAGCCGTGCCGGGCGACCAGCACGCGGTCGGCGGGCAACAGCGCGAGCGCCGCGCCGCCCTTCCGTCCCCTCCCCGAGCAGCAGGCACAGGGTCGGCGCGGGGAGGGTGATCAGGTCGGCGAGGCAGCGGGCGATCTCCCCGGCCAGGCCGCCCTCCCCGGCCTCGGCGGACAGGACGCGCCCGGGGTGTCGACGACGGTGACCAGCGGGACGCCGAGTTCGGCGGCGAGCGCCATGCCGCGCCGGGCGACGCGCAGCCCGGCCGGGCCGAGCGGGTGCCCGGTGCGCTGCGACCGGCGGTCCTGCCCGACGAGGACGCACGGTGCCGCGCCGAACCGGGCGAGTGCGAGCAGCAGCCCCGGGTCGGCCTCGCCCTGCCCGGTGCCCGACAGCGGGGTGACGCCGGACGCGCCGTGCCGGAGCAGGTCGGCGACGCCCGGGCGGTCGGGGCGCCGGGAGCGTTCGATCGAGTCCCACGCGTCGTCGTCGCGGACGATCGGCTCCGCGGCGTCCGGACGGGCGTCCGGCGGGCGCTCGCACAGGACCGCGAGGGCGTTCGAGGCGATCGAGGCCAGGTCGTCGATGGGGACGACCGCGTCCAGCAGGCCCTTCGCGGCGAGGTTCTCGGCGACCTGCACGCCCGGCGGGAACGGTTCCCCGTGCAGGCCCTCGTAGACGCGCGGGCCGAGGAAGCCGATCAGCGCGCCGGGTTCGGCGGCCGTGACGTGCCCGAGCGACCCCCACGACGCGAACACCCCGCCGGTCGTCGGATGGCGCAGGTAGACGAGGTAGGGCAGCCCGGCCGCGCGGTGCGCCATCACCGCGCCGGTGATCCGCGCCATCTGCACGAACGCGGACGTGCCCTCCTGCATCCGGGTGCCGCCCGAGGACGGCGCCGCCAGCAGCGGCAGCCCGGCGGCGGTGGCGCGCTCGACGGCCGCGACGATCCGGTCCGCGGTGGCGCGGCCGATCGAGCCCGCGAGGAACCGGAACTCCGACACGACGAACGCGACGCGGCGTCCGCGCAGCCTGCCCTCGCCGGTGACGACCGCCTCGTCGCACCCGCTGCGCTCGCGTGCGGCGGCGAGCCCCGGGTCGCCGGATTCGGGCACCGGTTCGTCCCACGATGTCCACGCGCCTTCGTCCAGCACGCGGCGCAGCAGCTCGCGCGCACCGACCCGTTCCGACACGCGGCTCCCTCCGACGACGTTCCCGGCACACTTCGGACATGTCCCAGCATGACCCGGACGCCGGGCGGCCGCTCACGCGGGGGTCGCGCCGGGCGGCGAGTCGAGCGGCAGGCGCATGACGAGCCGGGCGCCCGCGTCGCTCGGCGCGATGACGAGCGTGCCGCCGTGCGCGCTGGCGATGTCGCGGGAGATCGGCAGGCCGAGCCCGGTGCCGCCGCGGTCGCGGCGCCGCCCCTCCTCCAGCCGCAGGAACCGGTGGAACACGCGGCCCCAGTCCTCCCGGGCGATGCCCGTGCCGTCGTCGAGGACCTCCAGCATCGCCTCGTCCCCGTCGACCGCGACCGTGACCCGCACCCACGACCGCGCGTGCCGTTCGGCGTTGTCCAGCAGGTTCGTCAGCACCCGGGCGATCTGCTCGGGCGCCACCCGGACGGGCACGCCGCCCCGCACGTCGATCTCGACCGGCACCCGCCGGGGGCGCCGCCCGGCCACCTCCCGGGCGAACTCGCCGAGGTCCACCCGCCGTTTCTCGCTCCGCACCCCCGACCCCAGCCGGGCGAGGATGAGCAGGTCGGACACGATGCCGTGCAGTCGGTCGGCGTCCGCGAGGGCGGCGCGGGCGACCGCGGGCCAGTCCTCGTCCTCCGGCGCCTGCAGCGCCACCTCCAGCTGCGCGCACAGGCCGGTGATGGGGCTGCGCAGCTCGTGCGAGACGTCCGCGACGAACGCGCGCTGCCGGTCGAGGACCTCCTCCAGCCGGAACAGCGTCAGGTTCACCGACTGGGCCAGTTCGGACACCTCGTCGTGCTGGGCGGGAACGGTCACCCGGCCCTCCCCGCCGCCGGTGATCTGCGCGAGTTCCCCGCTCATCACCCGGACGGGCCGCAGCGCGCGCCGCACCGCCGCCGCGACGATCGAGGACGCCAGCGCCGTCCCGAGCACGACGGCGGCGGCGAGTCCCCCGATGAAGTAGCCCTGGCTCATCGAGTAGAGGGAGATCGGCGCGCCCGCGTAGACGATGCGGGGACCGTCCGGGGTCCCGACCCGCTCGACGACGACGTAGACGTCCGCGGGCACGCCGGACACCTCGGTGATGTAGGTGCGGTGGTCGCCGGGCCGGGCGGGCGGCGCCAGGCCGGACAGGTCGTGCCCGTGCAGCGCGTCGCTGGCCGCGAGCTGCGCGCCCCGCGGCGTCACGACCTGCAGCAGCGAGAAGTCGGGGTCGCGGATCGGCAGCGGGCCGCGCGGGTCTTTGGCGCGCACGTACTCGGCCAGGTCTTCGGCGACGATGAGGCCGCGGTCGTGCAGCTGGCCCTGGACGGTCCGGCGCAGCATGAAGTAGAAGGCGGTCACGCCGATGGAGAGCAGCAGCGCGACGACGAGGGTCGCGATGACGGTCACGCGGGCCCGCGCCGACCAGTGCGAGGGCGTCCAGCCGTCCCGGAACTTCACCCCGGCCGCCCCTCCCCCTTTCCGTACCCGGCGGCGGCCACCGCCGCACGCCGAGCGCCCGGGAGGAGTGCGCAGGACAGGTTGTTACCGAACCATTGCGCACCGAAACATCCCCACATACCACTCCGAAACCCCCAGGCCACCCTGGCGGAGCACACTGCACTCAGGGCGACACCGAGCCACAGCTTCCGGCCACTTCCTGCACAAACGCGCCATATTTTGCGAACGAGCGGGGATGGACGGACGGGAGACACGTGAGGGAGTCGGGACAACACCATGGACGCAGACATCCGGCCGCTGGAACCGGCCGACCCCCGGGTCGTCGGCGGGCATCCGCTGCTCGGCCGCCTCGGTTCGGGCGGCATGGGCACCGTGTACCTCGGGACCGATCCCGAGTCGGGCGGCCGCGTCGCGGTGAAGACGATCCATCCGCACCTCGCCGGCGACCGTCCTACCGGCGGCGGTTCAAGGACGAGGCGTACCTGGCGAGCCGCGTGGCGTCCTTCTGCACCGCGCGCGTGCTGGCGCACGGCGAGGAGGACGGGCGCCCCTACCTCGTCACCGACTACGTGGGCGGCGTCTCGCTGCACGACCGGCTCACGGCGAACGGCCCGCTGCCGGCCGGCGACCTGCACGGCGTCGCGGTCGGCGTCGCGTCCGCGCTCGCGGCCATCCACGCGGCCGGGCTCGTGCACCGCGACCTGAAGCCCGCCAACGTGATGCTCACGCTGTCCGGGTGCCGCGTCATCGACTTCGGCATCGCCGGGAGCCTGGACGCGCGCAGCGCGGGCCGGTCCGGGAAGGTGCTCGGCACGCCCGGCTGGATGGCGCCGGAGATCCTCGTGGGCGGCGCCGCGACCCCGGCCGCCGACATCTTCGCGTGGGGCTGCCTCATCGCGCACGCCGGCACCGGGCGGATGCCGTTCGGCGGCGAGCCGGCGACGCTGCGCGTCACGACCGGCGAACCCGACCTCGACGGCCTGCCGGACGCGCTCGTCCACGCCGTCCGGTCGGCGCTGGAGAAGAACCCGGCCGCCCGTCCCGGCGCCGCCGACCTGCTGCTGACGCTGGTGGAGCAGCAGCAGCCGTGCATGGTCCCGGCGGCGGTCTCGGTCCCGGACACGGTGTCGGGCGCGGTGCAGAGCGCCGTCCGGGGCGCCGTCCGGGGCGCGATCCCGGTGCTCGCCGCGGCGCCGTACGGGCCTCCGCGCGCGCACACGACGCCGCCGCAGCCGTTCCCGTCCCGTCCGACCGGCCCGGACGGCTCGGACGGCGGCTCGGGCGGTGGGCCGGACGGCGACACGGGCGTCCCGACGAAGACGTTCGCGCCGCTCGGCATGACCGGCGTCTGGGCGTCGCCCCGCACCCGGCTGATCGCGGGCGCGGGCGCCGCCGCGGGGACGGCGCTGCTCTGGGCGGTCATCGCGGGCCTGCAGGGTCGCGGCGAGCCGCGCGCGGCGTTCGTCCACGCCCGGGAGCGGCGGGCGCCGGTGCGGCACCGGCGCCACTGAGGCACGGTCCGGCCGGGCGGGTCAGCTCCGCCAGATCAGGACGAGCGCGCAGTCGTCGTCGCGGGCGGCGGCCATCGTCTCCACGAGTTCCCGCGCGCCCTTGCGGAACCCGTGCGGGACGAGCCGTTCCGCCTCGCCGAGCAGCCGGTCGATGCCGGCGTCCAGGTCCAGGCCGGGGGACTCGACCAGGCCGTCGGTGTAGAGCAGGAGGGCGTCGCCCGGCCGCAGCCGTCCGCGCTCGGGGACCGTGCTCACTTCCGGGACGACCCCGAGCACCACGCCCTTGGCCGGGCTGACCTGCCACGCGCCGCTGCTCGCGTCGAACTGCACGGCCGGCGGATGCCCCGCCGACTCGACCGTGTACTCGCCGGTCCGCAGGTCGACGACCACGTGCACGGCGGTGACGAACCCCTCGTCCCATCGCTGGCGCTGCAGATAAACGTTGCACGCCTGAAGAAAACGGTCAGGTTGGATCGATCCAAGCAAACCGCCGAAAGCCCCCGAAAGCATGAGCGCTCGCGTCCCGGCGTCCGTGCCCTTGCCGGACACGTCGACCAGCGCCACTTCGAGCACGTCGCCGTCGCACGCCGACACCACGAAATCGCCGCCGAACGACGAACCGCCCGCCTGCAGCAGCACGACCTGCGTCGACCAGCCGTCCGGCAGTTCCGGCATCTCGCCCTGCCGCCGCAGCCGGTCGCGCAGCTCCAGCAGCATCGAGTCCCCGCGCAGGCCCTGCACGCCGAGCTGCTGCCGCGTCCGCGCCAGCGTGAGCGCCAGCACCGCCGTCACCGCCAGCGTCGCGACCATCCCCCAGCCGATCGCCGGGCCGTTGTGCCACGCCGCGAAGGCCACCATCGCCACCACAATGACCAGCAGCGCCACCAGGCTCCGCACCCGCAGCAGCAGCCCGCCGCCCAGCACGATCAGCACCAGGACGCCCGACGGCGCCAGCCCCCGGGTGTCGTTCGCCGTCGCCGCGCCGATCACCACCGCGAGCACCGCCAGCACCGCGAACACGTACCGGTCTCGGGTCAGCCGCCCGCGGCGCAGCAACCGGTACAGGACCACGAGGATCGGGATCCTGCGCAGGAAGGCCCGCACTCTCGGCGGCAGGCGCTGCACCAGACGTTGAAGCATGACTCCGGCACTGTATCGAGCATTCACCCGCAGGGGACGGGATCGACGCCACCCGTCACTCCTTGTAACGGTCCAGTCACCTGATTTCCGGGTAGAAGACGCCTGTTCGGGAGAATTCCGAGGACGACGGTTCCCGTGCGACGGGACTTGAGGAGGCGACGGATGAGCCAGCCGGGCATGCGCATCACGGTGGACGCGGCGATGCGGGCGCGCGACGTCTCCCGCCCCCGCCCCGCCGGGGAGGACGTTCCCGCGCCCGCCAAGGCGCCCAAGCGCAGCCGCGCCGCGAAGAACGAGCGGCGCCGCCAGAACAAGCGCGGCGGCGGGAGGACCTGAGGTCTCAGGCGTCGCCGGGGACGACGCCCGTCCGCTCGTAGGCCGTCAGCATGTCGATGCGGCGGGTGTGGCGCGACTCCTTGGAGTACTCGGTGGTGAGGAACAGCTCGACGAAGCGCGCCGCGGTCGCGGCGTCGTGCTGGCGGGCGCCGATGCTGATGACGTTGGCGTCGTTGTGCTCGCGGGCGAGGACCGCGACGTCCTCGTTCCAGACGAGCGCCGCCCGCACGCCCTTCACCTTGTTCGCGGCCATGACCTCGCCGTTGCCGGAACCGCCGAGGACGATGCCGAAGGTGCCCGGCTCCGCCGCGGTGCGCTCGGCCGCCCGCAGGACGAACGGCGGGTAGTCGTCGGCGGCGTCGTACTCGAGCGCGCCGCAGTCGACGGGCTCGTGCCCGTTCTCCTTCAGCCAGGAGACCAGGTGCTCCTTGAGCTCGAAGCCGGCGTGATCGGTTCCAAGAAAGACGCGCATGGGCCCGATTCTTGCAGGTCCGCGAGGCCGGTACGTCCCCGGGCCGCGATCAGGCCGGAGGCGGCGCCGGACGGTCGTCGCCCGCCGGGTCGCCGTCGGCTTCCGGGTCGCCGTCGGCTTCCGGGTCGTCGGCTTCCGGGGCGTTGTCGAGCATCGTCTTGTCCGCGAGGTCGCCGCCTCCGTCCCGGACGCCGCCCGGCGCCTCCGCGTCGTCGTCCCGCGTCGGAAGGTCGTCCTCGTACGTCGCGGGTCCAGCGTGGGCGCGTCCGGCGCGGGCGACCCGGAGGCGGC
>NZ_MKJY01000572.1 GCF_001942465.1 Actinomadura sp. CNU-125
ACCCACCTGGCCCGCCGTCCGCCCCCGAAGTTGATCTGCGGCGTGTTGCCTTATGCGGACCGAGTTAGGGCAACACGCCGCAGATCAACGAACCCGGGGCACTGGGCTAGCGCGCGACGATCTCGCCTAGGAGCCAGGAGGGGACGCCGCGTCCGGCGAGCAGCCGCAGGGCCGCGTCGGCGGCGTCGGGGGCGACGACGGCGGCCATGCCGACGCCGAGGTTGAACGTCTTGTCCATCTCCGCCTGCGGGACGTCACCGTGCGCCTGGAGCACCCGGAAGAGCGGCGGGATCTCCCAGGACGAGCGGTCGATCACGGCTTCGGTGTTCGCGGGCAGGGAGCGGGCCAGGTTGGCGGCGAGGCCGCCTCCGGTGATGTGCGCGAACGCGTGGACGCCCCCGGCCGCCGTCAGGGCGAGGCAGTCCCTCGCGTAGATGCGGGTGGGGGTGAGGAGTTCCTCGCCCAGAGAACGGTCCAGTTCGTCCGGGTGGGACTCCAGGGTGAGGTCCGTGGTCGCGAGGATGTGCCGGACGAGCGAGTATCCGTTCGAGTGCACTCCGGACGAGGCCATGGCGATGACGGCGTCGCCCGCGCGCACACGCTCGGAGCCGAGGATGTCGTCGGCTTCGACGACGCCCGTACCGGCGCCGGCGATGTCGAACTCGTCGGCCTCGAGGAGGCCCGGGTGCTCGGCGGTCTCGCCGCCGACGAGGGCGCAGCCCGCGAGGACGCACGCGTCGGCGATGCCGCCGACGATGTCGGCGATCCGTTCGGGAACGACCTTGCCGCACGCGATGTAGTCGGTCATGAACAGCGGTTCGGCCCCGCAGACGGCGAGGTCGTCGATGACCATGCCGACGAGGTCGTGCCCGACGGTGTCGTAGATCCCGAGGCGGCGCGCGAGGTCGACCTTGGTGCCGACGCCGTCGGTGGAGGTCGCGAGCAGGGGCCGCTTGTAGCGCAGGAAGGCCGAGGCGTCGAAGAGCCCGGCGAAGCCGCTGGCGTCGTCCACGACCTCGGGACGGCGCGAGCGCGCCACCCGCGACTTCATCAGCTCCACGGCGCGCTCACCGGCGGCGATGTCGACGCCGGCGGCCTCGTAGGAGGTCATCGACCGGCCTCCAGCAGGTGCTTGCCGCGCTCGGTCTGCCGCACCTCGATGGGGTAGACCCCGTCGAAGCAGGCCCGGCACAGCTTGTCCTTGGCGATGTGCGACGCGGAGATCAGCTCGTCCAGGGAGATGTACCCGAGCGAGTCGGCGCCGATGGAGTCGCGGATCTCCTCCACCGACAGGTTCCCGGCGATCAGCTCGGCGCGGGTGGCGAAGTCGATGCCGTAGAAGCAGGGCCACGCGACGGGCGGGCTGGAGATGCGGACGTGCACCTCGGCGGCGCCCGCGTCCCGCAGCATCCCGACGATCGCGCGCTGGGTGTTGCCGCGGACGATCGAGTCGTCGACGACGACGAGGCGCTTGCCCTCGATCGCCTCGCGCAGCGGGTTCAGCTTCAGCCGGATGCCGAGCTGCCGGATCGTCTGGGACGGCTGGATGAACGTCCGGCCGACGTAGGAGTTCTTGACGAGCCCCTGCCCGTAGGGAATGCCGGACGCCTCGGCGTAGCCGATCGCGGCCGGGGTCCCCGACTCGGGCGTCGGGATGACCATGTCGGCCTCGACCGGGTGCTCCAGGGCCAGGCGGCGGCCCACCTCCACCCGGGTGGCCTGGACGCTGCGCCCGGCGATCGAGGTGTCGGGGCGGGCGAGGTACACGTACTCGAACAGGCAGCCCTTGGGGCGGGCCTCGGCGAACCGCTCGGAGCGGACGCCGTCTCCGTCGACCGCGATCATCTCGCCGGGCTCGATCTCCCGGACGAACCGGGCGCCGACGATGTCGAGGCCCGCGGTCTCGGACGCCACGACCCAGCCGCCGTGGCCCTCCAGGGAGCCGAGGACGAGCGGGTGGATGCCCTCGGGGTCGCGGGCGGCGTAGAGGGTGTTCTCGTCCATGAAGGCCAGCGAGTACGCGCCGCGGACGGCGGGCAGCACCTGCCGCGCCGCCTCCAGCGGGCCGCCCTCGCGGGCGCACAGCAGCGCCGTCAGGACCTCGGTGTCGGTGGTCGCGGTCAGCGTCCCGGACGGGAGGTCCTCGGAGAGTTCCCGGGTGTTGATCAGGTTGCCGTTGTGGACGAGCGCGAGCCCGCCCGAGTCGGTCGGACGGAACGTGGGCTGCGCGTTCTCCCATGTGGGCGAGCCCGTCGTGGAGTACCGGCAGTGGCCCACGGCGATGTGTCCGCGCAGCGTGTTCAGCACCGACTCGTCGAAGACCTGGGCCACGAGACCCATGTCCTTGAAGACGACGATACGAGAACCGTCGCTCACGGCAATGCCCGCGGACTCTTGCCCACGGTGCTGAAGCGCGTACAGACCGTAGTAGGTGAGCTTGCTCACCTCCGCCTTGGTCGTCTGGTCCGGTGGGACCCAGACGCCGAACACCCCACAGGCGTCCTGCGGGGGGCGGTCGGTGGGATCGATTTCGTGGCTCAGACGTCCATCACGGAGAGGCACGCCCGCCAGTCTAGATGCCACGTTCACCTGCTCGTATCGCCGGATCTCCTTAAAGGACCTTTACCCCCTGCAACCACGGGCTTCAGGCTCCGCAAGGAAATGTATGGCGGGAGACAAGGAGGAGACGGAGAGGACCGGATGGCACTGCCTGGGTACCAGACCTACACACCCCCCGCCCCGCGCCCGCACAGCAGGCTCGCGCGCGGTTCTTTGGTGCTCGGGATCGTCGGGCTCCTGGGGCTGGCCGTGTGCCTGCTGGGGGTGGTCCCCGCGATCGTGGGGCTCGTCCTTGGGTCCGTCTCGCTGGCCCGGCACGAGGCCGACCGCTGGCCCGCCGTCGTCGGCGTGATCCTCTCCGCGGCGGCGCTCGTCACCGGCGGCCTCGCCCTGTACTTCCTGCTGAGCAAGGCCGCGGAGTGCGGTGACGAGACCCGGTACCCGAGCTCGAACGATCGCCGCTACTGCGTCGAGCGCGAGTTCCCCTTCGCCCGCTCGACCATCACGCCTTAGGAAGGCCCCAGGCACGTCTCAGGCAGGCCTGGCCCAGGCAGACCCCGGGCAGGCCCAGGCACACCTCAGGACGGTCCCTGCCCTGCAAGCGCCCGGACGGCCTCGGCGTCGAGCCCCGACGCGTATACGCGGAGGTCATCGATCAGACCGCCGAACCCCGGTTTGGTCTGTTCGCTGCCGAGGAGGATGGGGCCCGCGGGTGTGACCACCGGCTCGTCCAGGGACTCGGCAACGTCCTGCTCGCCGTTCACGTACAGGAACATCCCCTGGGTGTTTACGACGAACGCGACGTGGGTCCACTCCCCGGCCGTCAGGTGCGTGCGGCTGTCCATGTAGTCGGGGCCGGCGGCGGTGAACAACTGGAGGCGCAGCCGCATGGCGTCCGGGTAAAGCCACAGGCCCAGCCCACGCGCGTCGTTCTCCCCGCAGGGCTTGTAGAGGAGGCTGCGCCACTCCCCGGTGGGTTCCTCGGTCACGTTCACGGAGAAGGCCACCGAGAACCCGAACAACTGGCTGAAGACCAACTGGGGTGCGGCAGGGATCACAGCGCGCGCGTGTGTGCCGAGGGCCAGCGCCTCCCCGTCCCGTCCGGGGACGATCTCGGCGACCTCGTCCAGTTCGGCGTCCGGTGCGGCGCCGTCGGCGACGTGCACCCGGCGCCCCTCGACGGTCTCGACGTCGAACGTCCAGTGCGCGACGAGCATGGCGTCCTCCATAGATCGGGGGCATGCCCCCGACCGGCCAGTGGTGACCACGCTCCCAGCGAGTGACCGCACTGGCAAGACCCGAATCGGAGCACTACTCCAGGGGCAGATAGGACGACAGGTCCGCGCGCGCGCCGCTGGCACGGACTCGTCCGTCCGCGACGGCGTCCGCCCAGGGAAGGCGTCCGGTCGCCAGCCCGATCCAGGTGGCCGCGTCCATCTCGACGACGTTCGGCGGGGTGCCGCGCTTGTGGTGCGGCCCCTCGATGCACTGCACGGCCGCGTGCGGCGGGACCCGCACCTCCACCGACCGTCCGGGCGCGCGCTCCGCCAGGACGTCCAGCAGGTGCCGCACCGCGCCCCGCAGGACTGGGCGCGACGCCCCGGCCCCGTCCTCGCCCGCGGCGACGACGGTCTCGAAGGCGGCGCGCCGCAGGTCGGCGGCCTCGTCCCCGCCCGTGTAGGGCGGGAGGCCGAACGCGGTGCGCTGCTCGTTCAGGCTCGCGGCGGTCAGGGATGTCCGGGGCACGCACCGAAGCTACCGCGCCGAGCAACGATCAGGTCTCTCACCCGGGCTTTTTGCGCGGTTCGCCCGGTGCGCCTACGCTCCCGGGCGGCTGGAGCGCTCACCGGGCGCGGGCCGCCGGACGGTCCGGGGACCGTCCCGCGGAGGTACCCCGGCCGGCCGCGACGGGCGAGGATCATCGCCCGCGGCCCGGGGGGCGTCCCCCAAAAGACACGAGCCGCCCGAAATGACGGTAAAAAAGGACCGGATGCCAGGCGGGGAGTGAAAGGACGGGGTGGCGGCGAACTCGCTCCCCGGAGGACACGGAGGTTCGTCAGATGCCCGACGCGCTGCCCCTGCAGCCTGGTGACCCGCGAAGACTCGGCTCGTACGAGATCACGGGCAGGCTCGGCGTCGGCGAGCAGGGCGCCGTGTTCCGGGGCACCGGCCCCGCCGGACGGACGGTGGCGGTGAAGCTGCTGCACGTGCGGCTGAGCGGCGACCCGGGCGCCGGGACGCGGTTCACCGCGGCGTTCGACGCCGCGCGCCGGATCTCCGGGTTCTGCACGGCCGCGATCCTCGACGCCGACGTGCAGGACGACCGCGCGTACGTGGTCAGCGAGTTCGTGGACGGCCCGTCGCTCCAGCAGCTCGTCGACGAGGAGGGCCCGCGCGGCGGCGCGGTCGTCGAACGCCTCGCGGTGGGCCTGGCGGTCGCGCTGGCGGCCGTCCACCGCGCGGGCGCGCTGCACCACGACCTGAAGCCCGCGAACGTCCTCCTGGGACGGGACGGCCCCAAGGTGTGCGACATCGGTGTGGCGCGCGCGCTGGAGGCCGTCAACGCCGTCCCTGCGGGCCTGACGACCGACAACCCCTCCTACCGGGCCCCGGAGCAGCTGAGCGGCCTGGGCGCCGGTCCGGCGGCGGACGTCTTCGCGTGGGCCGCGACGCTGCTGTTCGCGTCGACCGGCACGACCCCCTTCGGGGACGGCTCGCCCTCCGAGGCGATGCAGAAGGTCATGTACGACGAACCGGACCTGTCCGCGGTGCCCGACGCGCTGCGCGGCGTGCTGTCCGACGCGCTCGCCAAGGACCCGGCGGCCCGTCCGACCGCCAAGGGCCTGCTCGAACGCCTCCTCGACGAGGCCGGGCCCCTCGCCGGGCGGATGCCCGCCTCCCTCGTGACCGAGCCGCGCGCACGCCACCGGCGCCATGCCCGCCCCCGCCCCCGCGCCCGCCCCCGTGCCGGTCTCGGGGGACGTCCCGTACCGCAGGTACGACAGGGTGTTGCCGCCCGCGTCGTTCCCGTCGATCCAGCGGAACCCCTCGTGGTCGCTGTCGCGCGTCCACAGCGCGGGCTCCTCGCGGTAGGCGAGGTTGAGGTCGCGGACGAGTTTCTGCAGGCCGAGGTGGTTCGCGCCCTCGGCGGCGTTCTCCAGCAGCCACCAGTCCAGGGGGCGTTCCTCGGCCCATTCGGCGCCCTGCCCGAACTCCTGGCCCATGAACAGCAGTTGCTTGCCGGGGTGCGACCACATGTAGGCCAGGAGCGCGCGCAGCCCGGCGAACTTCTGCCATGCGTCGCCCGGCATCTTGCTGAGCAGCGACCCCTTCCCGTGGACGACCTCGTCGTGCGACAGGGGCAGGACGTAGTTCTCCGAGAACGCGTACATCAGCGAGAACGTGATCTCGTTGTGGTGGTAGTGCCGGAACACCGGTTCGTGACGCAGGTACTCCAGCGTGTCGTGCATCCACCCCATGTTCCACTTGAACCCGAACCCGAGCCCGCCCAGGTGCGTCGGCCGGGACACTCCGGGCCATGCGGTCGATTCCTCGGCGACGGTGATGATTCCAGGGTTGCGCTTATAGACCGTTGCGTTCATCTCCTGCAAGAAGGAGATGGCCTCCAGGTTCTCCCGTCCGCCGTACACGTTCGGGGTCCAGCCGCCCTCTTCCCGGGAGTAGTCCAGGTACAGCATCGACGCGACGGCGTCCACGCGGAGCCCGTCGATGTGGAACTCCTCCAGCCAGAACGACGCGTTCGCCACGAGGAAGTTGCGGACCTCGGCGCGGCCGTAGTTGAACACGAGCGTCCCCCAGTCGGGGTGCTCGCCGCGCGCCGGGTCGTCGTGCTCGTACAGGGCGGTGCCGTCGAACCGGGCCAGGGCCCACTCGTCCTTGGGGAAGTGGGCCGGGACCCAGTCCATGAGGACGCCGATGCCCGCCTTGTGCAGCCGGTCGATGAGGTGCCGGAAGTCGTCCGGATTCCCGAACCTGGACGTGGGCGCGTAGTAGGACGTCACCTGGTAGCCCCAGGACGGCCCGTAGGGATGTTCGGTGACGGGCAGAAGTTCGACGTGCGTGAACCCCATGTCCTTGACGTACGTGGTGAGTTCGTCTGCGAGCTCCCGGTAGCCGAGGCCGGGACGCCAAGAGCCGAGGTGGACCTCGTACACGCTCATCGGCTCGTGCAGCCAGTCGTGCTGCTTGCGGGCGTCCATCCACTCGGCGTCGCCCCACTCGTAGGACGAGGTGAACACGCGGGACGCGGTCGCCGGCGGGGGTTCGGTGTACCGCGCCATCGGGTCGGCCTTGCTGCGCCGGTTCCCGTCGGCGCCGAGGATCTCGAACTTGTAGCACATGCCGTCGGTGACGCCCGGGACGAACAGCTCCCAGACGCCCGTCGAGCCGAGCGAGCGCATCGGGTGCGCCCGTCCCAGTGGTTGAAGTCGCCGACGACCCGGACGCCGCGCGCGGTCGGCGCCCACACGGCGAACGCGGTGCCGGTGACCTGGCCGAACGACGAGGTGTAGGTGCGGACGCGCGCGCCGAGCGCGTGCCACAGCTCCTCGTGCCGTCCCTCGCTGATCAGGTGCAGGTCCAGCTCGCCGAGCGTCGGCAGGTGCCGGTACGGGTCGTCCTGGACGTTCTCGTAGCCGTCGCCGTAGGTGACGGCGAGCCGGTAGTCGGGCACCGCGAGCGGCGCCTCGTCCTCGTCGTCGCCCGACAGCGACGAGCCGATCGGCAGGGTGCCCGCGAACACGCCCTGGTGGACGTGCCGCAGCGGGTGCCGGTCGCCGTTCGGCAGGACGACCTCGACCCGTTCGGCGAGCGGCCGCAGCGCCCGGACGGTGACGCCCGAGCGGCCCGGATGGGCGCCGAGGACACCGTGCGGATCATGGTGGTCGCCGCCGACGAGCCGGTCGATCTCCGCGTGCGTCACCCGCGCCATGGCGTCATGGCCTCCTCGGTCCCCGTCCCTGTTGCCGCTTCCACAGGAATGAGTGCCCCGAGATCGGCCCGTTTCACATGTGCGGACCGACCCCTTTCCAACACATTGCGATCCGTTCAGGAGGCGGGGGTTGCGAACGGGCGTGATGCACCGTCTTGGGACGGTTCCGGCAGTGGAATGTTGCGACCGTACGGGCGCCGCCACTCTTTGTTTTGGGGTCGCGCGGAAGGCGCCGCCCGTACGGTCACGTCTACCTGGCCCCAGCGGTTACATCGACCCCTCCGCCACGGGCTCCACTTTCGTGTCACTCCGGCGACACAAGTACCTGTCGTATCGGCCCGTCCCGGCCCGGTCCGGCCCCGCGCACGGGCCGGGCCGAGGCGGTCCCCCCCGTCCGCGTCACCGGTCGCCGCGCCCCTCTCCGGTCTGCTCGCGCAGCAGCGCGCGCAGCCCCGCCGAGTCGTCCGCGGCCACCGTCATCGCATATCCCGCCTGCAGTTGGGCGTCGCTGAGGTCTCCGCTGCGGGTCGCGTACCAGCGGCCCGCATCGCTGCGCCAGACCTGCCAGCCCGGAAACTCGCTCTCGATGGCCGTCTTCAGATCATCGAAGTCGCCCATCAAGGTCGTCCTTTCCCCGAGGCGGCTTTCTGTATACAAAAGTCTTACTCGGTCTGAGAGGTGTCAAGCTGTCCGTAAGCGGACCGTGCCCCCGCGGATAGCGCCGAACAGGTATGGAAGGGACAAGAGGGGCGGCCGAGAATCGAACGCCGGATCGAGCGCCGCGCCGCCACCGCGCAGCGGCGGGGCGCGCCGGGAGAAGGGGAGGTGGACGCCCGTGCCGGACCGTCCCGCCTATCTGCGCATCGCCGACACGCTGCGAGAAGGGATCCGGGACGGCGGCCTTCCGCCGGGATCGCGGCTGCCGACCATGGCGCAGCTGCGGCGGACGCACGGCGTCTCGGAGATCGTCGTCCGGCAGGCCATCGCGCTGCTGCGCGGCGAAGGCCTCGTCGAGACCCGCCGCGGCGGCGGCACGGTCGTCCGGATCCGGCCGCCCGCCCGCCGCGTCGCCATGGACCGCTACCGCGCGGTCGCCCCCGCCGGACCGGCGCCGCGGCCCCCCGCCGAGCCGCAGACGACGTTCACCCGCGACCAGAAGATCAGCTGGGCGGAGTACCGGCTCGACACCGAGTTCACCCGGGTCCGCGCCGACCCCGAACTGGGCGCACTGTTCGAACTGCCCGCCGGGACCGAACTGCTCCGCCGCCGGTTCGTCCACTACGCGCGCGGCGAACCGCAGCAGATCTCGGTGAACTTCCTGCCGTGGGACCTGGTGGGCGGCACCCCGGTCGCCGACCCCGCCCGGGAGCCGTGGCCCGGCGGGACGCTCGCGCAGCTCGCCTTCCTCGGGCACCCGCCGACGCGCGTCGAGGAGTCCGTCCGGTCGCGGATGCCGACCCCCGAGGAGGCCGAGACGCTCCGGATGAGCGGCGGCGTGCCCGTCCTCGCGATCACCCGCCGGCTGCTGTCGGGCGAGGACGTGATGGAGGTCTGCCGCGACATCGTGCTGCCCGCCGACCGCGTCGTCCTCGACTACGCCATCGACCTCTGACCGGCGACCGGGGACCGGTGGCCGCTGCCCGGCGACCGCTAACCGGCGAGCCGGTCCAGGGTGCGCAGCGGGACGGGCAGCCAGGACGGGCGGTTGCGCGCCTCGTACCGGACCTCGTACACGGCCTTGTCCAGCTCCAGCGCCCGCAGCAGCCCGGCGTGCGCCACCGGGTCGGGGCCGCCCGCCGCCGCGTACCCGCGGCAGAACGCCGCCCGGTTCCGCTCCGACCACGCCCGCGCCCGCTGCTCGACGGCCTCGGCCGCCGCCGGGGGCGCGTCGCCGCCCTCCGCGCTCTGCAGGTACCGCGCGGCGTACTCGAACGAGCGCAGCATCCCCGCGACGTCCCGCAGCGGGTGCCCGAGCGCCCGCCGCTCCCGCGCGTCCGGGCGGGCTCGCCCTCGAAGTCCAGCAGCACCCAGCCGGTGCCGGTCCGCATCGCCTGCCCCAGGTGGTAGTCGCCGTGGACGCGCTGGAACGGCAGCGGGCGCGCGTTCGCCGCGCACCGCGCGAACACGTCGCGGATCGCGGCGGTGTACGGGCGCAGGTCCGGCACGGCCGCGCTGACCTGCGACAGGTGGTCGTCCATGTCCGCGACCCGGGAGCGCAGCTCGTCCGCCGGGACCTCGGTCACCCCGAACGCGCGTTGAGCCTCGGTCACGATCTACTTGGAGACGCAGTGGTCGGTGTTCGCCGCGAAGCGGGCCTCACGGCCCGCCAGGTGCCGCAGCCGCCGTCTGGCGGACTTGGTGCCCTTCTTCTGCAGCTTCTTGCGCAGGCGGCGGTTGCGGTGCCGGACCTGGTTGAGGTGCTTTCCGGCGTGGACGGTGCCGTCGGAGGTGGTGGCGATGTTGACGATCCCCAGATCGATCCCCAGGAACCCGTTCGCCGGGTCGGCGATATCGGGCTCGGGGATGTCGCAGGTGGCGTACAGGTACCAGTTCCCGCCCCGGTACACCAGGTCGGACTCGCCGCGTCGATGCTCGGTGAGGAGTTCAAGCTGTGCGGGCGAGCACTGGAACGCGATGCCGGGCAAGCGGCCTCGCACCGTCCAGATCGACACCGTCCCGGCGTCGAGCCGCCAGGACAGCGAACGGTCGTCGAACGGCTGGGCGGCGTCCTTGCGGAACCGGACCGGTTTGCCCTCCACCGCCCGGCGCCGTCTGGCCCCCTGCGGTCCGCAGTGCCCGGCCTTAAGGTTCTCGGCCAGGGTGGCGTAGGCCCCGGCGGTCTTGCGCGCGGCGTGGATCGCGGGCTGCGCCGACAGGCCCATCTCTTTGAGTTCGCGGTACACCAGGCGCTGCAGGCCCGTCCTGCCGGTGATGCCGGTGTCGAACGCGCGGCGGGAGGCGTGGTTGGCGGCCCGGTCGCGGGCGTGCAGCGTCTCCCGCAACGCCGCCTCCGTGGCGGCGTCCGGGCACAGCTTCACCTGCACCACGAGCTTCACACCGGCATCATGACAGCGCAGCGGCGACACCGTGGCCGGTTTCAGCAATTCTCCAAAAAGCCCGAAAGGCAGGCGATGTCGATTCCATGCCTTTTGTTGTTGTTTTTGGTGTTGTTCGGCCGGTGTGAGATCCGCAGGCGGTGGACCTGCTCACGGGATGTACGCAGTTTCCGACTACCGGGGTTCTGGCGGGTGGAGTGATTGCGGTGCTTCGCGCCGCGAGGCCGAGGAAGCGATTCCTCCCGGCCGTGAACGACCGGGATTCCTCGCTAGAGGGTCTTGAAGGCCGCCTTGGGGACGCGCGCGAGCTGGCGGCTCTGCGCGACGAGCCGTCCCGCCGAGTCCCACACCTCGACCTCCTCGTCGAACCAGCCGCCGGTCAGCAGCCGCCCGGAGCCGTGCAGGGCCAGCCAGCCGGGCGCGGGGACGGCGCGCATGTGCCAGGTCAGCTCGACGGTCGGGGCCCAGCCGTTCGAGCCGAGGTTGAGCGAGACGGGCGGGAGCGCGTCCACGGCGAGCGCGAGGACGTACGCGTCGGGCTCGTGCCCGTCGGGGAGCCGGAACCAGGCGCGGACCTCGGGACGGCCGCTGGGCCGCCCGTCGAGCCAGCCGATGGTGGAGCGGTCGAGGCGCATGTCGACCTGGTCGGCGAAGCCGTGCTTGCCGGTGCCGGGCGGACGCGCGCCGGTGCAGTCGTCGAGGGGCGGCAGCGGCACGGCGGGCCCGTCGCCGACCCAGTCGGGGTCGATGCCGTCGGCGAGGGTGCCGGTGGTGACGAGCGCGTCCACGATGCGCTTGCCGTCCTGGACGAGGCTGACCAGGGACGACGCGGCGGTGCGGCCCTCCTTGCGCGGTTCGACGACGATCTCGGCGGGGGCGCCGGCCTTCGCGACGCGCATGAAGTTCGTCGCGGTCGAGACGGGGTGCGCGTGCGGGGAGGCGTCCACGGCGGCGCGGCCGAGCAGGGCCATCAGGTAGCCGCCGTTGGGGGCCTCGCCGATGCAGTAGCCCGGGTCGATGTCGACCGCGTACCGGCCCTCGTCGATCCGCCTTACCGCGGTGGCGTCCGCGAACCCGCTCATTGCTGCACTCCCTGCTCTCCCGCGTCGGCGGCGGGCGTCCGCCCGGACCGGGCCGGTTCTAGAATCGCGTTCGAAACCGAACCATACCGGGTGCCGGGCGGACCGCCCATATGAGTAGCGTCACGCCACTGACATAGCTGCGGTGCCGGGCGACGGATCCGCGGGGATCAGGCCCAGAGCTGGCCCTCCAGGGCCGCTTCCGCCTCCTCCAGCGTGCCGCCGTAGGCGCCCGTGGACAGGTACTTCCAGCCCCCGTCGGCCACGACGAACACGATGTCGGCCCGCTCCCCGGCCTTGACGGCCTTGCGCGCCATCCCGATCGCGGCGTGCAACGCGCCGCCGGTCGAGATGCCCGCGAAGATGCCCTCCTGCTCCAGCAGCTCGCGGGTGCGGCGCAGCGCGTCCGCGGAGCCCACCGAGAACCGGGTCGTCAGCACCGAGTCGTCGTACAGCTCGGGGATGAACCCCTCGTCGATGTTGCGCAGCCCGTACACCAGCTCCCCGTACCTCGGCTCCGCCGCGACGATCTTGACGTCGGGCACCTGCTCGCGCAGGTAGCGGCCGACGCCCATCAGCGTCCCGGTGGTGCCGAGCCCCGCCACGAAGTGCGTCACGGTCGGCAGGTCGGCGAGGATCTCCGGCCCGGTCGTCTCGTAGTGCGCGAGCGCGTTCGCCTCGTTGCCGTACTGGTACAGCATCACCCAGTCGGGGTGCTCGGCCGCCAGGCCCTTGGCGACGCGGACCGCCTCGTTCGACCCGCCCGCCGCGGGCGAGGGGATGATTTGCGCGCCCCACATCTCCAGCAGCTGGCGGCGCTCCGCCGAGGTGTTCTCCGGCATCACGCACACCATCCGGTAGCCGCGCAGCTTCGCGACCATGGCGAGCGAGATGCCGGTGTTGCCGGACGTCGGCTCGAGGATCGTGCAGCCCGGTGTCAGCAGCCCGTCCTTCTCCGCCTTGTCGATCATGTAGAAGGCGGGCCGGTCCTTCACCGAGCCGGTCGGGTTGCGGTCTTCGAGCTTCGCCCACAGCCGGACGTCCTCGCTCGGCGACAGCCTGGGCAGCCCGACCAGCGGCGTACCGCCGAGCGAGTCCAGCAGCGACTCGAAACGCATGTCGTTCGTCGTCTCCGTTGTCGTCCGCGGCCGGCTCAGCCGCCGGCGACGGCCGGGAGGATGGTGACGCTGTCGCCGTCGGAGACCTCGGTGTCCAGGCCGCCGAGGAAGCGCACGTCCTCGTCGTTGAGGTAGACGTTCACGAACTTGCGCAGGCCCTTGTCGTCCACCAGGCGGCCGCGCAGGCCGTCGTGCCGCGAGTCCAGGTCGGTGAACAGTTCGTCCAGCGTGCCGCCCTTGCCCTCCACGGACTTGGCGCCGCCGGTGAGATTGCGCAGGATCGTCGGGATCCGGACCTCGATCGCCATCGCGATGATCTCCTTATGGTCGTACGGGGGCTCCCCGCCCAAGCCGTTGCAACAGGGCGGGGAGCGCGGGAATTCCAGGCGAGGATCAGCGCGTCGGCGAACAGTCGTAGACGACCTCGGCGCGCGAGTGCCCGAACAGGAAGCTCTGCACGGGTGGCACCACGGCGGACGGGACGCGGCGCCGCGCGCCCGTTCTGCTCCCGCTCGTCCACATGACGCCCACTTTACCGGTCACGACCATCGCCCTCGGTAGCGCCCGTCACGCCCCGGCGGAGACCGGGTAGGAGTCGACGATCGCGACCTCTTCCTCGGTGACCTCGCCGTCCAGGATCCGGTACGAGCGGAACTCGACGTCGTCCTCCTCGCGGGTGGAGACCAGGACGTAGTGCGCGTTCGGCTCCTGCGCGTAGGAGATGTCGGTCCGCGACGGGTACGCCTCGGTGGCGGTGTGCGAGTGGTAGATCACCACCGGTTCCTCGTCGCGGTCGTCCATCTCGTTCCACACCTTCAACTGTTCCTTGGAGTCGAACCGGTAGAACGTCGGCGAGCGCTCGGCATTGACCATCTCGATGAACCGGACGGGACGGTCGGACCCGATCGGGCCGGCGATGACCCCGCAGGCCTCGTCGGGATGGTCGGCGCGCGCGTGCGCGACGATCCGGTCGACCAGGGAACGCTCGATCGTCAGCATGTTTCGAAGGCTACCCGGCGGCCGTCCGGCGTTCCGCGCCGAGTTCCGACCTGTGGATAACTTCGCCCCGGCGCGCCGCTCGGGGTCAGAGCAGCGCCTGGACCAGGCTCTCCTGCAGCATCGTGAGCCAGTCGTACGCGGCGAACATCGGGGTGCGCGGATCGTCCCGGTCGAGGTGGACGGCCTCGTCGTACCATTCCTCGCTGATCTCCAGCCGGGTGCCGAGCGCCAGCCGGACGTCGTTCAGCGCGCGCAGCCACACCTGCGCCGCCTCGGCGTCCAGGACGATCGCGCCGCCCCCGTCCGGGAGCGCCTTCAGCACCGTCGCGGCCGCGTCGCGCTTGCCGTCGCGCAGCCCCAGCTCGGTGTAGCGGCGGAAGTCCCCAGCGGCCTCCGCCTCGTCGCGGCCCGCCTCGGCGCCGGGATCGCCGTAGGCGTCGGGGAACAGCCGCGCGAGCACCGGATCGTCCGGTTTCACCGCCTCCGCGGAGATACCGAGCGAAGCGAGCGGATCGTCCGGATCCTTGTTCTGCGAACCCGGCGACGGCTCGCCGATCAGCGCGAGCATCTGCTCCATCAGCGAGCGCAGCAGCGCGGTCTCCTCCGCCGCCAGCCGGACCCGCAGGCCGGCGCGCGTCCTGCGGACGTCGGCCATCAGTCGTCCCGCTTCACTGTCGCCCACAACCCGTAGGAGTGCAGGATCTCAACGTCCCGTTCCATCTCCTCGCGGGTGCCCTTGGCCACCACGGCCCGGCCCTTGTGATGGACGTCCAGCATCAGCTTCTCGGCCTTCGGCTTCCCGTAGCCGAAGACGGCCTGGAACACGTACGTGACGTACGACATGAGGTTGATCGGGTCGTTCCAGACGATCGCCAGCCAGGGCCGGTCGGCGCGCGTCTCCTCCTCGACGTCCGGCCGCTCCAGCTCGACCGGTGCGGGCGCCGTGCTCATGGCGCTCATGACCTGCGTCTCCCCCTCGCTCGCGAGATCGGTCCGCCCATAGCCTCCGATGCTAGGTGCACCGGCCTCACGGTCCATGGTGCCCGCACCGAGCCTTAGGGTGCCACTTGTGGACGTGGGCGAGGGAATGATCGGCGAAACGGCTCCCGGCGAGGGGCGCGGCACCGCGCTGCTGACCGACCGGTACGAGCTGACGATGCTGCAGGCGGCGCTGCGCAGCGGGACGGCCGGGCGCCGCGCCGTGTTCGAGGTGTTCGCCCGCAGCCTCCCGGCGGGACGCCGCTACGGCGTCGTCGCGGGCACCGGGCGGATCCTCGACGCGATCGAGGCGTTCCGCTTCGGACCGGACGAACTGGACTGGCTCGCCTCGAACGGCATCGTCGACGAACCCACGGCGCAATGGCTGGAGAAGTTCCGCTTCGCCGGGAACGTCTGGGGCTATCCCGAAGGCGACTGCTACTTCCCGGAATCGCCGATCCTGCGGGTCGAGGGGACGTTCGCCGAGGCGGTCCTGCTCGAAACGGTCGTGCTGTCGATCCTCAACCACGACTGCGCGATCGCGTCCGCCGCGTCCCGGATGGTGCAGGCCGCGCAGGGCCGCCCCCTCATCGAGATGGGTTCGCGCCGCGCACATGAACGTTCGGCCGTCTCGTCGGCGCGCGCAGCCTACATCGCTGGGTTCGCCACCACGTCCAACCTCGAAGCCGGACGACTTTACGGTGTGCCCACAGCAGGCACGAGCGCGCACTCGTTCACGCTCCTGCACGACAGTGAACGGCACGCGTTCGAGGCGCAACTCGCGTCGCTGGGCGAATCCACGACGCTCCTCGTCGACACGTACGACGTCGAACGGGCCGTCCGGACCGCCGTCGAACTCGCCGGGCCCGCGCTCGGCGCCGTCCGGATCGACTCCGGCGACCTCGGGGTCATGGCCCGGCGCGTCCGCGACCAGCTCGACTCCCTCGGCGCGCGCGACACCCGCATCGTCGTCACCGGCGACCTGGACGAGTACGGCATCGCCGCCCTCGCCGCCGCGCCCGTCGACGGCTACGGCGTCGGCACGTCCCTGGTCACCGGCTCCGGCGCCCCGACGGCCTCGCTGGTCTACAAGCTCGTCGCCCGCGCCGACGGCCCGGACGCCGACGCGCCGATGCGCCCGGTCGCGAAGCGGTCGGCGGGCAAGCCGAGCCGGGGCGGCCGCAAGGCCGCGGTGCGGCGCGTCGACCCGCACGGCACCGCCTACGCGGAGACGATCTCCACCGGGGTGCCCGCGCCCGGGCCCCGGGACCGCGTGCTGCAGGTCCCGCTCGTCCGGGACGGCGAGGTCGTCGGACGCGAGCCGCTGCGGGACGCGCGCGACCGGCACGCCCGCACGGTCGCGGAACTGCCCGCGACGGCCGTCCAGCTGTCGCGCGGCGAGCCCGCCCTGCCCACCGAGTTCGTCGACGACGGCCCACGCCCCTGACCGGCGGTTCCGTCCCGTCCGGGACTGGGATAGCGTCCAAGATGTCGGGGGAGGATCCGCGGAACCGGGACGGGAGCGGTCATGGGCAAGAAGGCTCTGATCATCGTGGACGTGCAGAACGACTTCTGTGAGGGCGGTTCCCTCGCCGTCGCGGGCGGCGCGGGCGTCGCCTCCGCCATCTCCGCGCACCTGACGGCCGGACGCGCCGAATACGCGCACATCGTCGCCACCCGGGACTTCCACCTCGACCCGGGCGGGCACTTCTCCGACGAACCCGACTTCGTGGACACCTGGCCGCCGCACTGCGTGATCGGCACCCCGGGCGCCGACTTCCACGACAACCTCGCCCTCGCCGACATCGAGGCCGTGTTCAGCAAGGGCCGCGAGACCGCCGCCTACAGCGGCTTCGAGGGCGCCACCGACGACGACGTCCCGCTCGCCGACTGGCTCGCCGCCCACGGCGTCGACACCGTCGACGTCGTCGGCATCGCCACCGACCACTGCGTCCGCGCCACCGCCGTCGACGCCGCCCGCGGCGGCCTGCGCACGACCGTCCTGCTCGACCTGACCGCCGGGGTCGCCAAGGAGACCACCGACCGGGCCCTGGACGAACTGGCCCGGGAGGGCGTCGCGCTCGCCGGCGCACCGGTGGTGAAATCCTGAAACCGTGGCAAATGACGTGAACCCCCCAGAAATCATCCTGGTCGCCGGTGTGTCCGGCAGCGGGAAGACCACCGTCGGCACCCTGCTCGCCGAACGCTCGGCTGGGACTACGCCGAGGCCGACGACTTCCACTCCCCCGAGAACATCGCCAAGATGCGCGCCGGGACGCCCCTCACCGACGCCGACCGCATGCCGTGGCTGCGCTCGATCGGCGACTGGATGGACGGCCGGATCCGCGCCGGGAAACCGGGCGTCGTCACCTGCTCGGCCCTCAAGCGCGTCTACCGCGACGTGCTGCTCGACGGCCGCGACTGCGTCCGGCTCGTCCTGCTGGACGGCGACCGCGACACGATCGCCGCGCGGATGCGGGAGCGCAAGGGGCACTTCTTCAAGCCGGAGCTGCTCGACAGCCAGTTCGCCGACTACGAGCGGCCCGGCCCCGACGAGGACACGATCACCGTCCCCGTCACCGGGACGCCCGAGGAGATCGTCGACCGGATCCTGACGGCCGTCGGCCGCTGACCCCCGCACGACCCGTCGCGCACCCATGCGGGGGGCGTACGGCGCGCGAGCACGCGGGCGGTTCCGTGGCCTCGGACGCGGCGCGTCAGCCGCGGCGGCGGGCGGCCCACTCGCGGATCTTCGCGATCCGGGCCCGGATCTCCTCCGCGCTCGCCTGCGCGACCGGCGGGCCGCCGCAGCTGCGGCGCAGCTCGTTGTGGATCACGCCCTGCGGCTGCCCGGTCCGGTGGTTCCAGGCGTTGACCAGGCCGTTCAGCTCGCGGCGCAGCGCGGCGATGTCCTCGGCGGCGGTCCGGTCGGCGCGGTCGGCGCGCGGGTCGCCCGTCTTGTTCTTGCGCACCCCCGCGAGCTGCTCCGCCTGCCGCTTGCGCAGCAGGGCCGACACCTGGTCGGGCTCCAGCAGCCCCGGGATGCCGAGGTACTCCTCCTCCTCGGCCGACCCGGGCGTCGCGTGCATGCCGAACTCGCCGCCGTCGTACAGCACCCGGTCGAACGTCGCGGACGCCTCGACCGTCTCGAACGGGAGCTCCTCCCCGACGTCCGGCGTGTCCTGCTTCTTGTTCGCCTCGGCGATGAGGTCGTCGTCCAGGCCGTCCTCGCGGACCGGACGGTCGAGCACGTGGTCGCGCTCCTCCTCCAGCTCGGCCGCGTGCCCCATCAGGGTCGGCACCGATGGCAGGAACACCGACGCCGTCTCGCCCCGCTTGCGCGCCCGGACGAAACGGCCGATCGCCTGCGCGAAGAACAGCGGCGTGCTCGTCGACGTCGCGTACACGCCGACGGCCAGGCGCGGGATGTCGACGCCCTCCGACACCATCCGGACGGCGACCATCCAGCGGTCCTCGGTCTCGCTGAACTGCTTGATCTTCTTCGACGCGCCCGGGTCGTCCGACAGGACGATCGTCGCGCCCTGGCCGGTCACCGCGCGCAGCATCTTCGCGTAGGCGCGCGCGGTCTCGTGGTCGGTCGCGATGACGAGGCCGCCCGCGTCCGGGATGGCCCGCCGCAGCTCGGTCAGCCGCCGGTCGGCGGCGGCGATGACCTGCTTGATCCAGTCGCCCTTCGGGTCCAGCGCCGCGCGCCACGCCTGCGCCGTCTGGTCCTGGGTGAGCGGCTCCCCGAGCGTCGCGGTGATCTCGTCGCCCGCGCGGGTGCGCCACCGCATCTCCCCCGCGTACGCCAGGAAGATCACCGGACGGACGACGCCGTCGGCCAGCGCGGGCCCGTACCCGTAGGTGTAGTCGGCGCGGCTCCGCCGGATGCCGTCCGATCCCTCTTCGTACTCGACGAACGGGATGGGGTTGATGTCGGTCCGGAACGGGGTGCCCGACAGCGACAGCCGCCGCGCCGCCGGTTCGAACGCCTCCCGCACCGCGTCGCCCCACGACAGGCCGTCCCCGGCGTGGTGCACCTCGTCGAAGATCACGAGTGTTTTGCGGGTCTCCGTCCGGTTCCGGTGGAGCGCGGGACGGGCCGCGACCGTCGCGTACGTCACCGCGACGCCGTGGAAGTCCTTACCGACGGGACCGCTGCTGTTCTGCCACTCGGGGTCGAGCTTGATGCCGACCCGCGCCGCCGACTCGGCCCACTGCCGCTTCAGGTGCTCGGTGGGGCACACGACGGTCACCGACACGACGGCCCGCCGCTCCATCAGCTCGCGCGCCAGCCGCAGCGCGAACGTCGTCTTGCCCGCGCCGGGCGCGCGACGGCGAGGAAGTCGCGCGGGCCGGGCTGCTGCCCGTCGGTGCCGAAATAGGCTTCCAGCGCCTGCTGCTGCCAGGCGCGCAGGGACGACGCCGTCCCCCAGGCGGCCCGTTCGGGGAACGCGGGGGGCATGCTCGGTGCGGCGAAGGTGCTCACGGTCATAGCAGGCTACATACCAACACCGACAGATCGCGCCCCGCGGGCCCAACCTGTGCCGCGATCCACACCGCGACCGGCCGACACGCCCGGGCCCCGGCCCGGGCGTGTCCGGCGTGTCCGAGCGGGACGGGACGCGCGACCCTCGACGGTCAGTCGTCCTTCTTGTCCTTGCCGCCCTGCATGGATTCGTAAATCTCCTTGCATTCCGGGCACACCGGGTACTTCTTCGGGTCGCGGTTCGGCACCCACACCTTGCCGCAGAGGGCGATCACCGGCGTGCCGCTCACCGCGCTCTCGGTGATCTTCGCCTTCTTCACGTAATGGGCGAACCGCTCGTGGTCGCCGTCACCGTGCGACAGATCCGGCCGTACATCTGTCTGGGTGTCGCCGTCGGGAAGGATCTTCGTGCTCACGTCATTCACCTTAATTCAGGGTCGGGTCCTCAGGGTACGTGGAGACGAACGCCAGGTCGCCGCCCTGCCTGCGCAGGACGTTCTGCCACAACCGGTCAGGGTCGGAGTCGAACACGTCGCCGGCCTCGGCGGGCACCAGGTACCACGCGCCCTCCTCGACCTCCGTGCGCAACTGCCCGGCGGACCAGCCGGCGTAGCCCGCGAACACCCGCAGCTGCAGCAGTTCGGCCGCCAGCAGGCCCGGCGGGGCCTCCAGGTCGACGAGGCCGACGCGGGAGACCTCGGCGCCGCCGTCGAGGGCGCGCCAGCCGAGCGGCTCGTCCTCGCCCGGGAGGCGGGCGAGGGCGAGGGCGTTGTCGAGCGCCACGGGCCCGCCCTGGAACACCACGGACGGTCCGGTGACGAGTTCGGCCCACGGCGGGAGCACGCGGTCGACCGGGACCTCGGTCGGCCGGTTGAGGACGACGCCGAGCGTGCCGCCGTCGAAGTCGTGCTCGACCAGCAGGACCACGCTGCGCTTGAAGTTGGGATCCTCCAGCTGAGGGGTCGCGACGAGCAGTAGCCCCACCCTGATGCCGTCTTCCATGGGTTCCATCATGCGTTGCGCCGACCCCCGGCGGCACGTCTCCTCTCGCGTTGGCGTCTCTGATCGGTAGAACGAATCCGACCAGTCATATCGTCCGTGGTCGAGACACCGACAAACCCGTCGTCGGGCGGCGGATTCCGACCCGAGCGGTGAGCAAGTCGAGCATTTCTATCGACGGGCGGCGAGAGCACGCGTTAAGAATGACGTAGGAACATCGGCCGCCCGCGGCGTCGCGCGGGCCCGGGGAGGACAGCGATGCAGTTGCCCAGGCTCGTTATCGCCGCCGTGTTCTTCGCCCTCGCGGCGCTGATCGCGATCCCCTCGCTGATCGGGGACGACTCACAGGCCGCGGCGCCCGCGTCGAGCCGGACGACCGAGCCGTCCCCGTCGGGCTCGGCGTCGCCGTCCGGATCGGCGAGCGAGTCGCCGAAGCCGTCCGACAAGCCGTCCGAGAAGCCGTCGAAGCAGCCGGCCGCCGGAGGCGGCGCGGCGCTGACGGCGGAGATCGGGTCGGTGTCGTGCCCGGCGCGGACGGTGCCCGTGCGGATCCGCAACACCGGTTCGCGGCCCGCCGACTTCAGCATCGAGAAGAACGACGACACCGCCGCGGTCCCCGGACGGCTCGGCGCGGGCGAGTCGCGGACCGTGGACGTCGAGGTCCGCGAGGACCGCCGCACCCAGGTGCGGGTCGCGTGGGCGAACGAGCGGATCGCGGCCGAGACCGTCGAGGCGAACTGCACCGGCGCGGGGGCGCCCGGCGACGACCCGTCCGAACTGCCCTACACCGGCCAGGACGACGGGCTGCTGTGGGCGCGCGGCGCCACCGCCTTCGCCGCCCTGGTCACCGGCCTGATCATCTTCTGGTACGGGGGCGTGTGGCCGCGCCGCAAGGAGAAGATGCTGGAGAAGTAGGCGTCACGCCTCCGTGCGGGGCCGCCCGCCGGCCGCCTCCCGGACGGCGCCCGCGACGCGGGAGCTGACGTCCGGGTGGAACACGCTCGGGACGATGTAGTTCGGGCCGATCTCCTCCGGCGTGACCACCTCGGCGAGCGCGGCGGCGGCCGCGGCGAGCATGTCGAGGGTGACGCCGTCCGCCTGGGCGTCGAGGAGGCCGCGGAAGACACCGGGGAACGCCAGCACGTTGTTGATCTGGTTCGGGTAGTCGCTGCGGCCGGTCGCGACGACGGCGGCGTGCTCGCGCGCCTCGTCCGGCGACACCTCCGGCTCCGGGTTGGCGAGCGCGAAGACGATCGCGCCGTCGTTCATCGTCGCGATGTCGTCGCCGGTGAGGATGCCGGGGGCGGACACGCCGACGAACACGTCGGCGTCCTTGACGGCGCCGCGCAGGTCGCCCGCGTAGCCGTCGGCGTTGGTGTTCTCGGCGATCCAGCGCAGCGAGTCGTCGAGGTCGTCGCGGCCCCGGTGCACGGCACCGAGATAGTCGCAGACGATCAGGTCGCGGGCGCCGCGTGCATCAGCAGCTTCAGGATCGCGCTGCCCGCGGCGCCCGCGCCCGCCATCGTGATGCGGACGGACGACAGGTCCTTGCCGACGACGCGCAGCGCGTTCGTCAGCGCGGCCAGCACGCAGATCGCGGTGCCGTGCTGGTCGTCGTGGAAGACGGGGATGTCGAGGAGCCCGCGCAGCCGGGCCTCGACCTCGAAGCAGCGGGGCGCGGAGATGTCTTCGAGGTTGATGCCGCCGAACGCGGGCGCGAGGATCTGCACGGTCCGGACGATCTCGTCGGTGTCCTGCGTGTCGAGGCAGATCGGCCACGCGTCGATCCCGGCGAACCGCTTGAACAGGGCCGCCTTGCCCTCCATGACCGGCAGCGCGGCCTCCGGGCCGATGTTGCCGAGACCGAGGACGGCCGAACCGTCGGTGACGACGGCGACGCTGTTGCGTTTGATCGTCAGCCGCCGGACGTCCTCGGGGTTGCGGGCGATCGCGAGGGACACGCGCGCGACGCCGGGCGTGTAGGCCATCGACAGCTCGTCGCGGTTGCGCAGCGGCACCTTCGACGACATCTCGATCTTGCCGCCGAGGTGCATCAGGAACGTGCGGTCGCTGACCTTGTGGATCTTGATGGCGTCGAGCTGCTCCAGCGCGGCGGCGATCGCCTCGGCGTGCTGGGTGTCGCGGGTCGCGATCGTCACGTCGATGCGGAGCGTCTCGTGCCCGGCGGTGTTCACGTCGAGCGCTGTGACGATGCCGCCCGCGTTCTCCACCACGTGGGTGATCTGGCTTACGGCCTTTCCACCGGCCGGAACCTCCAGCCGGACGGTGATGGAGTACGAAACGCTGGGCACGCTCGCCACGACAGCTGCTCCCTCTGTAACCGGGTATGTCCGTGTCCCGGACGCGCCCGCGATCGGCGCGGCACGCCGGGGGCCGCACCCGGACGGCCCGCGGTGCTCAGATCGTCCCCGCCGCGGCGACGACGAGGTCGACGGCGGCGGGCACGGGCAGCCTCGTGGTGTCGATCACGAGGTGATAGAGCCGCGGATCGGCGGGATCGGCCCCGTAGAAGTGCTTCACGTAGGCCGTTCGGGCGCGGTCGTTGTCCACGAGCATACGCTCCGCTTCGCGGTACGGCGTCCCGCTCGGTGCACTCGCGTCCCTGTTCGGGGGCATCTCGGCGGCCGCCCGCACCAGCCGGCGCTCCCGCGCCCCGTCCAGCCGCACGTGCAGCGCGTCCGTCCGGTCGGCCAGGACGAGCGCGCCCGCGCGCCCGAGGACGACGCAGCCCCCGTCGGCCGCGCGCCGGATCACGTTCTCGGTGTGGGCGGTGAACTCCTCGGGCGGGACGAGTTCGCGGTTCGGCAGGTGGACCTCCATGCCGTTCAGCGCGACGCTCGGGAGCCGCGCCGCCCCGGCGAGGATCCGGCCGAGGCCGCTCTCGGCGCGCCCGTCGTGGGCGAGGGCCTCGCGCAGCGTGCAGCCGATCTCGCTCGCGACGACCTCGGGAATCGCGCGGTCGACGAACGGCAGCCGCAGGCGCTCCGCCACGGCGGGGCCGACGAGTGCGCCGGCCGCACCGAACGCGGCGGAGATGGTCACGATCCGGGCGGCCACGTACCGTTCATGCCCGTTTTGGGCGTCCGTCACCGCACGGGGACCGTCGAACCGGCCGTCGAGCGACCGCCGGACCCGTTCGCGGGCCCGTTCGTCGGACCCGTTCGTGCTTACCGCCGTCCGTCCGTCAGAACAGGGCGGACTGCAGCGAGCGGCGCGCCTTGCCCACGCGCGGGTCGTCCGGCGGGATCAGATCGAACAGGGACAGCAGGTGCTTGCGCGCCGCGTCCCGGTCGTCGCCCGCGCTCGCCCGGACCGCCGCGATCAGCCGCGCGAACGCCTCGTCGACGCGCCCCGACATCATCTCCACGTCGGCCGCGCCGATCTGCGCCTGCACGTCGCCGGGCTTGGCCTGCCCCTCCTGGAGCGCGCGCTCGGGGTCGAGCGCCTGCACCCGCAGGCTCAGCTCGACGAGCCCGAGGCCCTGCTTGGCCTGCGCGTCGCGCGGGTTCTGCGCCAGCAGCCGCTCGAACGCCGTCTTCGCCGCGTCCAGGTCGCCGCGCTGCAGGGCGTCCTCGGCTTCGGCGTACGGCGAGTCGACCGGCGGCTGGGCGGGCTGCTCCGCGCCGGGCTCGCCCTCGGGCGCGTCCGGGAGGATGCCCTCCTTGCGCAGCACGTCGAAGAGCTGGTCGATGGCCTCCCGCACCTGCGGCTCGGGCGCGGCGCCGTTCAGGAACGGCAGCAGCTGCCCGCCGACGACCGCCGCGACGAACGGGATGCCCTGGACGCCCATCTGCTGCATGTAGGCGGCGAGCTGCTGGTTCGCGTCGATGTCGACCTTGGCGAGCACCCACTTCCCGGCCGCCTCTTCGGCGAGCTTCTCCAGGATGGGCCCGAGCTGCTTGCAGGGCTGACACCAGTCGGCCCAGAAGTCGACGAGGACGGGCACGCTCTGCGAGCGCTCCACCACGTCGACGTTGAACGTCTCGTCCGTCACGTCGAGGACGTACTGCCCGCCGGCCCCGCCCGCGCCCGCGGACGCGGTGCCGCCGCCCGCCTGCGCCTGCGCCCGGCGTTCCTGCTGCTTCCTGGTGGCCGCCTGGCGAGCGCCCAGGTCGATGGCCCCGTGCAACGAAAAGTCCCGAGAAGGCATGGCTCCATCCTGCCCCATCCCCGCACCACCTGTGCGCCCGTACGCTCCCAGCGGAGTGCGGGGACGGGACGGACCGTGCGGAAATCCGCGTGGGAAACCGCGCGAACCGGCCCGCGGACCGGCCGCGGACCGACCCGCGGACCGGCGTGCCGACCGGCTCGCGGACCGGCGGGTCAGCCGAGCCGCTGGCCGTACACGTGCTCGACCGTCATCCTCATGAGCACCCGCCGGTCGGACACCATGACCGACCGGTACTCGGCCCAGTCCGGGTGCTCCCCGGCGGCACGCCGGTAGTAGTCGACGAGCGCGTCGACCTCCGGGCCGTCCGGGTCGGTGCTCGGCCCGACGAGCGTCACCGGGCCCTCGGCGGTGGCCCACGACCGGCCGTCGGAGGCGGTGACCTCCAGCGCGGCCCGCGGGTCGCGGCGCAGGTTGGCCGTCTTGGCGCGTCCCTCGGTCATCGAGACGTACAGACGCCCGCCTCGCGGTCGTAGTAGGGCGTGACGGGCGAGAGCTGGGGGCGCCCGTCGGACTTGATCGTCGCGAGGATCCCGAGCCGGGCCTCGGCGAGCAGGGCGTGCGGGTCGTACTGCGTGATGGTCATGGTCTTCTTTCTATCCGTCCGAGGGCTCGCGGAACTGCTCGATCAGCGCGGCGTAGCCGTCGCCGCCGCGTCCGGCGGCCACGGCGCGGTCCGCCAGGGCCCGGACGAGCGCCGGCAGTTCGGTCGAGACGCCGAGGGCCGCGCTCTCGTCGACGAGGTGCCGCATCGTCGTCAGGTGGGTGTCGACGGAGGCGTCCAGGACCGGGTAGTCGCCGTCGTCGATCTGCCGTGCGTAGTCCGGGACCCATCCGGCGACGGTCTCGATGCCGTTCTTCGCCAGCGGGGCGAACGCGGCGGCGTCCACGCCCGCCGCGCCGAGGAGGGCGGCACCGTGCAGGAAGCCGTTCAGCACGTTCCACATCACGCTCAGGACGGCCATCTCGTTCAGCGCCGCCAGGCCGTGGTCGTCGCCGAGGTGCGACGTTCCCGCGCCGAGGCTCCGCAGCACCGGCTCGTGCCGGTCGAAGAGCGTCCGCGGGCCCGCGTAGACGAGCAGCGCGTCCGCGGTGCCGATCGTCTCGGGGACGGCCATGATCGCGCCGCCGAGGTAGGCGGCGCCGTGCCGGGCCGCCGCCGCGGCCGTCTCGCGGGCTTCCCGGGACGTCCCGGAGCTGAGGTTCACGACGGTCCGGCCGTCGAGGGCGCCGCCGAGCGGGTCGAGGATCGCGCGGACGGACGCGTGGTCGGACACGCAGACGACCACGAGCGGGGCCGCGGCGACGGCTTCGGCGGGCGCGGCGGCGGGGGTCGCGCCCGCGGCCACGAGCGGCTCGGCCTTCGCGGCCGTCCGGTTCCAGACGGTCGTCGGGTGCCCCGCGCGCAGGAACGCGGCGGCGAGGGCCGCCCCCATCATCCCGAGGCCGAGGACGGCGACGGGCGTGCGGTCGGTGTCGTCGTTCTGCGTCGATGTCGTTTCATCAGGCGATGCGGTGCTCATGGCAGAATCCTGAACCTTCACACTGATATGAAGGTCAAGGAGCGAGCGCCATGCTGATCGGAGAACTGAGCAAGCGAACCGGGGTCAATACGCACCAGTTGCGCTACTACGAGGCACAAGGGCTGATCGAACCCCGCCGGGGCGCCAACGGTTACCGTGAGTACACGGACGAGGCGGTTCTGACCGTCGCGCAGATCCGCAAGCTGCTCGAAGCAGGGCTGTCGAGCGCGGAGATCGCGTACCTGCTTCCCTGCGCGACCGGCCCGTCCCCCGAACTTGAGCCGTGCCCCGAACTCCTGGACGCTCTGCGCGCGCGCCTGCACAAGCTCGATGCGTGCATCGAGTCGGTCGTCCAGTCTCGGCGGGTTCTGAGCGACCTCATCGACTCCGCCGAGCGCCGTATGCCGACGGTCTATCCGGAATGCGACGGGTCCGCGGCGGAACCCGCGACCGTCTGATCACCGGCAGACCTCATTCGGCCCACGAAATGCCCTTTGGCGGGCATATGCCGATTGTCAAGATATCATGTTTTGTTCTAGTCACGCTGCGAGGCAAAGGATCCAGCGGTCCCGCAGTAAAGGCAAAAAGATTGCTGACAGACATCGCCAAGCCCGGTTATAGTCGCGTTGTCGATGCATCGTTCCGTGGCAAAGGAGTCCCGGACGCCCTGGACACCGGCCCCGCCGGTGCCGGGAGCCGGGCGGGCGCCGCGTGGTGACGGGGGAGGCCACCGGCGCGCCAGAAACGGCCGCAGCGAGCGCATGGCGAACAACGGGGGGAAACAGTGATCGCGGAGTATTCCGCGATCGTGGCCCGAGGAATGGGTGTCCGCCGCGGGGGGCGGTGGCTCCTGCGCCCGGTGACCTTCGGCCTTGCCGAAGGAGTGGTCGGCCTGGCCGGTCCACCTGGTGTCGGTAAATCCACTCTGCTGGCCACGTTCGCGACCTTGCGCCGACCGAACGCCGGCGTGCTGCACGTTCTCGGAAGGGACATATCGAACGGTACGGAGTTGCGCGCCGCGCGGGCCCGGATCGGCTACCTGCCGTCCCGGTTCTCCCGGGCGGAGCACATGACGGCGGGCGAATTCGTCGAATACGCCGCGTACTTCAAGCGGACGAGCGCCGCCGCGGCGCGCGCCATGGTCAAACGGCTCGACCTCACCGAGGCCGCCGGGACCGAACTCGCGCTGCTGCCGCCGGACGTGCGGCTGCGCGCGGGCCTCGCCGCCGCGTGCGTCCACGAACCCGAGCTGGTGCTGCTCGACGACCCGTTCGGCGAGCTGTGCGCCGCCGCCGACCCCTGGCCCACCGGCGCGGCCGGGCCCGGCGGCGACGCGTCCGCCGCGATCGCCGAGCTGATCCCGGTACTGCGCGCCCTCGCCCCGACCGTGGTGATCACCGCGGACGGCTGCGACCCGCTCACCGGCTGGTGCGACCGCCTGTTCACACTGACCCGCGGCAAGCTCACCGAGCAGCCCACCCGCTCGGCCACGACCCGCCGGGGCCGTACCGCCGCCGACCGCCGTTGGCCCGATGCGGCCGGCGTCCGCGACGCGGTGCCCGGCGATCCACGGCACGGCGAGGAATCGGTGCCGCGCCGGTGGCTGTGGCCGACCGTCCATGGTCGTCGCGGCCCTGGACGGGTCGACCGCGGCGGATCGGCCGGCGGCCGGCGCTGCCCGCGCCGCCGCAGCCGGTGCGGCCGCGGATCGGCGGACGGCTCGGCGCGGCGCGCCGCCGGTGTCTGACCTCGGGCGGGTGCTCCGGCTGGACGCCCGTCGCACGGCGCTGCTCGTCGCGGTGCCGCTGCTCACCGTCGTCGGCACCGCCGCGGCGGCGCTGTCGCTGTGCCCGCCGCACTCCTACTGGGACAACTCCGTCGTCGCGCTGGTCAACGCGGTACGGCTGCTGGGCCCGGTCGCCGCCGCGCTCGCCGCCTGGACGGCCGTCCGCGAACGCCCCCTCGACTACCTGCGCAACCTCACCGCCCGCTCCCCCGCCACCGGCGTGCTGTTCGACCTGCTGCTGCTGTCGGCCGCCGCGCTCGTGTCGTACGCGGCCGTCTCCGTCGTGATCGTCGCCGTCACGCTGCTGCACGACGGGACCGGGCGCTCCCACCCGCTCGGCTTCGCGGCGGGCGCGGGCGCGCTCGTCCTGCACGTCGTGGCCGGCTACCTCGCCGGACGGGTCGCGCCGCACCGGGCGACGGCACCGCTCGTCCTCGTCGTCACCGGGCTGTGGTCGGCGCTGCGGGTGCCCGGCCTGTCATGGTGGAGCCTGCTTCCCCCGGCCGCGCTGAACCAGGTCGCGCTCTTCACCACGTTGCGCCCGCAGGTGCTCGCCGACCAGGTCGTGTGGGCGCTCGGCGCGACGGCCGCGCTGATCCTCGGCTACGTGCTGTGGGCGACGCGCCGCGCACTGATCGGCGTGCCCCTCGCGGTGGCGCTCGCGGCCGCCACGGCGGCGACCCTCGGGCTGCACGGGACGGCGGGCGGGACGGTCGCGCCCGCCCACGCCGACCCGGTGTGCCGGGAGTGGCCGCTGACCGTGTGCGTGCATCCGGCGCTGCGCGACGCGCTGCCCGCGCTGACGTCCGCGGTGATCCCCCTCGCCGCCCGGCTGGACGGGACGCCCGGCGCGTTCACCCGCGTGGAGCAGCGCCCGTCGTGGGCGCCCGGCGGGGTGCGGGACGGCGTCGCGGGCGTCCACCTCGACGCCGCGCTGCCGCCGGGGTTCGAGGAACGGGCCGTCCGGCGAATCCGCGACGGCCTGCGCGACCCGCGGATGTGCCCGTCCTCCCGCGGCTACGGCGCGCTGGTGGACGCCTGGCTGGTCGGCGAGGCGCCGCCCGCGATCGGCGACGCGCGCGCTCGCGCGGCTGTTCGGCTCATGGGACGAGGAGCTGCGCCGCGACTGGCTGCGGCGCAACTTCGCGGACTACCGGGCGTGCGCCCTCGGCCCCCACGACTTCCGCACCGCCGCCGACGTCGGCGCGGCGGGCGACCCCCGGACGGCCGGTGCGCCGCGTACGTCGACGCGCCGCCCTCCGCACGAGGCGGGGAGCGGCGCGCAGGGTTCCCCTGCACGGCCGCGCCGGGACCCCCAGCCCGACACGACCGCGCAGGAGTCTAGGCCCGGCCGGCCGGCTCGGTGACCGGCGCGGGCTTGGTCCAGTGGCGTTCGACGAAGAACGGCGCGATGGGCAGCACCGAGGCGCCCAGCGCGAGGACCGTCCGCGTCATGTTCCAGCCGAGCTGCGGCCGCACGATCACCGCCGCCCCGACATAGGCGATGAACAGGACCCCGTGGATCGGGCCCACCAGCGACACCGCCGACGGCATGTCCGCCATGTACTTCAGCGGCATGGCCACGAGCAGCAGCACGAGGAACGAGATCGCCTCCGCGATGGAGACGACTCGGAAAGCACGAACAATGTCCACGTCCGGTCAACGTCCCTTCCCCGCAGGAGGTTTCACGCGGGGATATGGCCCTGATCACATCGCCCGGCAGCAACAAGTGGCGTGAACGGAAGCCGCTGCGGGGCATGCCGGGGGTATGGCGAGCGAAAAACCGAATAACGGCAGCCCCTCCAGAGCCTCCCGTCCCCTCCGGTTCCTCCGCGGCCCCGTGCCGCTGGTCGTGGCGACGGTCGTCGTCGTGCTGGTGGCCCTGCAGTTCGTGCGCGGACTGCCCGACTGGGCGAACCCCTTCGGGACCGAGACGAAGGACCGCAGCGGGCCCGTCCTGCTCAAGTCCATCCAGGACCTGCGCCGCTACGAGGCCGCGAGCGGAACGTTCCAGGTCATCGTCGATCTGGAGAAGGACGCGAAGTTCCTCCCGAGTTCGCTGCGCGGCAAGCGCACCCTGTTCGTCGGCAACGGCAGCGTGGACGCCTACGTCGACTTCGCCGGGCTCGGCGCGGGCGCGATCAAGGTGAACGCGGACCGGACGGCCGCGACGATCACGCTGCCGCCGGCCCGCCTGGAGAAGACGAACCTCGACACCGAGAACAGTTACGTCCATGCCACCGAGCGCGGCCTGTTCGACCGGTTCGGCGACTTCTTCAGCAGCAACCCGAACGACCAGCAGCAGCTGTACGTCCTGGCGAGCAGGAAGATCCAGGACGCGGCCACGAAGAGCGGCCTGCGCGAACGGGCCGACGCCAACACGCGGACGATGCTGACCAACATGCTTCAGGCCCTCGGCTTCGAGTCGGTGAAGTTCACCGCCCCGGCCCAGTGACCCCGCGCCCGGACGAGCCGGGCGCGGGCCCCACGTCACCAGCCATCACCCCGACCCGAGCGGACCGAAACCACTGCGATTGCGAGCGAAGCCGGATTCGAGCTTGCGAGAATCCGATCGCGCAGCGAGCCCCCTGGGCGAGTCGGAGCGATGCAGCAATCGCATGCGGGCCGATCGGCCCCGAGCCGCTAGGCGAGGGGCCGGGTCGGAACGCGGACGATAAGCGCGTCGCCCTGGCCGCCGCCGCCGCAGAGGCCGGCGGCGCCGACGCCGCCGCCGCGGCGCTTCAGCTCGTGGGCCAGGTGCAGCGCGATGCGGGCGCCGGACATGCCCACCGGGTGGCCGAGCGCGATCGCGCCGCCGTTCACGTTGACCTTCTCCGGGCCGACGCCGAGGTCGCGCATCGACTGGACGCCGACCGCCGCGAACGCCTCGTTGATCTCGATGAGGTCGAGGTCGGCGACGTCCAGGCCCTCCTTGCCGAGCGCGTGCTTGATCGCGTTCGCGGGCTGGGACTGCAGCGAGTTGTCGGGGCCGGCGACGTTGCCGTGCGCGCCGATCTCGGCGAGCCAGCCGAGGCCGAGCTCCTCGGCCTTCGCCTTCGACATCACCACGACCGCCGCGGCGCCGTCGCTGATCTGCGAGGACGAGCCCGCGGTGATCGTCCCGTCCTTGCTGAACGACGGGCGCAGCTTCGCCAGCACCTCGGCGGTCGTGTCGCCCCGGACGCCCTCGTCGGTGCCGAACACGACGGGGTCGCCCTTGCGCTGCGGGATCTCGATCGGGGCGATCTCGTCGTCGAACAGGCCGTTCTTGATCGCGTCCGCGGCGCGCTGGTGCGAGCGGGCGGAGAACTCGTCCTGCTCTTCGCGGGAGATGTCGAGCTCGGCGTTGTGCCGCTCGGTCGACTCGCCCATCGCCAGCCCGTCGAACGCGTCGGTGAGCGCGTCGTAGGCCATGTGGTCGAGCATCTCGACCGATCCGTACTTGTAGCCGCCGCGCGACTTCGGCAGCAGGTGCGGCGCCCGCGTCATCGACTCCATGCCGCCCGCGACGACGATGTCGAACTCGCCCGCGCGGATCAGCTGGTCGGCGAGCGCGATGGCGTCCAGGCCGGACAGGCAGACCTTGTTGATCGTGATGGACGGGACGTTCATCGGGATGCCGGCCTTCACCGCGGCCTGGCGCGACGGGATCTGCCCCGCGCCCGCCTGGAGGACCTGCCCGAGGATCACGTACTGGACCTGGTCGCCGGACACTCCGGCCCGCTCCAGCGCCGCCTTGATCGCGTGCGCGCCGAGGTCGGCCGCGGAGAAGTCCTTGAGCGAGCCCATCAGGCGGCCGATGGGCGTGCGCGCTCCGGCGACGATCACGGATGTGGCGGTCATGAGGGGGCCCTCCAGAGTGGTGCTGCGCCGACGTTTGCCACCATACCCAGGAGTATCGGCACGCCTTCGAGGGAGACCCGCCCATGCTGACCCGCATCGACCACATCGGTATCGCCTGCCACGACCTCGAGGCCACCGTCGAGTTCTACAAGGCCACGTACGGCTTCACCGACGTGCACTTCGAGGTGAACGAGGAGCAGGGCGTCCGGGAGGCCATGCTCAAGATCAACGAGACGGGGGACGGCGCCGCGAGCTACCTCCAGCTGATCGAGCCCATCCGCGAGGACTCGGCCGTCGGCAAGTGGCTCGCCAAGAACGGCGAGGGGGTTCACCACATCGCGTTCGGCACCGACGGGACGGTGGCCGACGAGGCCGCGGGCATCGCCGGCAAGGGCGTCCGGGTCCTGTACGACGAGCCGCGCAAGGGCTCGCTGGGCTCGCAGATCAACTTCCTGCACCCGAAGGACTGCCACGGCGTCCTGACGGAGCTGGTGCAGAAGCGCTGAGCACGGCGGACGTCCGGTCACGGAGCGGCCCCGCACCGTGACCGGATCGTGACGGTTTCGGGACCACGGGACCGGGGAACCGGGTACAGACTGCCGCTCTGTGACCGTTCGGTCGCGTCTGGTGCATTTGTGGCACCCGTACCTGGGCAGCCGCGACTTCCCGGAGCGACATGCCAAAGCGGGACAAAACACGCAGCGCGTCAAGATGAGCCCCCAACACGGCAGTGTCGGGAGTAGGCTTCATTCGCCGGAAGAGGTCTGGGGCGTTGCGCCGTTCCCGCCAGGCGATCAACCGGTCCCCGGAACCACCCGTAGCCCCGTCACATCAGGATTGAGCCACATGCAGTCCGACATCGACGCCCAGCTCACCAACTTCTTCGAAGACACGCCCCCACGCGAGTTCGACGTGGTGCTTCGCGGCTACGACCGGCACCAGGTCGACGAGCACATCAAACAGCTCGACAGCGAGGTCCGGCAGACTCGCGAGCAGACCCAGGCGATGCAGCGCGAGCTGTCCGACGCGCACCGTCAGCTGCAGGAACAGGAGCGCCCGACCTACTCCGGTCTCGGCGCCCGCATCGAGCAGCTGCTCCGGCTCGCCGAGGAGCAGGCCACCGAGCTCGTCCAGGCCGCCCGTTCCGAGGCCAACGAGATCAAGGCCGCCGCCAAGGTCGACGCCGCCGAACTCCGCGCCACCGCGGAGAACGACGCCGCCGAACTCCGCGCCACCGCCCAGCGCGAGGGCGACGACATGCGGGGCGCGGCCGAGCGCGAGGCCGAAGAGGTCCGCACGTCCGCCCGCCGCGAGGCCGACGAGCTGACCTCCACCACCGAACGCGAGGTCGCCAAGCTCCGCGCCACCGCCGACCACGAGGTCGCCGAGAAGCGCGCCGCCGCCGAACGCGAGATCGCCAAGCTCCGCACCACCACCGAGCGCGAGGTCGCACAGCTGCGCGCGTCCACCAAGCGCGAGCGCGACGAGATCCTCACGACCGCCAAGCGGCAGGCCGACGAGATGCGCGCCCAGGCACAGCGCATCCTGGAGGAGAGCGAAGCCCAGCGCGCCCAGGCGGAGGCCGAGTTCGAGATCCAGCTCGCCGCCCGCCGCGAGGAGGCCGACCGCCAGGACGCCGAGCGGCACGCCGCCGCGCAGGCCGCCACGCAGAAGCTCGTCGCCGAGGCCGAACAGCGCGCCGCGTCCGCCGAGCAGCGCGCCGCCAAGGCCACCCAGCAGGCCGAGCAGACCCGCCGCGAAGCCGACTCGCACGCCAAGCAGCTCGTCGCCAACGCCCGCAAGAACAGCGACAACGTCATCGCCGAGGCGAAGGCGCAGGCCGAGCAGCTGCTCGCCGAGACCAAGGCCGAGGCCGACCGCGTCCGCACCAACGCGCAGCGCCAGGTCGACGAGCTCACCCGCCAGCGCGACAGCATCACCAGCCACCTCAACCAGCTCCGCCAGCTCATCGGCGGCGTGTCCCCCGGCATGCGCCGACGAGATCGCGGCCCCGCCGGAGAAGCCCGCCATCCCCGCGGCCGAGCCCAAGGAGGAGCCGCCCGCCCCCAAGCCCGTCGCCAAGGCGGCCCCGGCGAAGACCGCACCCGCCAAGCCCGCCGAGGCCAAGAAGTCCGACGAGGACGACGAGGACTGGTGGCAGGAGTGACCACCTGACGCGTCCGTCCGGCGCGTCACCGACCGGAAAGCCTAGGGGCCGAGCGAACGCCTCTAGGCTTTCCGTCGTTCATAGAGAAGACCGCAGGAGACAGAGGAGACCGGCGTGCCCGACGAGACCCCCCGCGAGGACGGTTCCGCCGCGCCGCCCGCCCCCGCCCGAGTCCCCTCGCCCACCCAACCCCCCGACGACACGCAAGACACCCCCGACACGACCGCCCCCACCCCCGAGGACACCGACACCTCCCCCGGCGGAACGGGCGCCGCAGGCACCACCCCCGAGCCCGACGCGCAGGACGAAAGCAACGCGGCCAACGCCACGGACGACGACGCCGACGCACGCGAAGCGGACACCTCGGACCCGGCCGACACCAAGCCCGCGCCCGCAGAACCCGATGCGCGGGACGAGGCCGACGCGGGGGACGAGGCCGACGCGGGGGGCGAAAGCGGCGCTCCCGGCGCCACTGACACAGCCGCCGACGGGCGCGGCGCGGACGGTGGCGGTGACTCCACCGAGGTCGATGTGCGGGACGACGCTGACGCGCGGCCTGTGGAGACTCGGCCGCAGGACACGGACGCGCTCGCGGACGGCGGGGCCCGTGCGGAGCGCGGGGCGGGTGTCGGGGCGCTCGTCGCGGAGCAGGACGTGCCGCTGCCGGTGACGCCCGATCCCGCGATGGACGTCGAGCAGCGGCGGCGGGAGGCGGGGGTCGACCAGCGGTTCCCGTTCGGACGGCCGGGGCAGCCGCTCGGACGGGCGCATCCGTTCGTGTTCGGGTTCACGGCGGCGCTCGGGGTGATCACCGCGTGGTTGCTGGTGCAGGCCGCGACGAGTGCGCGGTCGACGATCGTGATGATCGTCGTGGCGCTGTTCCTCGCCATCGGGTTGAACCCGGCGGTGGAGCGGCTGCGGCGGGTGGGGCTGCCGCGGGGGCTCGCGGTCGGTGCGGTGTTCTTCGGGGTGCTGCTGTTCTTCGCGGGGTTCGTCGCGTCGCTGGTGCAGCCGGTGACCGAGCAGGTCAACGAGTTGCGGGAGTCGATCCCGCATTTCGTCGAGCAATTGCAGAACAACGAGCAGCTCGCGGAGTGGGACAAGCGGTACGGGCTGCTGGAGAAGGCCGAGACGTTCGTCAACAGTGAGGATTTCCAGAAGCAGGTCACGGAGGCGGCCACGGGGATCGGGCGGGTCGCCATAAACGGTGTGGTCCAGACGGTGACCATCCTGATCCTGACGCTGTACTTCCTGGGGTCGCTGCCGCAGATCAAGACGTTCTTCTACAAGCTGGCCCCGCGCACGCGGCGCGCGCGCGTGGCGCTGCTGGGCGACGAGATCCTGGACCGGATCGGCGGGTACGTCGCGGGCCAGTTCATGATCGGGTTCATCGCGGGCGCGATGTCGTACATCTTCCTGTCGATCGTGGAGGTGAAGTACGCGCTGGCGCTGTCGCTGATCGTGGCGGTGACGGCGCTGATCCCGCTGGTGGGCGCGACGATCGGGGCGGTGGTGGTGTGCCTGATCGCGTTCCTGACGGGGTCGGGGGCGGATGCCATCGCCTGTGTGGTCTTCTACGTCGCGTACCAGCAGGTGGAGAACTACTTCATCTACCCGAGGGTGATGAAGCGGACGGTCGACGTGCAGCCGGCGGTCACGATCGTCGCGGCGCTGGTCGGGGCGGCGCTGCTCGGGGTGGTGGGGGCGCTGCTGGCGATCCCGACGGCGGCGGCGGTGTCGCTGCTCATCCGCGAGGTCGTCCTGCCCCGTCAGGAGACTCTTTAGCGGTCCGGGCGAGGGCGGCGGTGAACTCGGCGACGGCCTGGTTGAACAGGTCGGGCTGTTCGACGGCGCACAGGTGCCCGGCGCGGGGGATGACGAGGAGTTCGGAGTCGGGGGCGGCGTCGGCCATGGCGCGGGCCTCGTCCTCGGTGGCGAGGGCGTCCTCGTCGCCGACCATGACGAGGGTGGGGACGCGCAGTTCGCGGAGGGTTTCGAAGGAGTCGGGGCGGGCGGCCATCGCGCGCTGCGCCCAGGCGGCGGCGGGCGCCGGGGTGGCTTGGACGAGCCCGCGGACGCGCCCGTAGATGAGGGCGCGCTGCCGCATGGTGGTGGGCCCGACGAGTCCGGGGAGCACCTCGTCGACGAGGGTCCGTACGCCGGTGTCGCCGTCGAGCGCCTCGGCCTGGCGGAGCCGGTTCTGCCGGGTCGCGTCGGTGTCGGCGGCCGCGCGGGTGGCGGCGAGGACGAGCCCGAGCACGAGTTCGGGGTGCCTGCGGCAGAGCGCCATCGCGACGTATCCGCCCATCGACAGCCCGCCGACGACGGCGCGGCGGACGCCCTGGTCGCGGAACATGCGGGCGACGTCGTCGGCCATCGCGTCGATGGACGGCTCGTCGGTGCCGAGCCGGGAGCCGCCGAACCCGCGCAGGTCCGGGGTGATCACGCGGAACCGTCCGGCGAGGCCCTGCCGCTGCTCCAGCCACATCGCCGACGAGAGCGGGAAGGCGTGCAGCAGGACGAGCGGCGTGCCGGAACCGACGTCCCGGGCGTAGAGCTGCACGGTCATGCGGGTTCCTCACCTCGTGTCGGGTTACCGGTAATGGTTACCCGAAAGGGCCCGAGATGATCAGGAGTGGCCGTCATCGGCCGATTGGATTACGGCCATTCCGTGGGGAGGGGGTGCGCCGCGGGGGCCACTCGCCGGACGATCTCGTTCAGCACCGTCCGCACGTAGGGTTCGCCGACCCACAGGTGCTTGGCCTTGTCGACGCCGATGACCTCGGCCTGCGGGACGCGGGCGAACCGTTCGCGGGCCTCGTCGGGTCGCAGGTAGTCGTCGAACTCGGGGACGAGCGCGAGGACGGGACGTCCGTCGGCGCCCCACGCGTCGAGGTCGGCGTCGGCCGCGCGGTGCAGCGGCGGCGACAGGAGAATGGCGCCTTCGACGAGCGGGTCGCGGCCCCACTTGAGCGCGAGTTCGGTGCCGAACGACCAGCCGAGCAGCCAGGGGCGGGGCAGGTCGTGGTATTCGGTGTATTCGAGGGCGGCGGCGACGTCGAACCGTTCGGTCTCGCCCTCGCCGAACTCCCCCTGGCTGGTGCCGCGCGCGGAGGTCGTGCCGCGCGTGTTGAACCGCAGGACGGCGACGTCGGCGAGTGCGGGCAGCCGGTAGGACGCCTTGCGCAGGACATGGCTGTCCATCATGCCTTCGGCGGTGGGCAGCGGATGCAGGCACACGAGCGTCGCCACCGGGGGGTTCTCCGGCGGCAGCGCGAGTTCGCCGACGAGTTCCAGCCCGTCGGACGTGTGCAGGGTGATGTCCTCGCGGCGTGCGGGCAGGACGGTCGTGGCCCGGATCTCCGCCATCGGTCTCCTCGTCGTCAGTGTTCCCTGTGGGGGCGGCCCCCCACACCCCCCAAAGGCTACTGACCGTCGTCTTCCACTCCGCTGGCGCTCCGTTCCGGACGGCGGTCAGTAGCGGGGCGCGTTGCGGCTCCGCTGGACGCGGGGCGCGCGCCGGTTGCGGGCCTGCCAGCACGGACGGTGCCAGTGCCGCCGGTCGTCGGCGCCGCCGCGTTCGTCGGCGGGCCAGGCGACGACGTGCCCGACGCCCGGCGGGATCTCGTGGTCGCAGCCGGGGCAGCGGTACGGTTTCGCCGCATTGCCCCCGGCGACGTTGCGCACGATCCAGGTGCCGTCCGGCCCGTCCTCGGTTTCTTGAGCCCACATGCCGCCGCCGCCCCGGGGAGTCGGTCCGGGGGCGGAGCGGCGGTTCTTGCGGGGGCTCATGCTTCCAGGGTAGGCCCGCTTTACCTGAGCGGACGCCCGGCGGTGACGTGCTCGACGAGGAGCGGGGTCGGGGCGAGGGCGGGTTCGCGGGACTCGGCCTTGAACGTGCGGCCGCCGTCGGTCGACACCAGGAAGATGCCGCGGGACGCGCCGCGCGT